>JAQTZD010000026.1 GCA_028687975.1 Sediminibacterium sp.
CCCTCTCTTCCCCACAGATTTAACTACCGTTTCCCTTGTTTGCTCGTCCCTGATCAGGGATTCCTTCAAAACACGGTCTTTTACAACGGGCTCTTTAACGACCACTTCTTTTACCACCGGGGCTGCCCTGGGTTTTAGTTTTACCACAATCTGCTCATTGGCGTATACCACCGGCTCCTCCTGTACTGCAGATGTTGTTGGTGGCAAGGGAATTTCAGCAGCAGGGGACGCCATAACAGGCAAGGGGGCAATTGCCTTTTTAGGCGCAGCCTGCTTCTTCTTTTTAGGAGGAGGCGTTACGTCTATGGGCATGCCAAACAGGTCCAGCTGCTGTAATATTGTAGCCATGCGATAAAATTAGCACCAATTTTTTCTTTTGGTGCCCTCAAAAAGGCTGTCGTGGATAAGATGTAAGTATCTTGCCTTTTTAAAGCGTATGAAAGCGATTCGGACAATTGCAGTTTGTGGTGCAGGTACAATGGGCAGCGGAATTGCCCAGTTGACCGCACAGGCCGGTTTTAATACCATACAATTCGATTTAAGCCCGGCAGCACTGAAGAAAAGCAGGTTGGGAATTGTTGCTCAGTTGAATAAACTGGTCGAAAAAGCTAAAATCACCACGGAAGAAAGAGAGCAGGTATTGAGCCGGATCAGGTTTAGCACAGAGCTGGCGGATTGCAGAGCCGATGTGATCATTGAAGCCATCATTGAAAAGAAGGAAGTCAAGATAAAATTATTCAACGACCTGAAAGTATTCAATGAACCTGATGTAGTCTTTGCGACCAATACATCTTCTATTAGTATTGATGCAATAGCGGAAGGAATGGATCATCCGCATAAACTGGTTGGCATGCATTTTTTCAATCCGGCACCAGTAATGAAGCTGGTGGAAGTGATTCGCGGAAGCCATACTGACCCTTCATTGGTAGAACTGGTATTTCACCTGGCGCAGCAACTGGGTAAGGTTCCGGTAATCTGCAAAGATGCTCCCGGATTTATTGTTAACCGGGTTGCCCGCCATTATTATCTGGAAGTTATGGCAATGGTAGAAAAGGGCTTGATTACCGCCGAACAGGCAGATGCATCCATGGAAGCTGCAGGATTTAAGATGGGCCCCTTTAAACTGATGGACCTGATCGGCCTTGATATTAATTACAGCGTCAGCAATATTGTTTGGGAGGCGCTAGGCAGTCCGGAAAGACTTACGCCATCTCCGTTGCAGCAGGCTAAACTGCAAGAAGGCAAGCTTGGAAAGAAAACAGGCGAAGGCTTCTATAAATACTAATACTGTTGTTTCAATCGACCGTTACTATAACTCGATCCGTATTTCGTTGTCCCAGTTGGCTTTTACATTCAGCGGCTTGCTGATGAGTTGCACTATCTCAGGTTGTTTTTTTACTATTCCAAAACTTCCGGGATCCCAAACACCATTTTTATTGGTATCGTATAGAATCCGCATTTCATAAGTGCCCTGGCGAAATAATTTTCGGGTAAACTCATAAGAAGTCAGCGGAACAGATTCTACCAGGTTATCCGACTGAATAAATTGAAGTACCGGATTCCTGCTCAGGTTCAGCCTGCTGAAGCGGAGTTGAATGCTTCCGTAATCCGAGTCTCGCTTTGTACTGAACCGAATGGTATCTGTTTTTGGCAGCATTGTTCCTGTGGTATCTGTAATCGATTCTTTGGGCAGTAACAGTCTGAAATACTGCTGCTCTTTCCAGGGATAGCTGATGCTTAAAACAGTTTTAGAACTATCCAGCATAAGTTTATACCCACTCAGTGGGCGATAATTGCTGTCGGCTAAAACAATGGCAGCACTATCTGTTAACCGGATGGGTCTTTTGAATTCAAGTTTCAGGCTGCTGAGCAGGTCCTGTTGTGCTCCTTCGAGGCTGCTGATATAGCGAAGCCTTTTATCTTCTTTACCCGATTTATCCAGTGCCACAGCCTGCTTAACGACTTTTGATTTTTCCTTGAATTCCTGATAAGCATAGAGGGTATCGGATATCGTTGTATCGGATACCGGCAAAGGATCGGACCTGAAAGCAAACAACTTGGTACTGTCGTCGTACTTCCTGGTAAAATCGTTGGGTAAAACGTATACCCTGTAGCTGCCGGCCGACAGGTTGGTAAACCGGAATTCACCCCTGCCATTGATCCTGGTGTAGTAACGGGGCCTTTCTTTTACAATGGCACTGTCGTGTAGGTTTTTGTGTAATATCACGATTAATGTAGAATCTGTTTTTCCGTTCTCTGCAAGCAACACTTTTCCACTGTACGAATAATTATCGATTGTTTTCCCGGTAGAAAAAACATAGGTAAAGTCTTTTAGAATATTGGACTCATTTACATCCCGCAGCGCTGTACCGAAGTTGAGTGAATAAGTAGTGTTGGGATCGAGCGAATCTTTGATTCGAACGGTTACAGTCCTCAACCTGGCATCTACCTGGGGCATATTCCTGATTGTGGGCGATACAATGAGGTTCTCATTGATGTTTTGCAGGGTTACATATTCATCAAAATTCATTGTAACCAGAGAGGGAGAGCTGTTTATTGCAGAATCCTTTGGTACGGCAAACAGTAGGCGTGGAGGCAAACTGTCTCTGGGCCCTCCGCTCGGGGAAATAATATTGGCACAGGAGCTCATCATGGAGCTGATGGACCCGGAAACAAACAAACTCAGTAATATCTTTTTCAGTGCATTCATTGTAGTACTTGATTGTGCAAACTTAACAGCTTTCCTTTAAAAGTCCGGGTCGTTTTCGTTCGCTTCACCCGGTTCGTGCAGGCCAATTGCCAGTTGATTGGTTTTTACAAATCCGCACCAGTGACACTCCGGTTTACCGCATCCTGTATAAAAATCCCTGTTTTGAATTTTTTCCCAAACCCGAACAATCTGTTCTGTTACAGTGGTAATATCCTCCGGCGTAATCACCAGTTTCTCTTTCCGGTATGCTTTTTTCTTATCGGGTTCAATAAAATCGAACTCGCTGCTGACCACTTGCCACTTTTTTTGTTCGTAGTTGTCTACGAGTATTTTATAAAAAACAGCCTGTCTCCAGTAATCACCTCCATCCGGATTTTTATCATTGGGCGGACGCAGTTTGTCTTTTGCTTTTTCTATATCTCCGGTTTTGTAGTCTACCACATTCACCTGGTTGCCGTTGAATTCCAGTTTATCCAGTTTGCCTTTTAAAGGAACACCTTTCACAACCACATTTTTAATGGTTCTCTCAATTACAACAATTTTATTCCATTGATCCAGGTAGGCGTTGTAATAATTATTCAGTACTTCTTGTCCGTACTCCATCCGCCTTGCAAACTGTTCTTTGGTGAAGTTTTCTCTGTGCCTGTGCATGTACCATTCAAAGTCTGCTATAAACACATCAACAGGAGGAAAGGCTTCTTTTTCCTGCATATGCTGGAATAACCGCTGTAAGGCGTAGTGAACAGCAGAACCAAATTCTGTGGATTCTGATTTTCCGGAAGGAACGCGTACCAGGTTGTTGAAGTAGAATTGAAGCGGACATTTCAGGTAATTGTTGAGCGCAGTCACGTTCATTACGAACTTTTCCAGCATCCGGTTGATGAATTCTGTTTCTACTTTTTCCAGTTCCGGTTTTAAATTATCTTCAAAAGCCAATGCGCTGAATTCGCTGATCTGCTCCCGGCCTACTGCCACACTGTGAACAGGCAAATGATGCTCTTCCTGAATTTCTGCTATAAACATAGAGGGCTCCAGGGGTTTGCCATCCGATTTGTACCTGCTGTACGAAATGGTCAGTTGTTTTTCTGCTCTTGTAAGCGCCACGTAAAAAAGTCTTCTTAACTCTTCCTCATCACTCAGTTTTGGCTGAGAGCCAAATACAGTGTCGGGTAGGGTGTATCCGCCTCCCGGTTTTCTTTTTTTCTCCCAGTTGGAAGCATTGCATCCTGCCAGGAATACGTATTCAAACTCCAGTCCCTTCGATCCGTGTGCTGTTAACAGGTTCACTCCCTTGTCGCTTCCACTTACCTGCACCAGCGGCAGGCTTAGCTCTTCCTTCTCCATGAGTTCGATAATGGTGACCAATTCCTGTAAATTCAATCTCGGATTTCTCCTGGTTTCTTCTTTGATGAAATCGAATAATCCGGTTAATACCTGCAAATGCCAGTGTTTTTCCGGATCCTGCATAATCGTGTTCAATATTCCGGCATCCCTGATCAGATTTTCGAACAGGTGTTGCAGGGTACAGTTGGGAACATCTCCGATTAATTTTTCCAGGGCATCACTGGCTTTTTTAACTCCATTTACCGGAACACTGAATAAATCCCTTTGGGGCTGATTGGCAGTATCGTAAATGTACCGGCGAAGCGAGGTTTTATTCTCGCTGAATTTTCTATCTGCTACGGCAGCACTCATTTTGGCAATTTCAATTGGAAGAATGCCAAACCAGTTAAAATGAAGTATTTCAAACAACATCTCATCTCCCCCATAGGGTGTATCCTGTTCAGCTGCGAGGTATTTCAGCAGCAGGATGATTTTATCTGCCAGAGGAATCCGCAGGATGTTCAGGTTTCGCTTGCTGTAAACAGGAATGTTTTTTTGCTTCAAATAAGCACCCAATACTTCACCATACCTGTTTTCTTTGTAAATCACTGCTATTCTTCCTGGTTCAATTCCTTGCTCAAGCAAATCGCCTACCAGGCTGGTAAGGTGAATCATTTCCTGCTCCTGCGATTCGTATTCATGTATCCGTGGTGGCTCGGTAAGACTATTTATTTTTGTATTGGCAGCAACCAGGGTTTTGCTGAGCCCATCTATTTTCTTTACCAGTCTTTCGTTATTTCTTTCGATCAATGTTTTGGAAACATCCAGTATGGGTTGTGTAGAACGATAGTTGTTCGTGAGTACAATTGTGAGGATCGTGGCCGAATAACGATCGGCAAATTTCTCCATGTTCTCTACGCTTGCTCCCTGAAAACGGTAGATGCTTTGGTCATCATCTCCTACTACAAAAATATTGGGATCATCCCAAAAGCTGATCAGTTGTTCCACCAGGCTGTTTTGGGTACCACTGGTATCCTGGTATTCATCTACCAGTACATACTGGTATTGTTCCTGGTACCTTGCCAGTAATAATTTATTTTCCCGGAAGGCAGTTAATACCCAGTTGATCATGTCGTCAAAATCATAGCGCCCTCTTCTCTGCATCAATGCCTGAAAACGACTGAATTCATTTACTGCAGCACGCAACTTTTCCATTTTCTCCTTTTCTTCTTCAATCTTGTTTTGCTTCAGGTCGCCGGCTTTAAATTGTTTGTATGCTTTTTTATATACAAACTCATCTCTGGTAGGTATTTCTTTCAGGTAAGTATCAATGCAACCGAGGATAAAATCGGGGGTCCAGCCTTCGCGCTTCATATTGCTGAATAGCTGCCGAAGGTTGTTGATTTCAAAATATACATCGCCCCTGTAACGCTTTAGTGGATGATTTTTGGGAAAGTTGTCGATCAGCTCCTTAAACAGCTCAATGCTTTCCAGCTCTGAAACAGGGTCCAGGGCCGTTTTTTCGAACAGAGAAAGATTGTCCTGAATAATATCGTTACAAAAGGAGTGAAAAGTGCTGATATTAACCTTATAAGCGTCTGGCCCTATGAATCCCAATAGTCTTTTGCGCATAGCTACAGCGCCGGCATCTGTATAGGTAAGACAAAGAATATTCTCAGGGCGGGAATCTGTTTCCAGCAGGATCTTACCAATTCTGGCACTCAGGATCTGGGTTTTGCCCGTTCCGGGACCTGCTATAACCATTACAGGGCCTTCCAGTGCATCCACTGCTTTTTGCTGCTGTGCATTGAGGGATTGGTAAATACTGTTAAAGTGATCCAATTGTTGTTGCCGGGTTGTCATAGGATAAAGATACCATGAACCTTATTAAAGAAATACTGTTATTCAGTTAATACTTATTCTATGTCCAGAACCTACAGCATTAAAACGATCCAAAAGATCCCCATCTCTATCGAAACGGCCTGGGATTTCTTCAGCAGACCCGACAACCTGAAAGAGATAACCCCGGCCAATCTTGGTTTTAATGTTACCAGCAAGCACCATGGTGAGCGAATTTATCCCGGACAGATCATTGAGTATACGGTAAGCCCTATACTGGGAATTCCGCTATGCTGGATGACTGAAATTACCCATGTGGCAGACCAGCAATATTTTGTAGATGAACAGCGATTTGGTCCATATACACTCTGGCATCACCAGCATCATTTTAAAGCCATTGAAGGGGGTGTTGAAATGACCGATATTGTACACTACCGGGTACCGCTCTGGTTTCTGGGCGATATTGCCAATACCCTGATGGTGAAAAATGAACTCAGGAAAATATTCGGGCACCGCTACACTGCGGTGGAGGAACGCTTTGGCAAATTCCCCGGCGCGGTAAATAAAGTGGTATTTGACTAAATCGATTTATTTTAATTCTTTCAGGTCGCTCACATTATTGTTGATGTCGATGGCTGCGATATAAATTTTTTTGCCAGCCCCGTCACGCACTTTGGTAAGGTCAATTACTGCAGATTTATTGCTTAAAATAATCTGAACCAGTTGGGTATTGATGAATTTCAACTCTTTTTCCTGCGGTAAAACGAACAGCCCGAAGCCTTTCAACTGAAGATTTCCATTGTATGTAGCCTCAATTTCAGTAGCTGATTTTTTGTGCAATACCGGTTGTTCAGGTATGTCATTGTTGATCCATGGCATAGGAGGAATCAAGGCAGGGTAGTGGTAAAAGTTATTGCGCAAACTGTCGTTCCATCCATTGGGATTTTTCTCAAATACCCTGCTGTTGAAATAAATGCTTCCCTGTGTGGTTTTGTATTTTCTTAATTCGCGTAGCTGATTTGGAAGTTCACTTTTGTTTTTCCAGGCCTCATTGTTGCCAGCACGGTAAATGCCCATTCCAATGTATACCTGCTTGCCATAAGCATGGTCGTTCCACCATTTCAGTAATACATCGTAATCGGCCAGTTTATGACCTCTTTCCCAATACAACTGTGGGGTAACATAATCAATCCATCCTTTTTCGAGCCAAAGCAATATGTCGGCATAGAGGTCATCGTAGTTGGTTGTTCCGGCTTTTGTATCACTTCCCATTGGATCCTGGCTCTTGTTGCGCCATACACCAAAGGGGCTGATGCCAAACTTTACGCGGGGGTTGGTGGTCAGGATGGCACGGTGCAGCTGAACAATAATACTGTCGCAGTTGCTTCTTCTCCATTCATCCTTACTCAGCCCTTTACCGTATTTCTGAAAAGTGGCTTCATCCGGAAATTCTTTGCCGGCAATTTTATAAGGATAAAAATAGTCATCCATATGGATGGCATCTATGTTGTACCGGGTAATAATGTCTTTTACCACTCTTACCGTATGCTCCCTTACTTCGGGAAGTCCGGGATTGAAGTATTTTTTATCGCCATAAACCAAAAACCATGCAGGATGAATTTTGGATACATGGGAAGGTGCTACTGAAGATTTTAAAATATTGAATACGGCTCTGTAAGGGTTCAGCCATGCATGAAATTCCATTCCACGCTTGTGTGTTTCGCTGATCATGAATTCCAGCGGATCGTAATAAGGGTTGGGCGGCAGTCCCTGTTTACCTGTCAGGTACTCGCTCCAGGGCTCATACTGAGACGGGTATAATGCGTCACCTGCAGGACGAATCTGCATTACAATTGCATTCATGCCATTGGCCTGGTGCATATCCAGCAAGCGAATGAATTCCTCTTTCTGTTGAACAACAGGGAGTCCTCTTTTACTGGGCCAGTCTATGTTTTCTACACTTGCCACCCATACCCCCCTGAATTCGTAGTTGGGAGATTGCTGAGCAGTTACTGTTTGTAAACAGCAGGCAATGGAAAAAAGCAGGGGCAGAATGATGCGGGTTTTCATGATGCGAATATATTGTAATGGCTACTCCCTTTCGCGCATCTTATCCAATAAATTATTGAGTTGTTCTATCTCAGATTGGCTCAGATTCTTTAAAAGATTATCCAGCTGGTCATTTTTCTGATCCAGTCTTTCGAGCAGTTGTAAGCCCTTTTTGGAAATATTGACATCTACCAGCCTTTTGTCTGTTGCGGAAACCTTTTTTTCGACCATTCCTTTTTTAATCAAGCGGTCTACGATGCGACTGGTATCACTCATTTTGTCGAGCATTCTTTCCCGGATCTGTAAAGTGCTTAACGGTTTCATACTTCCCCGAAGGATTCGGAGTATATTGTATTGCTGCGGAGTAATATCCTCTTCTTCCAAAAATTGTCTGATGTGCTCAGACAGCCAGCCAGCAGAAAAAATAATATTTACTGTTGCTTTCTGGTAGATGTTTCTGAACACCTGCTGCTGGATGTCTTTTTCTATACTCATTGTTAAAACACCAAGTTACATAAAACCTTGTAAATGATCTTATTAATCCTCCCAAACTGTTAAGCCCTCACTACAGTTGGCACATATATCGATGTTTTTCCGGCTGGTCATCAGCTCTTTTCTGAATTGCTGATAATTGGCATTGTGCCAGGTTTCCCTAAAACGCTGGGTTTTCAGGTTCCCCAGCTGGTGCATGGCATCTTTATCGAAACAACAGGGTACCACAAGGCCATCCCAGGTAATCACATTGGCGTGCCATAGCTTCCAGCAATGGTTGTTCAGCCCGCTTTTCACTTTCATTTTACCGGAAGTATCTCTTTTGTACCGGCTGTATTTATTGTTGTCGGGAATCAGCCCGTTGGGATCGTTTTCATAGTCGTAGACCTGGGCAGTTTTGAACC
The DNA here is from genome assembly GCA_028687975.1 of Sediminibacterium sp. GTDB lineage: Bacteria > Bacteroidota > Bacteroidia > Chitinophagales > Chitinophagaceae > Sediminibacterium. Next base: position 8,818 of record JAQTZD010000026.1, read on the forward strand.
TGACCTGATCCACCCCAATCTCAGCGCCCAGCTTTTTTACTGCATCTATTTGATGCTCATTGGGTTTTACCACCAGAAACTGGAAAAAGATAAAGGGAGTCTTGCTGTTCAGGGCCTTCTTCCATTTTACGATATTCCTTGCTCCTTCCAGTACTTTTTCCAGCTTTCCACCCACTCGGTATTGTTCGTAAACATCCTGTGTGGTACCATCAATGGAAATGATCAGCCGGTCCAGCCCGCTTTCTACCGTTTTTTTGGCTTTTTCGTCGGTGAGGTAGTGTGCATTGGTGGACGTGGCTGTATAAATCCCTTTTTCATGGGCATATTGAACCATATCCAAAAAATCAGGATTCAGGTAAGGTTCCCCCTGAAAGTAGAAAATAAGGTAAAGCAGGTCTTTGTAGATATCATCAATGGTTTCCCGGAAAAAATCTTTTTGGAGCATGCCGGTAGGGCGGGTGAACTCTCTCAGACCACTGGGGCATTCCGGACACCTTAAGTTACAGGAAGTTGTGGGTTCAAAGGATATGGAAATAGGGTACCCCCACTGTATGGGCTTGCCAGTGATTTTAGACAGCTGGTAACTGCTGTATACCTGCAATGCATTCCAGAAACGACGAAAGGTCATTTTAGATAGAAAATTGATGCTGTCGTTCCAGTTGAAATAAGCCATAAGCGATGCAAAAGTACGGTTTCTGGAGTATGCCTTATTCTTTAACAATTTCTTATTAAACATAAGGGCATTTATTGCGTCTATTATGCAGACCTTTGTGGTACAAAAGGCAGTTCAGGAAAGCATTTATTTCTTATTAAAGCTTTAACAAAAAAGCCCTCTTCTGGCACGCTAATTGAAACAAAGTAAGTATAGACTCAATAAGAATTTTCTCATAAGCAGTTAGTTTTGGTTGCGGCCCCTGTTTCCACAGGGGCCAACTTTTTTTCAGGCCTTTCTGAATCGGATCCAGACCAAAAAAAGCATACAGCCACTGGCATCAGCGAAAATATCTGCCCATTCAAAACTCCTGCCTTCAACTACCTGCTCCTGGTAAAATTCAACCCCTATTCCATAGGAAACAAAAATTCCAGCAATGATCAGCGCAAAGAGGCCGCCGATTTTTTTGCCCGTATAGGCAAAAATGGCTGCTGCTGCCGTGTAGCAAAGTGTAAAGAAAATGGCAGCATGTACGTATTTGTCTGTATAGGGAATATTCAGCCATCGGATAGAAGGCAGTTGCTTTCCGGGAAGTGTAAAAAGAAGGATACTGCAGCCGAGTGAAAGCAGGAATGCCAGCAGTGGAACCAGGGCAGATTTCTTGTTCATGAATGATTGTCTAGGAAGTCCATTTATCCAGTACTCTTCTGAGCTGTTCAATAGTAAATGGCTTGGTGATAATGTCTTTCATTCCGGACTCCAGGCAGTCTTCCTCCGCTTCCTTTACAACATTTGCCGTCATGGCAATAATGACCGGCACTTTTTCCAGCGGACTGTTCAGGATATGAACGGTTGCCTCCAATCCATCCATTTCGGGCATATGAATGTCCATGAAAATAAAATCATAATTATTCGCGAGGGCTTTCTCAAATGCCTCTTTGCCATTATGCGCAATTTCTATATCATAACCTATTTTACTGAACATTTTTTTAGCCAGTAACTGGTTCATGCCATTGTCTTCTGCAACCAGTAATTTCAGGGATTTCTGAATGCCGTTTCCAGCTGGCTTGGTTGTATTTTCTGTACCACGGCTATGGGTTTTCTTAACCAGGTTGATTTGCACGGGAATAATAAATCTGAAAGCAGAACCCTTTCCCAGTTCACTTTCTATCCAGATCCGGCCACCCATTTCTTCTATGATTTTCCGACAGATGGACAGGCCAAGCCCTGTGCCACTGTGTTTTCTGGTTGCAGAATTGTCTATTTGTGTAAATGGAATAAACAGGGTTCTCATATGCTCTTCGCTGATGCCGATACCTGTATCAACCACTGCAAAGTTCAGCTCCTGAATGCTCTCATCTATCGGAAGAGAACCGATTTCAATTTTTACAGAACCTGTTTCTGTAAACTTAATGGCATTACTTACCAGATTAATCAGGATTTGCTTGATCCTGCTTTCATCTGCAATAATCTCCAACTCTGTTTTCGGGTCTATGGTATAAGCGATCCGGAGTTCCTTTTTTAAAGCGGTTATCCGGGGCGAGGAAATGGAAATGACATTTTTGATGATGGCATCCAGGTTGCACGGGCCTTCAAAAAGTTCCAGTTTATCAGCTTCGATTTTGGAAATATCCAAAACATCATTTACAATCTCCAGCAGTAATGTGCTGCTGGATTTTAAAGACTGCATCAGCTCCTCTTGTTCGGAAGATAACGGTGTATGATGCATCAGGTCGATTGTGCCAATGATGCCGTTTAACGGTGTTCTGATCTCGTGACTCATATTGGCCAAAAACCTGGATTTGGCCCTGGTTGCTTCCTCGGCCTGCATTTTGGTTTCGGAGAGGTATTCACGGGATTCTTCCAGATCAATCGATTTTTTGATCAGGTCGTCCCGGTCCATGTCGTAAGTGCGCTTGTAAAGGCTTGCAGTTACCCCGATAATGCCGAAATAGAGGAAAATAGTTAACACCAAGTCTATCTGCCTGATCTGTTCGCTCGGATAAGATACTACCCATTCCGGATGCTGCTGTTCCGTATAAATCAGCAACATGATGATGGCAATGGTAACCCCAATAAACGGTGAGTGGTATTTTTTGGGGAGAATCAGCATGGCAATGGTCAGTATCAGGCTGTATGCGACGATAGTAGGACCTTCGATTCCGCCGTTGGTGAACCAGACAGGTACATAAAAAAGGTGGCAGAACAGGATGTACCATCCACTCACTTTTTTATACATGTCCTTATACCTGGACAGGTAAAAGAATACAAAGGAAATGGCAAGCAGGGCAAAAACAAGCCAATTAAGGGTGGAGTTTAAACCCAGGTAAAGGTTACTCATGAAGCTGATACTCATGGCAACAAAAACCAAAAAAGTAACAAGGTTAAATATCTTGTTTTCCAGCGTGATAGCCTCTTTTTTCAGCCCGATGAGTTTTTTCAGCTCGTTGTAATTCATACCAGAGTATATGCTGTTAAAGATACTTCTTTACTCTATAACTCCATAACAATGCGCCTTATTGCACATGGTACAATAAGGCGCAGTCTTCGTTGTGTATAAACGATTCAAATTGAGTAAACGGGTGTGTAGCTGATTATCCAACCAGGGCAGCATAAGCATCTTTGCTCAGCAGGCCTTCTACAGCGGATGTATCGGTCACATTCATTTTGATCATCCAGCCATCTCCGTAAGGATCGGTATTGACCAGTTCAGGCTGCTTTTCCAGAAGAGGATTTACTTCGGTAATGGTTCCGGCAACAGGCAAAAACAGGTCACTTACAGTTTTAACTGCCTCTACTGTTCCAAAGATTTCTTCTCCGGCAAGAGTTTTACCAACGCTGTTGATATCCACATAAACAATATCGCCCAGCTCGTGCTGTGCAAAATCTGTAATACCGATGGTTGCAACATTGCCTTCCAGGCGAATCCACTCGTGGTCTTTGGTGTAACGCAGTTCTTCAGGAAAATTCATAAAAGCAGGTTTTATTTGTGCAAATATTCAATAAAAAACAATGAGATAAAATTAAATGTCTGTAAAGGGGATCATTTCATCAAATGCCCTCTTGTTCAAAATACAGCAATACATGGTCTTTGATGAAATTTTCCTGATCCGGCAAATTCATTTCCGGCAGGGCCCTGAGTTGCTTAAAATGCGGCCATCCGTCGGGGTCATTTCCCTCTTCTATATAGTATCCACTCGGTGCCAGCACCGTACAAACGGCCACATGCATCAGATCCTGCTTCTCTTCTTTGGAGATCTTTTCCTGTACAAACCCTGTTTCCTGCATCCCGATCAGGAACAAAACGGCCTCCAGATCGGGCTTTTTTCCGAAACGCTCCACCAATTTGGCTTCCAGCGCCCACCAGCGCTGTTGTAAATCGTCTGTAATGAACATAGCCCAAAGGTAAAGCTCCAAAGGATGCGATCATCAACCTGCAAAAGGTATATTTGCAGGAAATTTGTGTATTTATGTTACAGGTGAGTGTTTTGAGAGCTGCTCCCGAAGAGGTAAAACAGCGGCTGGCAAAGAAAAATTTTAAGGATATGCAATTGGTGGATACCATTGTTCAGCTGGATGATGACCGGAAGAAACTGCAGGCATCCTTCGACGATACACAGGCTAAAGTGAATGCAGCCTCAAAAGAAATCGGTATGCTCATGGCAAAAGGGGATAAGGCTGCAGCAGAAGCCATTAAACAAAATGTGGCTGGCTGGAAGCAGGAACTGGAGCCCCTGAAAGAACAAATGGCTGTGGTGGAGAAACAGCTGGCCGACACACTGGTGCAATTGCCCAACCTGCCTGCACCCGAAGTGCCTGAAGGAAAAACTCCCGAAGAAAATGAAATTGTCAGAACCGGTGGTGCCATGCCCGATTTAGGGCCTGAAGCAGTTCCGCACTGGGAGCTGACCAAAAAATACAGCCTGATCGATTTTGAGCTGGGCAATAAAATTACCGGTAGCGGATTTCCGGTGTATACCGGCAAGGGTGCCAAGCTACAGCGCTCCCTGATTCAGTACTTTCTGGATTTCAATACCGAAGCAGGGTATACAGAATACCTGCCGCCATTTATGGTGAATGCGGCTTCTGCATATGCCACCGGACAGCTTCCGGATAAAGAGGGCCAGATGTATCATGCAACGGAAGACGATTTTTACCTGATTCCAACTGCTGAAGTGCCTGTAACGAATGTGTATCGCGATACCATTTTGAAAGAGGAGGCACTGCCGGTGAAAATGACGGCCTACTCACCTTGTTTCAGAAGAGAAGCGGGTAGCTATGGGAAAGACGTACGCGGCCTCAACCGTCTGCACCAGTTTGAGAAAGTGGAAATTATCCAGATCGTGCATCCGGATAAAAGCTATGAAGTGTTGCAGGATATGATTGCTCATGTAGAACGATTGCTGCAATCATTGGAATTGCCATACCGTATTCTTCGCTTATGTGGCGGAGACATGGGTTTTACCAGTGCAATTACCTACGACTTTGAGGTATACAGTGCTGCACAGCAGCGTTGGCTCGAAGTAAGCAGCGTGAGCAATTTTGAAAATTACCAGACCAATCGCATGAAGTGCCGGTTTAAAGGAGCCGATGGAAAAACGCAGCTGGCACACTCATTGAACGGAAGTTCACTGGCATTGCCAAGAATTGTGGCCTGTTTGCTCGAAAACAATCAGACAGCTACGGGCATCCGCTTACCCAAAGTGCTGCATCGTTATTTTGGTGCGGAGCAAATATGATATGGCGTAGATTTTATTAACTATAGAACATAAAAACCGGCCAGGGAGCAATCACTGGCCGGTTTTTTTATGCTTGTTTCAACCACATCAATGTTGAATGAAACGGTCGAAGAATTCGATGGTGCGAAGCATCTGATCGATGCGCTGGCGGTTGTTTCCGGTTCTGGTCAGTTCGTGTGTACCACCGGGATGACGAACGTATTCAACAGTTCTGCCAAGAATTTTCAGGCTTCTGTAGAGCATTTCACTTTGAATAACACCGGTTCTTAAATCGTTTTCTCCGTGGAAAATGATATATGGTGTGTGGATATTTGCAACATATTTCAGCGGAGACTCCCGTTCAAGCACAGGCTTCACTGCTTCTTCCCATGGATACCCCCCAAAATAATTAGGTACCAGTCTCCATGCATTTCCTTCTCCAAAGAAAGTACTTAAATCGTATACCCCTCTTTGTGAGCAGGCTGCCTTGAAACGCTGGTCATGACCAACGATCCACGCCACCAGGTATCCGGCATAGGAGCCTCCGGTAACAGCCAGGCGGGAAGTATCAATGAATCCTTCTTTAGCAGACAGGTCCAGTGAAGTAAGAACATCGGAGGTTGGGCCTGCACCCCAGTCGTTGATATTGGCACGCAAAAATTCTGCACCATAGCCGCCGGAACCTCTGGGATTACCATATACCACCACATATCCCTTTGCAGTATAATACTGGAACTCATGCCACATAGAGCTTTCCCCGGGTCCCCACATGGCAGAAGGTCCTCCGTGAATGTTCAGAATGGTAGGGTATTTTTTCCCGGCTTCGAAGTTGGCGGGTTTCATTACCCAGTATTCAACTGTAAGACCTTTTTCGTTTACAAAAGTGTTTTTAACAGGCAGGCTGAGTTGCTTTTTGCTGATCCATTCCTGGTTGAAACTGCTGATGCGGGTAGCGTTTTTTCCGGAAGCATCGCTGCTGTATATTTCAAAAGGATTAATCACTTCTGTTTTAACGTACACCATTTGGTTGCTGGAAACATCGAAGCTGCTGATACCCGCATCGGAAGCTGTTAGTTGTTCTGCTTTTTTATTGCTGATCTGCATCCTGTACACCGGTGCGCCGCCATTGCTTTGCGAGCTGAAATAAATGTATTGCTCATCCTTGCTCCAGTTGAGCCCGCTTTTATTTCTGTCGAAAGGAAGCACGGTTATGTTGGCCGTGGAGCCATACAGGGGCATGATTGCCAGTGCAGGAACATCCACAAAGGAAACCGTGCCCATTTGGAAAGCCAGCCATTTACCGCTGGGAGAAATGACCGGGTTGCTGAAGGTTTTGCCTGGCGCGCCGAGTATTTTTTTCAGGTTATTCCCATCTTCGTCGGCCATAAAAAGCTGACTTTCCAATGCTCTGTCCGGATGAAGGGTAGAATCCATGCTTCCGCTGAAAACGATTTTTTTACCATCGGGTGTAAAACTGGCATTGCCAAAACGGTAGAATCCTTTGGTAATGGCTTTTGGAACGGCGTTGGGTTCTGCAGCTACAATGAAAATATGGCTGAAGGAAATGTCTCCGGAAGTGGTCGTTTCTTCCTGAAAATTGAGTTTATTGATCACTTTGGCCTTTCGGTCTGCAGCGTTCAATTCCAGGTAAGCCCTGATTTCTTCTGTACTTCCATCAGGATCTGCTTTGGCAGTAGTGGTTTTCAGGAATTTGTTTTTGTCGAAACCCGGTTTTTCCATGGGCCATTTGGGCAGTGATTTGGAAGGGTTAAGCAAGGAGTCCTTTAAGAGATCTTTTAATGATATGGAGCTTGCGAACAGCAGTTTTCTCCCGTCCGGACTCCACTTAGGACCGGAGGCGCCATATTTGAATCTGGTTAACTGTAAAGGCTCCCCTCCGTCAAAAGAAAGCAGGAAAATCTGGGGCTTTCCGTCTACAGCTCTTACAAAAGCCAACTGTTTCCCGTCCGGACTCCAGGCCGGTTGGAAGGCATTTTCCTTTGTGGTCAGGGCCTTGGGGGCGGCACTGCCATCCGCAGGTACTATGTAAACCTGGTTGGTGTATTTAAAATCCCATTTGTTGTCGGATTCCGGCTCAATGCTGTTTAATACAAAAACAGCTTTTTTACCATCCGGGCTGAGGCTTAAACCACTCATTTGTTTTACCTTTAGCATGTCGGTAATCTTAATGAGTTCCCCTTTATGCTGGCTATAGCCAATAAAGGGAATCCATAACAGGAGGAAGATTTTCTTCATTTCACAAGATTTAGACGGTTAAAATACAAAGAATTATGCGGCGCAAAACGTTGCTGCTGTATTTTTGTAGGATAAACGGAACGTATGAGTGAAATGGTGAATGAGTTCAATAGTTACAGAGAGAGAATGAATGAGGTTATTCTGAGCAAGAATAACCTGGTGATGAAGCGTCTTTGGAATCTGGATACCAATACCTATGAAGATGGAGCATTGGATCGTAAAACAAAAGAGATGCTGGGTTTGGTGGCCAGTATGGTATTGCGTTGTGATGATTGCATCAAGTATCATCTGGGTAAGAGCCATGAGTTGGGAGTAACTACCGAAGAGATGTATGAAATTTTTGCTGTGGCAAATATTGTTGGCGGAACAATTGTAATACCGCACACAAGAAGGGCTGCGGAATATTGGGAAGCCTTACAGAACGGGTAAGCAACAAACAAGAAACAAAGAAATATTTACCATATAAATTGAAATTTATGAGCACAGAAACATTGAGTAACCCGGCCTTTACCTCCAAAGACCTGGTAACAGACCAGGAAGTTCGCTGGTGTCCGGGTTGTGGAGATTATTCAATCCTTGCGCAGGTTCAGAAAGTGATTCCTACAATAGGTGTGCCTCGTGAAAATATAGCCATTATCAGCGGTATTGGCTGTAGCAGCCGCTTTCCGTATTATATGAATACCTATGGAATGCACAGCATCCATGGAAGAGCAACCGCTATTGCAAGCGGACTGAAAGCAGCAAGACCAGAACTCAGCGTGTGGATTGTATCCGGAGACGGGGATAGTCTGAGTATTGGTGGTAATCATACCATTCACCTGCTGAGAAGAAATTTTGATGTAAACATGCTGGTATTCAATAACCAGATTTACGGTTTAACAAAAGGCCAGTACTCACCTACGTCTGAGCAAAACAAAATTACCAAAAGTTCACCTGTAGGAAGTATTGATCATCCGTTTAATCCTCTGGCACTGGCCATGGGTGCAGATGCAAGCTTTGTTGGCCGTTCTATGGATCGTGACCCGAAACACCTGCAGTACATGCTCACCAGGGCCAATGCACACAAAGGATCTTCTTTTCTGGAAATATATCAAAACTGCAACATTTTTAATGATGGTGCTTTTGAAATATTTACCGAAAAAGGAAGTAAGCCCGAGGAAACACTGTTCCTGGAACAGGGTCAACCAATGGTTTTTGGTGCTAACAAAGACAAAGGTATCCGACTGAACGGTTTTACACCAGAAGTGGTAGAGATTGGTAAAGATTATAGCCTGGAAGACCTCTGGGTACACGATGAGCGTGATTTTTACAAAGCCCAGGTATTGGTTCGGATGTTTGATGATCCAAACAGAGAAGGCAAGCATTACCCAAGACCATTCGGTGTATTTTTTGAAACAGACCGCCCCTGCTACGAAGATGTGATGTTGATGCAGATTGAAGAAATTATTGCTACAAAAGGCAAAGGCGATCTGGATAAAATGCTCCGTGGTAAAGAAGTTTGGGAGATCAAATCATAAGTCTACCAGTTTCGTTCTGATTGAAAATAGTACAAGCCCGCTCCTGCTGCGGGTTTGTGTTTTTTGGAACAGGCTGTCTCTGTAACCATCAATGGTTCTGGGGCTCAGGTTCATTTCTGCTGCAATCTCTTTCAGTGGTTTTTCGGAGCAAAGCCATTTCAGAAAATCTTTTTCGCGTTCGGAAAGGCTTTGTGCTGTTTCGTATTCATTGATGGACTCTTCACTTTTGTTGAGTATTTCGGGCAGGTACCTGAGTGTTGCTTCATTGATGTAAATCTCTTTTTTCCGGATTTCCTCAAAGGCTTTTTTCAGTTCCTGGAGCCGCGAACTTTTAAAGAGGTAGCCGTTTACACCTAAATGAAACATCCTTACAATGGTATTTTTATCATCCAGCATGCTTAAAATAAGGATCCGCATTTGAGGATGATGCTCCTTTATCCAATGCACCGTTTCAAAACCATTCATTTCCTTCATCTTCACATCCAGTAAAACCAGCCATGGCGGGTCTTCGGGATTCAGCTTAAGTATAAAATCCTTTCCATTGTTTGCTTCAAATAAAACCTGGTAGCCGGGATATTCATTGATGATTTTTACCAGGCTTTCTCTCACCATTTCATGATCGTCTACGACTGCAATTTTTTTCATAAGCACAAATGCCCGAACAAATTAATTATGGCATGTGAAAATAAATATTCCGCCGGTTCAACAATAGGGTATTTTCCGCTTTTTAATCTGTCTTATAACGGTCTGAAAATCAGTATTTGATCTCTATGCTCGTTTGATTTGCAGTCCTAGTTTTGGATGGTAATAAGAATAGATGGTGACGATCTGTTTTTATTGCTATTTCCTAACCAGGGGTTACAAACAAAGAGAAGACGGCATTTGCCGTCTTCGATTTTTATTTACCTTTAAGTATGTTACTGCATGTACATCCAGAGAACCCCAATCCACGCCATATTAAAACAATCACGGATTGTTTGCTGTCCGGAGGAATCATTATTTATCCTACAGATACCATTTATGGTTTGGGGTGTGATATTTTTCAGCCCAAAGCTGTAGAGCGAATTGCGAAGATCAAACAAATTGATCCCGCCAAAGTTCAAATGAGTTTTATCTGTAACGATTTAAGCGACTTAAGCAAATACTGTAAAAGCATCGATACGCCACTGTATCGTATTTTAAAAAGTCATCTGCCGGGTCCATATACTTTTATTTTGCCGGCAAGCAAGGAAGTTCCCAAAATCCTCCAGAATAAAAAAAGTACGGTTGGATTGCGCATTCCTGATAATATCATTGCCCGCACTATTGTTGAAAAACTCGACCATCCCCTCTTATCTGCCTCCTTGCCCGGCGATATGGTAGAAGAGTATACTGATCCGGAAAAAATGTATGAAAAATTTGAAAAGCTGGTAGATATTGTGGTAGATGGGGGCAATGGCGGTATGGTTCCTTCTACCATTATTAATTGCACCAAACCGGAATATGAACTGGTTCGTATGGGTGCCGGCGCCTGGAATAACGCTTAGAATCCAATTTCAATTTGTGTTGGTACAATATGGAAGCTTTTTCTGTGATACACACACAGGCCGTTTTTTTCTATTCCAATTCTGTGTTCAAGTGTTCCATATCCTTTATTGCTGTTCCATCCGTATTGCGGAAACTGTGCATGAAGTTTATCCATATACGCATCCCGGTAAGTTTTGGCCAGAATACTGGCAGCGGCTATGGAAGCATATTTGCCGTCTCCTTTTACAATGCATAAGTGGGGCGTTTTTTTATAAGCAGGAAACCGGTTGCCGTCGATCAGCAGAAATTCGGGTCTTACTTTAAGTTGCTCTATGGCCAGGTGCATGGCTTTGAAACTGGCTTTCAGAATATTGATTTTATCAATTTCGTCTGCATCTACACTGGCAACAGACCAGGCAATGGCATTGGCCTCAATTACTTCTTTCAGGATCAGTCGTTGCTTTTCACGCACTTGTTTACTGTCGTTCAGTAACGGATGTTTGAAGTCTGCTGGCAAAATAACCGCGGCAGCAAAAACAGGGCCTGCATAAGCACCCCTTCCTGCTTCATCACAGCCGGCTTCAATTAATTTTTCCTGGTAAAAGGCAGGTAACATGCAGTAAAATTCTGCTATCCGGGGCAGAGTATCAAATTGTTTTAATCCGGATAAAGCAAACTCTTGTTATACATTTGTGTTTTATAGCTAAAACAATCATATGCGCGTTGTGGATCGATCTTCGAAGCAGGTAGCCTTTTGGTTGCTGTTAGGCGTTGTAATGACGGTAATACAAATTGCCCTGGGTGGAATAACCCGGTTAACCGGTAGCGGCTTGTCTATTACAGAATGGGATGTGATCACGGGCGCTCTTCCTCCTTTGAACGAAGCGGCCTGGGTGGAAGAATTCAATAAGTACCGCCTGACCCCACAGTTTCAGATCCTGAATTTTGAATTTACCCTCGGCGATTTCAAGTTTATATTTTTCTGGGAATGGTTTCACCGGCTTTGGGCCAGAACCATCGGACTGGTATTTGCTTTTGGCTTTATCTGGTTTTTGTATAAGAAGGCCTTTCGTCAGGAAATGGTGCCTCAGCTGATTGTTCTTTTTTTTCTGGGTGCACTGCAGGGTTTGGTCGGATGGATTATGGTGGCAAGTGGTTTAACAGGGGATGCGGTATATGTAAAACCTACCCGCCTGGCAATGCACTTCATTCTGGCACTTGTTTTACTGGGATATACTTTCTGGTTTGCTTTAAAACTACTGGTTCCCGATGAACAACGCATGGCCAACACCAAAATCAGGAACACCAGCCTGTTACTGCTGGGCCTGTTATTTGTGCAATTAATTTACGGTGCATTAATGGCTGGTCATAAAGCTGCCAATGTTGCTGCTACCTGGCCTACCATTAATGGAGCCTGGATACCCGAATCCATGTTCCGCGACACCCCTTTTCTGCTGAATTTTATAGACAATACAACCCTGATTCATTTTATACACAGGGGGCTGGCTTATTTGTTATTGGTTATAACACTGGTATGGTCCTTCCGTTTATTCAAAACCCGGGGCACAGCATATTTTACCCGTTTCCGCCAATGGCCGCTGATCATTGTGACAGTACAGGTTGTACTGTGTATCCTGAGTGTATTAACCAGCAGTGGCATTATCCCTGGTAAATGGGGTGCATTTGAATGGAGGGCTCAGCTGCATCAGCTTACAGGCATGTTGCTGATGCTGGCATTGGTGATGATGCTTTACCTGGTGCGAAAAGAAAATACAGCTGCTTAATGCGTTTTTGGCTGAATCAGCAGAAATGCATTCCGGATAATTTCAATCTTTAACTCTTCTACGGTATCCCTTGGTTCTCCGTCTATGTGCAACGGCGCCAGTTTGGGATTGCGGATGGTCAATGACGGTGTTTGAAAATAGATGACACTTTTATTGCTCATATCCTCCACCAATTGTTGTAATTTATTGTTTCCGCGCATTTGTCTGAGCAGCGCAAAGGGAAGTTTGGCCTTACTCATCTTCTGAACAATAACAATATCAAGCAATCCGTCCGATAAGCTGGCCTGTGGCGCAATAATTGCATTGTTGCCAAACTGATTGCTGTTGGCAATGCTGATGAAAAAAGCGTCTGTGAAGAAAGAGAACTGATCTATTGATAGTTCAAACTGGTAAGGATTGGCTTTGAAAAAATTGATGATGCTTTGTTGTGTATAGGTAAACAGGCCCCGGGTACTCTTCTGTGCAAAATCGTGGGCAACCTGTGCGTCAAAGCCAATGCCACTGAGCATACAGGAGTAAGCCCCATTCACCGTAAATGCATCCACCGGGCTTGCATAGCCATCAAATACAATCTGCATTGCAGTTTTGAGTCTGGTAGGGATATTGGCAGCCCTTGCCAAACCGTTTCCGGATCCGGCTGGTATCACGCCAAAACGTACCCCGGTATTCCTGAGAAAGCCGGTAACCTGATTCACAGTACCGTCTCCGCCCAACATTACTACATCTGTATATTTCTCCTGTAAGATCAGTTCTCTGATCAACTCATAGTTGCCTGTTGAGTTGGTGGAGAATACCTGGTAAGGAATGTTCCTTAAAGCAGTTTCCCTTTCAACCAGACTGCGGATTTTGTCTTTTTTTAAGGTACCCGCAATCGGATTGATCAAATAAATGATTTTTCTTTCCATAACCCACCTCCCTGATTATACTACCATTTTATTAATGCACTGGCCCAGGTAAAGCCGCTTCCGAATGCTGCAAGGCACACAAGATCTCCCTGTTTTATTTTTCCTTTCTCCCAGGCTTCACAAAGCGCAATGGGAATGGATGCGGCCGTTGTATTGCCGTATTTCTGTATGTTGTTGTAAACTTTGTCGTCGGTCAATTGCAGTTTTTGTTGTACAAACTGGCTGATGCGCAGGTTGGCCTGATGCGGAATCAGCATATCAATATTGCTGGCATTGTACCCGTTTTTGTGAAGGGCCTCCATGATTACCTCAGGAAATTTTACCACTGCTTTTTTGAACACGGCAGGTCCGTCCATGAATGGATAAAGCTGTGCCTTATCAATCATTTGGTGACTCATGAACATATTGGAAATTTCCGCATCATCAAAATCGGCATAGTTTTTTGCACCCCAATGGTTGGCATGAGAGCCCGGATTATACATGGCCAGTGTTTCTGCGGATTCCCCGTCGCTGTGCAAATGGGTACTCAAAATACCCTGTCCTTCCTGATCTGCAGGTTGTAATACAACGGCTCCGGCACCATCCCCAAAAATCACCGATACGTTTCTGCCGCGAGTGCTGAAGTCCAGTCCAAATGAATGTTTTTCACTGCCGATTACCAGAATATTTTTGTACATGCCGGTTCTGATGAATTGGTCTGCAACACTCAATGCATATACAAATCCACTGCACTGATTGCGAATATCCACTGCACCAATTTCTTTCATCTTAAGAGCACGTTGCACCAATACGCCGCAACCTGGAAAATAATAGTCAGGAGAAAGCGTGGCAAAAACGATGAAGTCTATTTCCTGCGCAGTGGTTCCTGCCCGTTCAATAGCAATTTTTGCAGCTTCCACGGCCATGGTTGTGGTGGTTTCTTCTGTTCTGTGGGCATACCTGCGTTCCTGGATACCGGTTCTTTCCTGAATCCATTCGTCGTTGGTATCCATATATTTGATCAGATCATTGTTGGTAACTACATGAGTGGGTACATATTTTCCAATTCCTGCAATCTTACTCAGGGGCATAGTCAAGCAATTTATTGATGGATGAAGGTAAGAAACTTTATGTTCTGAAATGGTACAAGCAGCCTCAGTGATTGATTTGTTTTAATCTCATCAGATCAGAAAGAAACAAACCGGTCTCAGTTTCTACTGAAATAATGTCTTTCGATACAATAGGTGATGCGAGTACATGGCTAGCTGCATCGGGTATGGCTTTCATGCGTTTTTTGCTGGCCGGGGTACTGATAGTATTAAACATTTCTGTCATTGCAGATACTTTAACAACCGGATCCTGGTGTTGTTCATCTTTGAAATAATACAGCATCAGTAAGGGTTGGTTTATTTTACGGAACAATTCGGGTTGCATGGCATTGTCTAACAGCGATTGCAGTTCAACCGCAGCTTCCAGTCTGTAAACATGATTCCAGTGCTGGTTGTAAGCGGGGAAGTTTTTGTCTGTAACAATGTAATTGGATTTTTTGACCATACGTGCAATCTGCAACCCCCAGGGATTGTCTAATAACCATGCATTGGGATCATTGATGGCGATATTCGGAGAATACAGTATCAGACCACCAATTTCCGGAAAAACAGCGGCCAGTTGCAGGGCCAGGGTACCACCGGTGGAAGTGCCCATCAGCAGAACCGTATCTCCCAGTTCCTTGCCAATGGCAAAAGCCTCCTTGGCAGATTCCCAGAGGTTATCGGCAGTCATTTTGATTAAAGCATCTGTTGTGTCAATTCCATGCTGAGATAGCCTGGATAAGTAAAGATTGCAGCCAAACCTACGGGCAATCTGGCGATGAACGGGATTGCCTTCTTCCTGACTGGCACTGAATCCGTGCAGGTACACAATGGAATAAGGTGTTTTTTTTCGCAGGGAATCGTTGGCCCAAACGATTCTTGCCTGGTTATTGGGTTTGATGCGATGCCGGGATTCATTTTCCGCAATATATTTTTCCAGAGACTCAGCACCGGAAGGTAGTTCGGGCAGATCCGTAGTGAACCGCGGTTGCTTCGGGTGTGGACCTAAAAAATATGCAGATATCATAATGATTATCAAACCAATAAATATTTTTATAAAACGCATATTGTTTATTTTATGACCATAAAAAACGCTGTGCAGGAATAATCAGCCAGCTAATGAGCGGCTAAAATACAGCTATATATAACAGAATATTGATGCTCTTTTAATTGTGGCCCCGTTGTAATAACGTACCTTCGCCGCTCAAATAAGCGGTATTATTTACATAAGTAATTGATACTGAGACAAATAAAAAATAATGGAAATAAGAAACATTGCCATCATCGCACACGTTGACCATGGCAAAACAACTTTGGTAGACCGTATCCTGGGCGCTACTAAGGTTTTCAGAGACAACCAGGATGCCGGAGAGTTGATTATGGACAGCAACGATCTTGAAAGAGAACGTGGTATCACTATTTTCAGTAAGAATGCGGCTGTTACCTACAAAGGGATTAAGATCAACGTAATAGATACTCCCGGCCACAGTGATTTTGGCGGAGAGGTTGAACGTGTATTGAAAATGGCAGATGGGGTGATCCTGCTGGTGGATGCATTTGAAGGCCCAATGCCACAAACGCGTTTTGTATTGCAAAAAGCATTGCAGCTGAACCTGCATCCGATTGTAGTAATCAATAAAGTGGATAAACCCAACTGCCGTCCGGATGAAGTACATGATGCAGTATTTGAATTGTTCTTTAACCTGGATGCTACAGAAGAGCAGCTGAACTTCCCTACTTTCTACGGAAGTGGAAAGAACGGCTGGTTCAACGACAGTTTAACAGCTACAGAAGATATCTTTCCGTTAATGGATGGTATCCTGAAATATGTACCTGCACCTAAAGTAAACGAAGGAACACTGCAGTTGCAGATTACCTCGCTGGATTACTCTTCCTTCCTCGGAAGAATTGCCGTTGGTAAGGTAACAAGAGGATCTATCAAAGAAAATCAGCAGATCGCACTGGTGCAGGCAGATGGAAGCATTAAGAAAAGCCGTGTAAAAGAATTGTATGTGTTTGAAGGAATGGGTAAGCGTAAAGTAGCAGAAGTACTTTCCGGTGATCTTTGCGCAGTGGTAGGTCTGGAGGATTTCAATATCGGTGATACCATTGCTGATGCAGAAAATCCGGAAGGTTTGCCCATCATCAGTGTAGATGAGCCAACCATGAGTATGACATTCAGTATCAACAACTCACCTTTCTTTGGTAAGGATGGTAAGTTTGTTACTTCAAGACACCTGCGCGACCGCCTCATGAAAGAAACCGAGAAAAACCTGGCCCTGCGTGTGGAAGACACAGACAGTGCAGATAGTTTCCTGGTATATGGTCGTGGTATTCTTCACCTGGGTGTATTGGTTGAAACCATGCGCAGAGAGGGTTACGAACTGACTGTGGGTAATCCGCAGGTACTGGTGAAAACCATCGATGGCAAAAAGCATGAACCATACGAGAACCTGGTGGTAGATGTACCTGCCGATTTCAGTGGTAAAGTAATTGACCTGGTAACCCAGCGTAAAGGAGAAATGCAGATAATGGAAAGCAAGGGCGAAATGCAGCACCTGGAGTTCGAAATTCCTTCAAGAGGGTTGATCGGCCTGCGTTCACAAATGCTGACCAACACTGCCGGTGAAGCTGTAATGGCGCACCGCTTCATTGAATACAAGCCATGGAAAGGGCCTATCCCCGGAAGAAACAACGGTGTGTTGATTTCTAAGTTCCAGGGAACAACAACCGCCTATTCTATCGATAAACTGCAAGACAGGGGAAGTTTCTTTATTGAACCGGGAGAAGATGTATATGTAGGACAAATCATTGCCGAGCATATTAAACCGGGCGATTTGAATGTGAATGCCGTGGAAGCCAAGAAACTGACCAACCACCGTGCAAGCGGAAGCGACGACAGTGTTCGCATCACTCCCAAATTACAGTTCACACTCGAGGAGTGTATGGAATATATTCAACAGGATGAATGTATTGAAGTAACACCTAAGAATATCCGTATGCGTAAGACAATACTGGATGAGGAAGATCGTAAAAAAGCTTCCCGCAGCATGAAGTCGGAAGCTGTAGGATAGTTCCGATAAAAACATCATGAAAAAGACCCGTATGATTTTCGTCAACGGGTCTTTTCTTTTTCCAACTGTAATTAAAGTGTAATTATTTTTTACGAATCACATCAATATTCTCAGTAACACCTACATTCAGGTTTACTTTGAATTTCTCTGTTTCACCGGATTTTGCATCGCGGATCGTAAAGTTCAGTTTGTTGATTTCGTCTTTGGAAACCTTGAATGTTTTGCTGAATACTTCGTCCTGAAAGGTTGAAAAGTAAATTACATTACCCAACTCATCGGTGATCATCAGGTTAAACGCATTTCCTTCAGGATTGTTGTAAACAACCTGGAAAGCCATAAAGTCGTTATCGGTTCCTTTAAAAGTAATAGCAGCTCTGTTTTTTGCAGGCTCTGCATTAAAATGAACAGGAGATACCGCTGCATTGGCAGACAGGAACATCATGGCGGCCATCAGGTTTCCGGCGAAGAATTTTTTGGCAATAGAAGATAACATTTGCTTTTTCATGTTTAATTCAGTTTTTAGGTAAAAAAATTTCTCAATGCGGCAAGCAAATGGTACGCAACAGCGTAAATCGAAAGTAGTGATCACTACATAGTGTAAACTATACACATTAATACCTAAACTAGGGAAAGGTAACCCGGAGTAGCTTAAAAAAATCTTAATTGATTGAAAATCAATTAAATAAATTTATGAAATTGGTTTGTTCAAGGTTTCCCAAAGCAAATCTTTGAGCTCGGTGAGTCCTTTATTGGTAACAGATGAAATGAATACATGCGGAATACCTGCAGGTAGTTCCTTGCTGATGGCTTCCTTTAATTCATCATCGAGCATATCGCTTTTACTGATGGCGATGATGAAATCCTTCTGCAATAATTCTTCATTATAAGATTGCAGTTCGTTTCGGAGAACCTCAAATTCTTTTTTATGATCTGCGCTGTCTGCCGGAATTAAAAACAGCAGAACAGAATTTCGTTCAATATGCCTTAAGAACCGGTGTCCCAACCCTTTACCTTCTGCAGCTCCTTCAATGATACCCGGTAAATCTGCAATACAGAATGATTGTTGATCTCTGTATTCCACCATACCCAACTGTGGGGTTAGTGTGGTAAATGCATAGTTGGCAATCTTAGGTTTTGCTGCTGTGATTACAGACAGCAGTGTGGATTTTCCTGCATTGGGGAATCCTACCAAACCCACGTCTGCCAATACTTTCAGCTCAAGGTTCTTCCAGCCTTCGGTGCCGGATTCGCCAGGCTGTGCATGTTCCGGCGCCTGATTGGTGGGTGTGGCAAAATGGGCATTACCCAAGCCACCTCTTCCGCCGCGCATCCAGATCACTTCCTGACCATCTTCCAATATCTCTGCTTCTTTAGTGCCGGTTTCTTCGTCCAGGGCAATGGTTCCGAGCGGAACTTCTATAATGATATCCTTGCCATCGCGACCGGTGCAATTGTCCTTGCTGCCGTTTTCACCGTTTTCTGCCAGTACATTTTTGAAATAACGCAGGTGTAGCAGGGTCCATAAATTACTATTACCGCGCAAAATAATATGTCCGCCTCTTCCTCCGTCTCCGCCATCCGGCCCGCCCATGGCGGTCAGTTTGTTGCGCATGAAATGCCTTACTCCTGCACCACCGTGACCACTGCGGGCAAAAATCCGGATATAATCGATAAAATTGTTACGTTCTGACACTGCTGATATTTAAATGACCCGTTGGCGGCTGTTGAATTGCGTCAGGGATGCTGCGAAGATAGGATATTGTAACCAGTCTACTTTTTCAGCTCGTTCCAGGTCTGGTATAAAATTTCCTGTGAAGGCCGGTTGGCTGGCAGTGTTCTCAGCGGTTCTGTTTCCTGCCAGTACTGTTTCATGTTGTTCGGGAGTGTTTGATACAACAAGGTACCCTTGGTTTTCCATGCAATCATTTCTTCACTCACATCTTTTATTTTCTTAGCGGGGTTACCGGCTATCAAAGACCTTGCTTCAAATTGTTCATCGGCTTTAAGAAAGCTCATGGCTCCCACAATACATTCATCTCCCAATACCACATTGTCCATGATCACACTGTTCATACCCACCAGACAGTTGCGGCCAATGGTTGCACCGTGAATTACTGCCCCATGACCAATATGTGCGGCTTCTTTCAGTAAAACCGTGGTCCCCGGAAACATATGCAGGGTGCAGTTCTCCTGTACATTACAACCGTCTTCAATTACAATGGCTCCCCAGTCTCCACGCAATGCAGCACCGGGACCAATGTATACATTTTTCCCAATGATCACGTTTCCGGTAACAGCTGCCTGCGGATGTACGAAAGCAGTTTCATGAACCACCGGAATAAATCCTTTGAATGAATAGATCATATGGCTGCTTTTATTACAGGTTTCCCTGTTCTGAAACAGGTGCCTTTGAAAATAGCCACGGTATGACCGTGCTGGTTGGTCATGGTTACCTGATACAGACCGGTACTTCTGCCATTGTGGACCTCTGTTGCTTCAGCTGTAATTACATCACCGGTATGTACAGGCTTCAGGTAGTTGATGGAATTATCCAACGCTACCGATAAATTGTTTCTCCCGTTGCAGGCAAACGCAAATGCACTGTCGGCCAGTGAAAATGCAATTCCTCCGTGTACTATACCCAACCCATTCATCATTTCCGGTCTTACAGTCATCTGTATTTTACTGTATCCTTCTTTTAATTCTGTTACGCTGATGCCTAACCAATTGGAAAAAGCATCGGTTTTCATTATATGGTCTATGACCAGTTGTGGTGTCATATCAATTGTTTTATTTTCCTGAATAAACCGGCGCTCTTTTTTCCAGAAATGCCTGAACGCCTTCTTTGAAATCTGCAGTTGCTGCAGCTTTTTGCTGGTAGTCGTCTTCCAGTTGCAGTTGTGTCTGCAGGTCATTCACTACAGCCTGGTTGAGTGCCTGTTTGATATAGCCCAGGGCCTGTGTTGGCATCTGCGATAGGGTAAGGGCCAGTTTTTTACTTTCTCCCTCAAATACAGCATCATCAAATACTTTGTACAGCATGCCCATTTGCAGTGCATCCGCCGCGCTCACTTTATCGCCCAGCATCATTAAGGCACTGGCACGCTGAAATCCGATCAGTCTTGGTAAACTGAATGTACCGCCACTGTCTGGTATTAAACCAATTTTGGAGAATGCCTGAATAAAACTGGCAGATGCGGTACTCACCACCACATCGCAGGCAAGGGCAATATTGGCGCCGGCACCTGCGGCTACACCATTTACAGCTGCAACAATGGGTTTGGGGATCGACCGCAGGCGTGCAACAATGGGATTGTAATGTTCACTCAGAATTTTTTTCATACCCGGACCGTTGGGATCCACCACTTCGGCCAGGTCCTGACCTGCACAAAATCCTTTTCCGGCACCCGTTATATAAATGCAACGTACCGTTTCACTGGCAGCACATTCATCCAGTTTCTCCTGCAACAGCAAAGCCATTTCGCGATTGAATGAATTCAGTTTGTCGGGCCGGTTAAGCGTAATGAAGGCAATATGGTTGTTGATATGAAATTCTATTGAAGCCATATGGAAATTGTTTAGTGACATTTAAAATAATCAAAGGGTTCTTTGCAATCCAGGCATTTATACAGTGCCTTGCAGGCAGTGCTGCCAAATTGTGAAATCAGTTCTGTGTTGGCAGAATTGCATTGCGGGCAAAGTGGATGAAGGTCTTCCAAACCTGCTGCATCCAGGGCTTTTCCGATGGGGGGAGCAATTCCGTAAGCTTTTAATTTTTGTTTTCCTTCCTCGCTGATCCAGTCGGTGGTCCAGGCAGGAGAAAGTTCCTGCACAATTTTTACAGCAGGATAGCCCGCCGCCAGCAATGCCATTCTGATTTGGCTGCTGATCGTATCCATTGCAGGACAGCCGGTATAGGTAGGGGTAATGTGAACCACAGCCTCGCCTTGTATATTTTCTGTTTTCCGGATGATGCCCATATCTATAACAGACAGTACCGGAATTTCCGGATCATATACAGATTGCAATACATTCCGGATATCGTTGTTGGAGGATTGTAACATAATTCTACCATTGACTGCCCGGGTAGGCTCTTTGTAAAAATTGCATTTCTGCTAATATGAATCCCATGTGTTCGGTATGATTGCCGGTGGTACCACCCTGGTGCATCCAGGTATTTTCGGGTATTGTCAGATCCGCTTCTGCAAATACCGATTGAATTTTTTGCAACCATTGCTCTTGTAATGGATCACCCTTGGTAAACAATTCACCGGTATAGGCCCACAGTTGATCAACGGCTTTACTGATGCGGTGATGGCTTTCTTCCGTTCCATCACCCAACCGGATAACCCATTCACTGCTCCATTTTAAATGATAGGTAACTTCTTTCAATGCTTTTTCTGCAATGGCGCCGACCATTGTTTTATCCTCGTCTTTTAGTTGGGTATATAAATAATATTGATAGGTACTGAACAGAAAAATACGCAGGGTAGTAACTGCCCAGTCTCCGTTCGGAAGTTCGGCGATCAGGTGGTTCCGGAATTCCCGTTCATCGCGCAGATATGCAAGGTTGTCTTCAGAGAGCGGAAAAGCAAATCCCGGAAAGGATTCCTGATTTTCGTTGATCAGGGTTGCCGCAGCCTGGTAAAAATTTCTGGCCTGTCCTATATAGTCCAGCGCAATATTGGTAATGGCAATATCCTGCTCCAGTATGGGACCATGACCGCACCATTCGCTGCACCGGTGCCCGATAATCAGGGCGTTGTCTGCCAGCTGCAGTAGCTGACTAAGTTGTTCTGCTTTGGTCATGGCTTACATATATTTTACCTCATCAGGAAGGTCGTAAAATGTGGGGTGTCGGTATACTTTGTCGTTTGCCGGATCGTATAATGCATCGGCCTCATCCGGATTGCTGGCATGTATGTAATTGCTTTCTACTGCCCAGATACTGATGCCTTCCATTCTTCTGGTGTATACATCTCTTGCATTTTCAATGGCCATAGCAGCGTCTGCTGCATGCAGGCTACCCACATGTTTGTGGTCGAGGCCCTGTTTGCTGCGGACGAATATTTCCCAAAGCGGCCATTCTTCTTTTGCAGTTGCTTTAACGGATATATCCGCAGCACCGGTTTTGGCCTCGCCATAATCTCCGTAGTAAAACTTATTGATATTAAAACTCATGTAATCTGATTGAAGATGATTAATATGTTGCAGCCAGGTGATTGTTTATGCCGCCACCGGGTTGTTTCGTTTTGCTTTCTTCGCCGCATAGGCACTTGCAGAAGTCCTGACCCATTCGCCTTCTTCCCAGGCTTTTTTACGGGCATCCAGTCTTTCTTTATTGCAAGGTCCATTTCCCTGAATCACCTGCCAGAATTCATCCCAGTTGATGGTGCCAAAATCGTAATGCCCTCTTTCCTCATTCCATTTTAAATCGGGATCAGGTAAGGTGAAGCCCAACACTTTTACCTGTTCTGCTGTTACATCAATAAATTTTTGGCGCAGCTCATCGTTGCTGAATCTTTTAATTTTCCATTTCATGCTCAGTATGGAGTTGGGGCTTTCGTCGTCCCGGGGCCCAAACATCATGATGCTCGGCCACCACCAGCGATTGATGGCATCCTGTGCCATTTTTCGCTGTGCTTCGGTTCCTCTGCTGAGGGTGAGCAGGATTTCAAAACCCTG
>JAQTZD010000027.1 GCA_028687975.1 Sediminibacterium sp.
GTAACCGTTCATAAAGAAATCAAATAATCATGGCTAAAGTAGCTTCCAAAAACGCGAAAGTAAAAGACCAGAAGGCAGCCGCAGAAGCGAAGAACTGGACTAAAGTTATTAAAGCTGTACGCAGTCCTAAAACCGGCGCGTATACTTTCAAAGAAACTATTATACACAAGGATAAGGTTAAGGATTTCTTATCTGAGAAATAATTCCTTGTATGAAATAACGCTAAAGAGCTTCCTTCTTACCAGTTGGAGGCTTTTTTGTATTCAATCATAATCAGCTAATCATGGGTTTCTTCGACAAGATATTCGGGAAAAAAGACAAGGAAAGCCTGGATCAGGGCTTACAAAAGACCAAGGAAGGATTCCTTTCCAAAATCACCAAAGCCATTGCGGGTAAAACCCGGATTGATGAGGAAGTGCTGGACAACCTGGAAGAAGCACTGATTGGCGCCGATGTGGGTGTGGATACCACGCTGGAGATCATTGAGAAAATCGAAAAGCGTGCAAAAGAAGAGAAATACATCAACACGGCCGAACTGAACAGTTTACTCCAAAAAGAAATTGCTGCTGTTTTGGTGGATGCTGCAGAGGATACCCCCGGAGATTTCACTGTTCCCGCAGGTAAAAAACCTTATATCATACTGGTTGTTGGTGTTAATGGTGTTGGTAAAACCACCACCATTGGTAAACTGGCAGCCCGTTTTAAAGCTGCAGGCAATCAGGTTGTGCTGGGGGCTGCGGATACGTTTCGTGCCGCTGCTGTTGATCAGCTGACCATCTGGAGCGAAAGAGTGGGGGTGCCGATTGTGAAGCAGGCCATGGGATCCGATCCCAGTGCTGTTGCCTACGATACGGTGGCCAGCGCCATTGCCAGAAATGCGGATGTGGCCATTATTGATACTGCAGGCCGTTTGCACAATAAGGCACATCTGATGGATGAACTGAATAAAATCAAACGCGTAATACAAAAGCAGGTTCCCGATGGTCCGCATGAAGTACTGCTGGTACTGGATGGCTCCACAGGCCAAAATGCGGTTGAGCAGGCCAGGCAATTCACGGCAACCACCGATGTTTCTGCACTGGCTATTACCAAACTGGATGGTACGGCCAAGGGCGGTGTTGTACTGGCCATTTCTCACCAGTTTAAGATCCCTGTTAAATACATTGGAGTAGGAGAAAAAGTAGATGACCTGCTGATCTTTAACAAGCAGGAGTTTGTGAATAGTTTATTTAGTCTCACCTAGTTGGGGCAAAAAAATCCCGGTTACTGAAAGCAACCGGGATTTTTCATTTAGAAGGTATAGCGTACGGCTAATCCGCCCCAACCGCCTTCGAAATAGTTGTATCCGATAATATTGAAGGAAGGTTGCCAGTCGAAACTCAGGTTCAGCGGAGCCCCCTTGATTTTATAGTCCAGACCCAACACACCGTCCACACCCAAAGCAACACCACCGTCTCTGGTAGGGTACTTGTTTTTCCAGTTATCACTCCAGATGCCCAGGTGCGCGCCACCACCTACATACCATTGCAACCCGTCTACAGATCCCAGCGGAAAATGAAGTTCGTACAAGCCGGTGAGCCTGAATCCGTCTGAGGAAATATATCCCAGCCCTTCAATCGCCTTGCCCTTTCCTGTAAAATGTTTCACTGTTACTGCACCCGGATAAAGTTTTACACCCAATGCTGTTTTGTAATCGCTTCCCATAGACTGTGCAGATGCACCTGCAGCCAGCAAGAGCGGTAAAATGAACAAAATTGTCCGTTTCATAGTTTAGTTTTTGTTTAACTTGACAAAATCGTGCCAAAAATAAATAATGAGACTAAAAATATTTGTTAAGGCGTATGATTGGTCTGAGCCTGTTTTATAATTAGGTTTGTAATATGCATTCATTCAAAGATTTAGTACCCGGTTTTAATGAACTGTTTGCCCAGCGGCATTTTCCTGAAATTCCTTCTACGCTGTATGAGCCCTGTGAGTATTTTCTGACCATCGGTGGTAAAAGGATCAGACCTGTTCTTTGCTTAATGGGCAATGAATTGTTCAACGACATTCAGCCGGATGCTTATCAGGTGGCCAGGGCTGTGGAGCTCTTTCACAACTTCACCCTGGTGCACGATGATATGATGGATGATGCTTCGCTTCGCAGGGGAATGGAAACTGTTCATGTAAAGTACAATCTGAATACCGCTCTGCTATCGGGCGATGTGATGATGATCAGGGCATACGAATACCTGGCAGCCATTGGTCCCGGTCATATTCATAAAATTCTGGAATTGTTTAACAAAACTGCCCGCGAGGTTTGTGAAGGGCAGCAGCTCGATATGGATTTTGAAAAACGGGAGGAAGTATTGCTGAACGATTATATTCATATGATCACCCTTAAAACTTCTGTGTTGCTGGCGGCCAGTTTGTCGATGGGTGCCATCATTGGTGGAGCAGGTGAGGGCAATTGCAATCATCTCTACGAGTTTGGAAAAAACCTGGGCATTGCTTTTCAGATACAGGACGATTACCTGGATGCTTTTGGTGATCCGGATAAATTTGGAAAAGAAGTGGGGGGCGATATCAAACAAAATAAAAAAACCTTTCTGCTCCTGCACGCGCTGGAAGTAGCGGAAGATGCACAGCGCAGGCAGCTGAAACAACTGATCAAAGAAAATCCTGCAGATAAAATTGAGCAGGTGCTGGCCATCTACCGTTCCTGCGGAGTGGATGCCTGGGCCAATACCCTGAAAGAGCAGTACCTGAATACTGCCATGAAGCACCTGGAAGATATTGCGGTGGTTTTTGCCCGGAAACAACCATTGAAGGAATTGGCAGATTATTTAATTCAACGGGAAGTATAATCGGTGAAACGCACCCTCCGCTGTGGGTGCACTCGTTTCAATTGCTCAACTTTCCTTACCTTTCGACCTAAACGATTAATTGCATGTCTTCTTCTCTTTTCAGAAAGAAATCATTGGATAAAATAGTGGCAGATGCTGCTGCCGGTCATTCAGATGGACATGGAGCCGGATTAAATAAAGTGTTGGGAGTTCGCGACCTTACTTTTATGGGAATTGCGGCTGTGATTGGTGCGGGCATTTTCTCCACCATTGGTACTGCTGCCTATAACGGTGGTCCCGGTATTGTATTTCTGTTTGTTATTACTGCTATCACCTGTGGATTCAGTGCGCTCTGTTATGCAGAGTTTGCCAGCAGGGTGCCGATCTCCGGCAGCGCGTATACCTATGCCTATGTTTCTTTCGGAGAAGTAGTGGCCTGGATTATCGGATGGGCATTGATCCTGGAATATGCCATCGGTAATATTGTGGTTGCCATCAGCTGGAGCGGTTATTTCAATAATTTACTGGAAGGGTTTCACATCAGTTTACCCGGATGGCTGGCGACCAACGCATCCAATGCTCAGCTGGGATATGAAGAAGCCATGAAAGCACTTGCCGCCGGGCAACCTATGGAATCCCTGACCAAGCATGCCAGGATGGGATACGATGCCGTTACCAATGCACCGGTGATTGCCGGCTGGAAAATGATCCTGAATGTTCCTGCCTTCATCATTGTTGCTCTGATCACAGCACTTGCCTATGTGGGCATTAAAGAAAGTAAGAAGAGTACCAATGCCATGGTGATTTTTAAAATTGCCGTGATTGTTGGCGTAATCATTGTTGGTTTCTTTTATGTAGACACCAGCAACTGGGATCCGTTTCTGCCCAATGGCTTTGGCGGGGTACTGGCAGGTGTATCTGCTGTATTCTATGCATATATTGGCTTCGACGCTATTTCTACCACTGCCGAGGAATGTAAGAATCCGCAAAAAGACCTTCCCAAAGGAATGATCTATTCCCTGATCATCTGTACCGTTTTATATATTCTGGTTGCGCTGGTATTAACAGGAATGGTTCATTTTACAGAACTGAAAGTGGATGATCCCCTGGCTTATGTATTCGATAAACTGCACCTCAATAAAATAGGGTACCTGGTTTCTCTAAGTGCTGTGGTGGCTACTACCAGCGTACTGCTGGTGTTTCAGCTCGGTCAGCCCCGTATCTGGATGAGCATGAGCCGGGATGGGTTGTTGCCAAAGAAATTTGCGAAAGTGCATCCGAGGTTTCAAACGCCGTCTTTCTCTACCATCATCACCGGGTTAATGGTAGGAATTCCTTCCCTGTTTGTGGGCAGCGGTACCATGACCGATCTCACCAGTATCGGTACATTATTTGCTTTTGTGCTGGTTTGCTTTGGCGTGTTGTTACTTCCCAAACTGAATGGCAACAAAGCTGGTGGTTTCCGGTTGCCTTACATCAATGGCAAGTACATTATACCGCTGGTGGTATTGCTGGTAACCTATTTCTTCAGAGACCGGATTACAGATGCATTTGCCAATATCGGCAATGAAGGATACCAGGAAATTCTGTTCCTGATTTTCATGACCATTGCTCTGGTTACTGCGGTATTCAGCTTCTTAAGATCATATTCTTTTATTCCGATTGCAGGCGCACTCTGTTGCCTGTACCTGATGATCGAAATTCCTGCCATCAGCTGGTTCTGGTTCTTTGTGTGGATGGCATTGGGGTTGATCATCTATTTTTTATACGGTAAACAAAAAAGTAAATTGGCATAAACATGAAGTACCAGGTAGGCGATGATATTTTGGTGTTGCACAGCAATGAGGAGGGTAAGGTTATAGAAATCATCAACGACAAAATGGTGTTGATTGAGGTAAGGGGGGTGAAGTTCCCCGCTTATATGGACCAGATTGATTTTCCCTACTTTAAAAGATTTACCGAAAAGAAACTGATCCCTTCCAAAAAACTGGAACCTAAAACCTACATCGATCAGGTTCCCAAAGAAAAACCGCAGCCCAATAAAATAAAAGTGTCCAATGGAGTCTGGCTGAGTTTTATACCCAAGTTTGAACTGGACGATTTCAACGACGAAGTGGTTGATTTGCTGAAGGTTCACCTGATCAACAATACCGATCAGGCCTATCAGTTCATTTACCGCCAGCAATTTGGCGGCGAAACTGCTTTTGAATTGCCCAATGAAATTCAGCCCTTTCACGATTTTTATCTGCACGATATCGATTTTGCTGCGGTGAACGACAGTCCCTCGTTTTCGGTTGAGTTCAGTTTAAAAACACCGCAGAAACAGAAAGCAACCCATTATGAAGCTTCTTTGAAGCTGAAACCCAAACAGGTGTTTCAAAAAATTGAGGCACTGAAAGAAAGCAATGAACCTACTTTCTCTTACCTGCTTTTCGAAAAATATCCCGATAAAGAAGCGGAATATTTTCCCCTGGACAGCCTGGTAGCCAGGGGGTATAAGGTATACGACGCCGGTAAAGCCAGGGAACACTTGCCGCCTGCGCGCTCCGTGATTGATCTGCACATCGAAAAATTAACCGACAAACACAGTTCGATGAGCAATTTCGAAATGCTGACCCTACAGTTGAAGGAACTGGAGAAATGGGTAGATCTTGCTGTGGCGCATCACCAGTACGAACTTACCGTGATACACGGGGTGGGAACAGGCAGACTCCGGGAAGAAATCCATGAATACCTGAAAACCAGGAGGGAGGTGAAACACTTCATTAACCAGTACGATCCCCGCTTTGGATACGGTGCTACCCAGGTTTTCTTTGAATATAAATAAGTTTTTTAATACCAACTGCTTGGTATTTTGGTGGTATCCCCTCACAAACAACTGCTTCTTAGGCACCTATCCATCCTAATGCGTATCTTTACAGACTACAAGCCCGAGCCATCACTCCGAGTAATCGGGGAGGAAAGTCCGGACAGTATAGAGCAACCCACCGGTTAAGCGCCGGCTTCCCGCTAACCCGGGAAAGAGAGAGTGCCACAGAAAATAACTATCACATCAAAAGTGTGACAAAGGTGAAAACGTGAGGTAAGAGCTCACGGCTGCAACTGGTAACAGTGGCGGCGGGTAAACCTTGGGTACTGTAATGCCATGTATAGGAACATTGAAGGGCTGCTCGCCCGAGTTGCTGCTTTGCAGCACATGTTTCAGGGTAGGCAGCAAGATCGGTTCAGTAATGACCCGGCCAGATAAATGATGGAGTTGAAACAGAATCCGGCTTACGAGGTTTGTAGTTTTTTTTCCGCCCCGCACTGGTGCAGCGCATTGCACCATGTAGTGTATCTAATTGATAACTTACGGAACAGCTAATGACGGAGAAACACAAATATATTTTTTGGGGCAGCGTGGTATGCATGCTATTTTTTTCGTTGCAGCAATTGAACGCCCAATGTGTGTTCGTAAATATTGCCGGGCCTAAGTGCACCACAGACGGCAATATCGTTGGCACTTTCAGCAGAAACCCCTACAAGCTGGAATGGTTGTACAACGGTATAGTACTTCAAACTTCCACAGCTAAATGGACTGCTGTTTCGGTTACTCCTGTTGGTGGAAATGCGGGCACCGGAACACAAAAGAAAATAACAGGAACCGGCGGACTGGCCATTGATCCCTCTGGTGCCATTGTGGTATCCGATACCATGAACCAGCGGGTAGTGGCTTTCAGCAAAAACAATCCGGATGGCATCACCATGGCTGCCGGAAATGGTGCCGGAAGTGGTGCAAATCAGTTCAACCGGCCTGCCGGTATTTTTGTGGATGCATTCGGCAATCTCTTTGTTACCGATCAGTTGAATCACCGGGTGCTGCGTTTTGCTCCGGGTTCAAACACCGGTTTTCTTGTTGCAGGCGGTAATGGAGCCGGGAATGGCGCTGCTCAGCTCAATGCACCCAAAGATGTATTTGTAGATGCCAATGGGTATGTTTATATAGCAGATGCCGGAAATAACCGGATACAGAAATGGTCGCAGGGTGGTTCTTTTGGTGAAACAGTTGCAGGTGGCTATGGCGCCGGCGCTGATTCTTTGCAATTGAACAGCCCGCAGGGTGTTTGTGTAGACCAGTATTCGAATGTATATGTGGCAGATTCTGCCAACCACAGGGTTCAGAAATTTTTACCTGGCTCATTCAAAGGATATACCGTTGCCGGTGGCAACGGTAGAGGTACTTTTGCTGCCCAGCTCAATCAACCGGTTGATGTTTGGGTAGATGGCAGTGGAAATATTTATGTGCTTGATGCCGGTAATCACCGGGTACAGCGCTGGAGTCCGGATGCACTTAGTGTAACCACCATCGCAGGTAGCAGTTCCGGCAATGGCGGATCCTTCGGCGATTTACTCGATGCTCCATCAGCATTCAGCTTCGACGCATCCGGTAACCTTTTTATTCTGGACCAGAACAACAGCCGTGTTCAGCAATACGCTATTATTCCACTTTCCCCCAACTATACCCCTGAGTACCAGGGCTCATACAGTGTGAATGCTTATTCTTTCACCGGATGTATGCAAACGTCCAATTCCCTGTTTATCCTGGCGAATTTACCTATACAGGTGTCCGGAAAAACGGCTATTTGCAAAGGCGACACCGCACTGGTGAAACTGGTGGGTTCGGGCAATTATACCTTTACACCTGCTGCCGGTGTAATACGGCTGAACGATTCCATTTATCAGGTGGTTACCGATACCACTGCCGTATTCAATATCAGTTCCGGCAACATGAACGGTTGCACCACCACCGCTTCGGCAACGATTACTGTGGGAGACAGAATCAGACCGTTTATCAAAGCCACAGACTGTGTGTCTCCGGATGCTTCCAGCATCACCACCCGCTTGCAGGGCGGAATCCCGGCTGCCCTTGTATGGTATGCCAATAACCAGGTTGGAGGTGTGCAGTTCCCTTCCTGGTTGCCCGATGCCGCCGTTGTTGCTGGGGGCAATGGTACAGGTGGCACTGCGGCACAGCTGAACTTTCCAGCGGGCGTGTATGTGAATCACAAGAACCATGTGTATATAGCAGATCCGCAGAATCACCGCATTCAGGTATGGAAGCCGGGTGATATAGTAGGTACTACGGTTGCCGGAGGTAACGGTGCAGGAAGCGGTGCAGATCAGTTGAATTATCCAACAGCTGTTTATGTAGATGTACAGGGAAATATATATGTAGCCGATCAGAATAACCACCGAATTCAGTATTTCCGGTCGGGCAGCACTACGGCCAAAACCATTGCGGGTACGCAAGGACAGGGTTCCGGTCTGAATCAGCTGAATTTTCCTGCGGGAATATTTGTAGACAATTCCGGTAGTTTGTACATAGCCGATGCGGGTAATCACCGGGTACTGCGTGTTGCAGCCGATGGAAAAACCATTTCAAAACTTGCCGGTACCGGAGAAGCGGGCAGTAACAACAATCAGCTGAACAATCCACAGGCGGTGTATGTAGACGCCAACTACAATGTATATGTTGCTGATGCCGGTAATCACCGGGTGATCTTTTTTATTAAAGGATATGAATTTGGTGTAGTGGTGGCCGGGGGCAACGGTGTTGGGTACCAGGCAAAACAACTCAGTTATCCATCCGGTGTAATCGCAGATGCATTGGGTAATCTGTATATAGCCGATAAAGGAAATAACCGGATACAACGATGGGCCGCGTACGACTCATTGGGTGTTACGGTTGCAGGAAGTGAAAACGGAAATGCCGGTTCCGGAAAAAATCAGCTGAACCTGCCTGGTGCGCTTGCGCTTGATTTATCAGGTGGTTTATACGTAGCCGATGCCAGAAACAACCGGATTCAAAAATTTTTATTAACCGGTACAAGCCTGGACTCTGTAATTAAAACAACGGTAACAGGACTATATGCGGTACAGGCGTACGCCTTTAACGGATGTGCCACCGGCTCCGAATTTGTGCAGATGCGGGTGGCCTCGCCTGTGTCCATTAAAGCAGGTCAAACCGCATTTTGCGAGGGTACGGGTACAGGCATCAAGGCCAGTGCGGATTCCGCGGGCGCATTTACCTGGAGTCCTGCTGCAGGCTTGCGCACGATCAACAATGATTCTGCATTTGCTACACCGTTAAGTACTACCAGATATACCGTAAGCACTACGTTGAAAAATGGTTGTGTGAGCACCGCAAATATTACGCTTCGGGTAAATCCTATGCCGGTTGCCAATGTGAATGGTCCTACCTGTATCGGGGGAGAAGATCTGACTGTAAAAACTACTGTTAAGTTCAAAACGGTGAACTGGGAATACAATAGTTCGACCCTTGCCAATTTTGCCACTGGCTGGAAAAAAGGCGGTGCCATTGTTGCCGGAAGCATAGTGCCTGGTGTGGATGCATCTAAATTTTCCCGGCCAACCTTTGTATTCGTAGACAATACGGGCAGTTTGTATGTATGCGATCAATGGAACCATCGTATTCAGAAATGGACACAGGGAGCTACCTCCGGAATTACCGTTGCTGGAGGAAAGGGGCCAGGCAATGGTGCCGGACAACTGAAAAACCCTTCGGCCATTTTTGTAGACAGCAGGGGTGTAATATATATAGCAGATACCGACAATGACCGTATTCAACGCTGGATGCCCGGAGACACTATCGGCACAACAGTTGCAGGTGGTAATGGCCGGGGAAACAGACCCGATCAGCTGTCTTATCCTGCGGGTGTGTATGTTGATGCCTACGATCACATCTATATTGCCGATGCACTGAACTCCCGGATACAGAAATGGACGCCCAATACCGGTAAAGGTATAACGGTTGCAGGCGGACAGTTTGCAGGCAGCGACTCAACGCAACTGAGCATCCCGTTAGGGGTATTTGTAGATGCTGCCGGTAACCTGTATATCGCCGATACACAAAACGATCGCATACAACAATGGGCACCGAATGCCAGATACGGCATCACTGTTGCCGGTGGTAAGGGAAAAGGGAACAACAACAACCAGGTGGTTTCTCCCATGAATGTATTTGTAGACGACCAACAGATCATGTACATCGCCGAAGGTAGTACGGCTAATCGTGTTAAGCAATGGCGGGTGGGTAGCAACGAAGGAACAGTAATTGCAGGAGGAGGTGGCCCTGGTTCGGGTGCGGAACAACTGAATGCCCCTGGCAATGCAATGATAGATATAAACGGAAGCCTGTTTGTATCGGATATGAATAATTTTCGCGTTCAGCGTTTTTCGCTTACCGATACCCTGTTTACAGTAAAGCCACCGGACAAAGGCCTGTTTAAATTTACGGGAACGAGTTTTGCCGGTTGTACCGTTGCAACACAGGAGCACCACATGGATACCGGATATATTCCTGTACCCCCTGCTGTAGCAGATTTGCAACTTTGTTTCAGGGCTCCCGCGCAACCTTTAACGGCTGCAGGAGACAGTCTGATTTGGTACACCACCGGTACGGGAGGAACAGGGGATGTGATTGCACCAACCCCCAATACCATGCTTACCGGTACCACCAATTATTGGGTTGCGAGATCCAATGCATTGAAAACCTGCGAAAGCAAGCGGATGCGGATTGCTGTAACCGTTCATGCTTTGCCCGGAGCTTCTTTAAAGATTGCTGCCCGCTCTACTATTTTACCAGGGGATACTTCGCTGCTGGTTGCTCGTGCAGACTCGGGAAACATTGCCCGAAAATATACCTGGTACCGGAACAATATTCCATTGAACGGACTTGCGGATCTCACAGATTCCTTAAAAGTATTTTATGCCGGTGTGGGCACTTATTATGTGCAGGTGGCCGATTCCAACAGTTGTATTTCTCAATCGGATGAAGTGGAAGTGAAGGCTGAAATTGCACAGAATCAAAATATCTATCTTTTCCCCAATCCGGTGCAAACCATCACCAGGGTTATATTCACTGCTGTTCCCAATGTAGTGACCTATGTGAAACTCGTGAACCTGAACGGACTGGTACTGATCAATCAAAAGGTTCCGACTGCTGCAACCGGTAATACGATTTACGACCTCAACCTATCCGAATTGCCGAAAGGAATTTACGACCTACAGGTGCTTACCGGGCCAGGACAGATCATTGGTACGCGGCGGATACTGAAACTCTGATACTTTTATACTATGCCATTCACTGCTTCTTTTGTACTTTCGCAGCTATGACACAGGAGCAGATTAAAGTTATGAGGGACCGCGTTTTGGTCCTGAGGAGGTTTCTTTGACGTTGAGAACCGCACATATAAAGTAGAAACAGACCGTCAACTCTCCCTTTCTCCGGGTTTCTGGGACGATAATGCCAGAGCCACGGCTGTAATGAAGGAGATTAAGGTCAATGAATTCTGGCTGAAACTCTACAAACAGGTCAACAATGCCGTTGAGGATTTTGCTTTGTTGTTCGACTTCTGGAAAGCGGGAGACGCTACCGAAGAAGAAACGCAACAGGCATTCGACGAGGCATTAAAGCAAATAGAGGAAGCCGAATTCAAGAGTACCCTTAATAAACCCGAAGACGAATTACCTGCCGTATTGCAGATCAATCCCGGTGCCGGTGGTACTGAAAGTCAGGACTGGGCAGAAATGCTGCTCCGGATGTACCGTATGTACGGAGAAAAGCAGGGATGGAAAGTTACTGAGATCGATTTGCAGGAGGGAGATGGTGCAGGTATTAAAAGCGCAACGCTGCAATTCGACGGAGACTTTGCCTACGGATTTCTGAAAGCGGAAAGCGGTGTGCATCGCCTGGTGCGTATATCTCCTTTCGACAGCAATGCAAGACGACACACTTCCTTTGCATCGGTATTTGTTTATCCGCTGATCGATGACAGTATCGAAATCAATGTGAATCCTGCCGATCTGGAATGGGCCTTCTACAGAAGTGGTGGAAGTGGTGGTCAGAACGTAAACAAAGTGGAAACGGCTGTTCGTTTAAAACATATTCCCAGTGGCTTCATTGTAGAATGTCAACAGGCACGTACCCAGGGTGAGAACCGGGAACTGGCCATGAAAATGCTGAAGAGCAGACTGTACGAAGAAGAATTGCGCAAGCGACAGGAAGCCATGAATGCCACCAATGCCAACAAGAAAAAAATTGAATGGGGCAGTCAGATCAGGAGTTATGTATTCCATCCGTATAAAATGATCAAGGACCATCGCACCGATTATGAAGTGGGCAATATAGGACCGGTTATGGATGGAGAGATAGACGGTTTTATCAAAGCATACCTGATGATGGAGAAGGAGTCTGCTTCGTAGTGGTGTTTGGTACGCTGCGCATGTATCAGAGCAATAATCCCTGCAGGAACAGATAGGCAAAACTGAAGTAGATGATCAGTCCTGTTACATCCACGAGGGTGGCAACAAATGGGGCAGAAGACACGGCAGGGTCGGCCCCCAGTTTTTTCAGCAGCAGGGGCAGCATGGATCCGCTCAGGGTTCCCCATAATACCACACCGATCAGTGAAAAGCCTACGGTAGAGGCAATCATCATGTAATGCGGCCCGTAAATGTCCGGAACAATGGAATGCCAGACCATGACCCGGATAAATCCAATCAGCCCCAATACTGTACCCAGCAGCATACCACTGATCAGTTCTCTTCTGAGTACCCGCCACCAGTCGGCAACGCCGATTTCTCCAATTGCCATGGCCTGTATGATCAGGGTGGATGCCTGAGATCCGCTGTTTCCGCCGCTGGAAATAATCAATGGAACAAATAAGGCCAGCACAATGGCTTTGGCAATTTCATCTTCAAAATAACCCATCGCAGTTGCGGTAAGCATTTCACCAATAAACAGTACCACCAGCCATCCAATTCTTTTCCGGAATAATTTCAGCAGAGGAATATCCAGATAAGGTTCGTTCAACGCCTCGGTACCCCCCATCTTCTGCATGTCTTCGCTGAACTCTTCGTTGGCCACCCACAACATATCATCGATCGTTACGATCCCCAGCAAAATATTGTTCTCGTCTACCACCGGCAGCGCTACGCGGTTATTCATTTTAAAAACCTGGCTCGCATTTTCCTGGTCGTCGTTCACATTCAGCGAAACGACTCTTCCGTCGATGATTTCCTCTACTCTTTTGTCTGTTGCCGCAAGGATTACATCCCTGATCCGGAGATCATCAATGAGTTGTCCGCGTTCATCAATCACATATACCACATCAATGGTTTCGCTGTTGCGGGCATGCTTTCGGACTGTTTCAAAAACCTCCTCAACAGTATTGTGCGCGTAAACATACACATAGTCGGGGGTCATCAAACGACCCACACTGTCTTCAGGATAACCCAGCAGGGAGAGCGTAATTTTTCTTTCTTCCGGGTCCATTAATTTAATCAGATCGCGGATGGCAGCCTTGGGTAATTCTTCCAGAAAGTCGGTACGGTCATCGGCAGGAAGTTCGTTGAGCAGTTCGGCTGTTTTGGATGAAGGGAGTTCCTTTACAATATCTTTCTGTTGGGCAATATCAAGGATCTTGAATACACTGGCTGCCCGGTGAATGGCCATATTGGCAATGATCTGCGCTTCGTATTCGGGATACTCATTGATCAGGTCGGCCACATCGCTGATGTTCTGGCTATTTAAGAATTCCCTGATTTCCAGTTTATTCTCTTTTGCAACCAGTTGCTCGAAATGTTCGAACAGATTCAGGTGTTCCAATTCCAGCGACATGGGCGCAATTTAGCCAGAAATCGCTAATTTGTTCACACTTTGAATTGAAATACTGATGATGACAGGTTACAGGAATCAGTTACGCGCTTCCGATTTTGGCAATGATTTTTTGTGGGGCGTAGCTATTTCTGCACTTCAGAATGAAGGCGCCTGGAATATAGACGGAAAAGGCCTTTCCAACTGGGATGTATTTTCCCGGAAACCAGGTAAAATAAAAGGGGGTGCAAGGCCTGTTATGGCCAATGATTTTTACCACAGGTATAAAGACGACTTGATGCTGGTGAAAGCCCTCGGGTTTAAGGTGTTTCGTTTTTCCATTGCCTGGAGCCGCATTCTTCCGGAAGGAATGGGCAGGGTAAATAAAGAAGGGCTTGCATTTTATCATCGCCTGATCGATGAATGTCTGCTGCTTGGGCTCAGGCCTTATGTGACCTTGTATCACTGGGATCTTCCGTACGAGTTGGAAAAACAGGGTGGCTGGTCCAGCCACCAGATGCAGAAATGGTTTGCCCGCTATGTAAAACTCTGCACAGATGAATTTGGTGATAAGGTAAAAGACTGGATCATTCTGAATGAACCTATGGGCTTTACCTCGCTGGGATATATGCTTGGAAAACATGCGCCTGGTAAAACCAGTATGTCTATGTTTATGTCTGCTGTGCACAATGCTGCGCTTTGCCAGGCAGAAGGCGGTAGAATTGTAAGGGCAGAAGTGGCCAATGCACATATCGGTACCTGTTTTTCCTGCAGTGAAGTGATGCCGTATACCGATAAGCCGGAAGACGTCTTGGCCGCAAAAAGAGCAGACGCTTTACTGAACAGGCTGTTTATTGAACCCGCGCTGGGCAGGGGATATCCGGATGATCCGGATTTTCCTTTTCTGGAAAAATTGCACCTGCACAACAAGGCCTGGAAGTACAAAGACCGCATGCAGTTCAATTTTGATTTTATTGGTATTCAAAACTATTTTTCACTAACGGTTAAGTACAGTCCGATCATTCCATACCTGCATGCAACAGAAGTGAAGGCAAGCACGCGCAAAGTACCGCATACTGCGCTTGGCTGGGAAATCAATGCAGATAGTTTTTACAGAATGATCCGCCGTTTCTGGCATTATGGTGGCGTAAAGGAAATCATTGTGACCGAGGGCGGCGCTGCTTTCAAAGATGCACTGGTGAATGGCACCATCAACGATGAAATGAGGATTGATTATTACAAACAATATATTTCCGCGGCTCTGAGGGCAAAGAAAGAAGGGGTAAATGTGAATGGCTACTTTGCCTGGACACTGACCGATAATTTTGAATGGGCCGAAGGCTTCCATGCAAAATTCGGATTGGTACATGTGGATGCCAAAACCCAGTTGCGTACCATTAAGAACTCCGGTTACTGGTTCCGGGATTTTCTGAAAACCTGATTTTCACAACCATATAAAACCATTGCATGTATAAAATTAGTTTGCTTTTTGCATTGATGCTGTCGGCCCCTTTTCTGATAGCGCAGAAAAACGCTGTTCCTTCTTTGTATTATCCTTTGCCGGATACCACAAAAGCGGTGAGTTTTTACAACGAAATAACGGTTCCTGCAAATGTGGTTGCAAAACGCGGGATTTATATAGCCTGCGGTTTCGACGGAGGATACCTGGGGCTGCAGTTCAGCAAACCTGCAAAAAGAAAAATTGTTTTTTCCGTTGCAGGATCTGGCAATACTGATGATAAGCGGGTTTCTGATCCCGTAACCTTACTGGCCAGCGGTGACGGCGTAGAGACCCAAACAGCCGGAAAATCCGGCAGCGTCCAAAGCGATCTCCTGTATGCATGGGAGCCCGGTGTAACCTATCCTTTTTTGCTTACTGCATTACCCGACAGTGCTTCCTCTGTAATTATTTATACCGGCTATTGCTATATGCCCGATCTTAAAAAATGGAAACTGATTGCCAGCTTTAAGGTTCCGCGCAGTGGCCAGGCATTTCATCAATTATATGCCTATCATGAACTTGCTTCCGGTGCAAATGGCCGCATGGATGAAGCAACCATGGGAGGCAATCAATGGGTGCAGGACGAAAGAGGCAGATGGGCCGAACTTACCAAGGGATGGCTTTCGGGTAACACGGATGGCGCAGGCAGTTTTAACAGAACGGCTGCAGGAAAGAAACCCGTAATCAACTGGGCTGCCAATGCCGATTCTGCTGTTCAGGCAGAAAAAGACCGGTCGGCTATTTTTCAGGCAATCCGTGAGGGGAGAGAAGATACCACCGGAAGCCGCGATGGGGTGTACTACCGGATACTGAAAGAAGGAACCGGTCGTTTTGTTTCGGTTACCGATACCGTTACTGTTTTTTATAAAGGAAGCCTCTTGTTGGATGGTACTGTTTTTGACCAGACAAAAGAGAAGCCAGCTACATTCCCGTTAAGCAGGCTGATCAAAGGCTGGCAGCTTGCACTTCCTGCCTGTAAGGTAGGCGGTAAGATCCGGATCATTATTCCTTCCGGGCTTGCTTATACCATCCGGAGCAGAAGCAAAGCCATTCCTCCGAACAGCGTACTGGTGTTCGATATTGAAGTGCTGGAAGCCAAATCTGCCAGCTGATGAATACACAGCATGCCTTCAACTTGTTTTTGTATATTCATTCTCCAATTAACGAGAATATGAGAAAAATTTCCCTGCTGATTTTATCTGCAACCATTCTGATGCAGTTGCAGGCCCAGAAGCCATTGCCTGCTGCAACTATGAATACAACCGAACCAACTCCTGCAGGAGTAGCTGTTACTACCACCCGTAACTCGGTAATGGTAGGTGGTAAAAAGATCGATTATACTGCCTACACCGGATACCTGACCTTGCAAAATGATACCGGCAAATCCATCGCCAAAATGTTTTTTACGTACTATAAAAAAGACGGCGGAGATGTCGCAAAACGTCCGCTGACTTTTACCTTCAACGGCGGTCCGGGTTCATCTTCTGTATGGCTGCACATGGGCGGCCTCGGACCCAAAAGGGTATTGCTGAAAGAGGATGGTACAGCCAGCGGACCTCCTTACCGTTATGTCAACAACGAATATACCTGGCTCGAGAAATCGGACCTGGTATTCATAGATCCTGTTTCTACCGGTTACAGCCGGCCTGCACCGGGTGAAAATCCAAAACAGTTTCATGGCTATCAGGAAGACATCAGTTCTATGGGCGCATTTGTGCGCGATTTTCTGTCTCGTTACGAGCGATGGGGTTCTCCCAAATACCTGGCCGGTGAAAGCTATGGTACAACCAGGGCTGCCGGATTATCCAAGTACCTACAGGATTACCACCGCATTTATTTGAATGGTATTTTCCTGATTTCTTCTGTACTGAACTTTGGAACCAACGACTATTATGTTGGCAACGACCTGCCCCGTGCCTTGTACATCCCTTCTTATACTGCTGCAGCATGGTACCACAAAAAACTAGCCCCTGCACTGCAGGCCGATCTGAAAAAGGCCCTGAAAGAATCGGAAGAATTTGCACTGGGTGCTTATGCAACCGCGCTCCTCAAGGGAGGCTGGTTATCCGAATCAGAAAAAGAAGCCATTGCAGAGAAAATGAGTTACTACACAGGATTGTCTAAAGAATATATTCTTCAAAGCAACCTGCGGGTAGAAGAGAACCGGTTCTATAAAGAGCTGCGCAGAAAAGACGGGCTGTCCATCGGCCGGCTGGATGCCCGCTTTACCGGAAGAGATATAGACGATGTAGCGGAAAGCAACAGTTTTGATCCTTCCTTTGCCAATATCGACGGTCCGTTTACGGCAACCATGAATGATTATTTTCAGAAGGAACTGAATTTTAAAGAAGAAAAACCTTACAATATTTTCGGTAATGTATATCCCTGGAACTACAATAACGTTCAGAACAAATTTTTGAATGTGGCAGAAAGTCTGCGGGATGCCATGTCTAAGAATCCTGCGTTGAAAGTATATGTTGGATTTGGGTACTACGATTTTGCCACTCCTTATTTTACTGCGAAATATGATATTGAACATATGTTCCTGCGTCCGGAACAACGGAAGAATGTGAGATCTTATTTTTATGAGGCTGGTCATATGTACTATATCCATCAACCTTCTCTGGTTCAGTTTAAAAAGGATGTAGACGAATTTTTCGATTTCAGCTCAGCCAATTAATTCATGCAAGTGAGAAAAGTTTTTAAGCAGTATAACCCTCCATCGGGGGGTTATACTTTTTTGGTACCTATTTAACTAATTTTACACTGCATTATTTTAAAACGGGTTGTTATGAAGAAGATGATAACGGTTGTTGTGGTTGTTGTATTCCTGTTGATCCTGAGTTTGTTTGTAGTTGCGCAGAAACGCGTTACAGCAAAACCCGGAAAGATTGCGACTGCAGATACTGCTGTTTTTAATCAGGTGCAAAGACAAACTTTCCGCTTTTTCTGGGAAGGAGCAGAACCGAACAGTGGTCTTGCAAGAGAGCGCATACATACGGATCATATATACCCCGAAAAGGATCAGGATGTGGTCACCAGTGGTGGTGGTGGATTTGGGGTAATGGGAATATTGGTAGGCATTGAAAGAGGCTATATTACCCGCCTGCAGGGTGTTGAAAGACTCGAAAAAGTATTACAGTTTCTGGAAACCTCCGATCGGTTTCATGGCGCGTGGCCGCATTGGTGGAACGGGAAAACCGGTAGGGTAAAGCCCTTCAGTAAATACGATGATGGGGGAGACCTGGTTGAATCCTCTTTCATGGTACAGGCTCTGCTTTGTGTAAGACAGTATTTTCAGCAGGGGAATACCAGGGAGCAAAAAATTGCTGCGAAAGCAGATCAACTTTGGAAAGAAGTGGAATTCGACTGGTACCGGAACGGAACCAATTCCCTCTACTGGCACTGGAGCCCGAACAATGGATGGAAAATGAACTTTCCCGTTCGTGGGTACAATGAATGCCTGATCATGTATGTACTGGCAGCCGCTTCACCTACACATGGGGTGCCTGCAGAAGTGTATCATCAGGGATGGGCAGAAAATGGAAAAATCAAAAAGCCTTCAGAAAAATTTGGTTACAGGCTGCAAATGCATCACCAGGGAGATGTGCAGAACGGAGGGCCTTTATTCTGGGCGCATTATTCTTACCTGGGGCTGGACCCGCGCGGATTGAAGGACCGTTATGCGGATTACTGGGAGGAAAACAAAAACCAGGCGATGATCAATTACCAGTGGTGTGTAAACAATCCGAAACAGTTTAAAGGATATGGTGCCAACAGCTGGGGACTAACTTCGAGCTATTCTGTGAAAGGCTATGCTGGCCATGCGCCGGATGAGGAGCGGGATCTGGGTGTGATTGCCCCTACAGCCGCATTGTCTTCTTTCCCGTATACGCCTGCACAGTCGATGGCTGCAATGAAGTACTGGTACAATAACATGAACCAACAACTTTGGGGACCTTATGGATTCTACGACGCATTCTGTGTTCAGGACAACTGGTTTCCCACCAGGTACCTGGCCATTGATCAGGGCCCGGTCGTGGTGATGATGGAGAACTACCGGAGCGGACTGCTCTGGAAACTGTTCATGAGTTGTCCGGAAATTCAAACCGGATTAAAAAAACTTGGGTTCACCAGTCCGTGGCTGAAAAAATAAATAACCATTCGTTCAATACCGATTCTTTACTTATAGCTATTTTAAAATGAAAAAAATCTGTTTTGTTTTAGTATTATTGGTATTTGCATCAAGCACCAATGCACAACCTTTTATAGATGAAATCAGGGCTTATCAGCGGGCAGACAGTACCAACCCGCCGGGAAAAAATCCCATCCTGTTTGTGGGCAGCTCTTCCTTTCGGTTGTGGAAGAATTATCAAAGTTATTTTCCCGGATATAGTATTTTGAACAGAGGTGTGGGCGGGTCTTCTCTGCCAGATATCATCCGGTATACGGATCAGATCATTGTACCTTATCGTCCACGCCAGATCCTGATATATTGCGGTGAGAATGATTTCGCATCTTCAGATACGGTAACGGCAGCCATGGTGGTGAACCGGTTCAGGGAATTGTTTACCAATATCAGGCAGCAATTACCAAAAGTTCCCATTTCCTATGTATCCATTAAACCAAGCCCTTCCAGGGCAAAATACCGGGAAAAATCCATTGAAGCCAATGATGCCATCCGCCAATACCTGAGTGTGCAACCTAAAACTTCTTTTATCAATGTATGGGACGTGATGCTGGGCAAAGACGGCAAGCCAATGTCTCATATTTTCCTGAAAGACAGTTTGCACATGAATGCAGCAGGTTACGCCATCTGGCAGGAGCAAATCCGAAAACACCTGATCCGCAAAGACCGATGACCGGAGCAACGGGTGGCTCAGAATAATGTTTTCTTTTCTTTGCCGCTTTCTTTTTTCGGAATAAATTTTTTGTAGTTGAAAGGAGCTGCGGGAGGAATCGTGTCTGGCAACGGCTTTAACTCTCTTGAGTAATTACGCATCATATTGCCGGGGGCAGGGGTGCTAATAACAACCGGCATCCTGCTTGTATTGCTTTTATCCGGCACCAGAACGGGCATATGGTCCAGGGGCGATTCATACAGGTCAAATCCCGCGCCGTTATTGCCTTTGAGCTGAATTTTATAAGCCGGATCTTTGCTGCCCAGGGCGTTGGGTATTTCAGGCTGGTTACGCTGAGGTAAATAAACAGTGTCCGGATGATTGGGCCGGAGCAATAAATCGTTTCTGTTTTGGGCAGAAGCGCAGACACAGACAGCGCTGCCGACCACCAGGATGAGTTTGCTGATCATACTTCAATTTACATAGAACCGGTTAATAATACAAGGTTGCTGACCAGTATTAATTGTTAAATTTGCACCATGACCGCTGCAATATTGCTGACTACTTTCTGGCAAAATATCTGGAATTGGATCAAGGAAATCGATTCCGCGCTGTTTCTGAAAATCAATACCGTGTATACCCACCCTTTCCTGGATATGGTGTATCCCTGGTTCCGGGAAGGCAATGCCTGGGTACCGCTCTACCTGTTCCTGGTGGTGTTTGCCATTCAGAATTTTAAATCCAAGGCTTTTACCTGGATACTGTTTGCAGTCATCACCCTTATTTTAACAGATCAGATCAGCAGCAGTTGGATCAAACCTTTTTTTGAGCGGCCGCGACCGTGCAGGGATCCCATGCTGATGAGCCAGGTAAGACTGATCCTGAATGGTTGTTCCGGCGGGTACAGTTTCACTTCTTCGCATGCAACCAACCATTTTGGTTTTGCCGTATATGTGTTTCTCACATTGGGTAAACTGATCGGAAAGTGGAAATATGCATTTCTGGTTTGGGCTGCTG
Organism: Sediminibacterium sp.; assembly: GCA_028687975.1. Classification (GTDB taxonomy): domain Bacteria; phylum Bacteroidota; class Bacteroidia; order Chitinophagales; family Chitinophagaceae; genus Sediminibacterium. Next base: position 20,842 of record JAQTZD010000027.1, read on the forward strand.
TAATTTCCTATGGTCAGGTGTATGTTGGCGTGCATTATCCGCTGGATATTTTAGGCGGTACCCTACTGGGAGCGGGGATTGGCTGGCTAACAGCCAGTTTCTATATCCGTCGTGCAGGCATCATAGAATAGACTGTCCTTTTTTACCTATTTTTACACGAATGACGGAGGTTTTTTTAATACTTTTTCTGATTATCCTGAACGGATTGTTTTCCATGGCCGAAATAGCCCTTGTGTCTGCAAGAAAAGCCAGACTGGAAGGCCAGGCCGCAAAGGGAGATACAGATGCGGCAAGGGCGCTGAAACTGGCTACACACCCCGATACGTTTTTGTCTACTGTACAAATCGGGATCACCCTCATTGGTGTTTTAACGGGTATATTCTCCGGTCAAAGCTTTAAAGAGCCGCTGGCGCAATGGTTTGCCGGTTTGGGAGTGTTGGAAGAGTACAGTGGTACAATTGCGACTACCATCATTGTATTTATTATTACTTATTTATCGCTGGTATTGGGAGAACTGGTACCCAAACGCATAGGGCTGAGCAATCCCGAAGGAATAGCCAAGTCTGCAGCTGGCCCAATGGGAATGTTGAGCAGGCTTACGCATCCCCTGATCTGGCTGCTGAGTAAATCTTCCAATCTGATTGTACGCATGCTCCATATCAAGGCCAGTGAATCACAGGTAACGGAAGAGGAAATCAAAGCCATTATCAGTGAGGGTACTGAGCAGGGAACCATCGAAGAAGCCGAGCAGGAAATCATTGAACGGGTATTTCATCTCAGCGACAGAAACATTACTTCATTAATGACCCACCGGAGCGATATTGAATGGATCAATGGCAATAAAACCATCGCAGAGGTAAGGACAGGGTTAAAGGACATGGTGCACTCAGTTTACCCGGTTTGCGAAGATGACATCGATCATATCAAAGGGGTCGTATCCATTAAAGATTTATTTACAGGAGAAGCCGCAGATACTATTTTTTCCATCATGAAAAAAGCCATGTATGTTCCGGAGAACAACAGCGCTTATCAGGTATTGGAAAAATTCAAGCAAACCAAAATTCACCAGTGTTTTATCGTGGACGAATACGGTAGTGTACAGGGGTTGATGACCCTGAATGATATTCTCGAAGCCATTGTGGGAGATATACCACAGGAAGAAGATGAGGATTACGAAATCATTGAACGGGAAGATGGCTCCTTTCTGGTAGATGCCCAGATTCCCTTCTACGATTTTCTCAGTCGCTTCGATAAAACGGAATGGATGGAGAAATGGGAGCAGGACTTCAACACCCTGGCCGGTTTCCTCATACATCATCTGGAACGCATCCCCAAAACAGGCGATGTACTGAACTGGGAAACCTTCCGGTTCGAGATCATCGATATGGACAATCACCGGGTAGATAAAGTACTGGTTACGACCGATCAGCCGGCAACAGATGAAGATGAATGAATTAAAATCCGTTGAACTCAATCAGAATTGGAATCCGGTTACCCTTTTGGGATAGTCCAGCTTATAACTTTTTTCCTGCCCCTTGCTTTTTACATGAAAGATATTGATCTGACTGCTTTCTAAATCGTAGAGTACGCTGCAGTCCACATCCAGTTTTTTAAGGTCTTTTACCCCGCCGACCTCAAAATAAACCCAGGTACTTTCTTTGATGATTTCATAGCCCAGGTATTGGGGTTTTACCGGCATGCCATTGATCTTCAGGTGCAGAGTGTTGTTGATGTAGGTGTTCAGCTGCTGGTTGATCAGTTCCTTATTGGCCGGCTGTATCAGGTCGATCCTGGCCTTGCTGTATTTCTGGAGGGTTTTTTCCAGGTCGTCTGTGAAGATCCGCACACTGATTTCTGCCGTGGCTTCTTTTTCGTTGTGGTTAATGTCTATTACAGATACAAAAAAAGGGTGTAAGAGGGCTACAGAAGCTGTGATCAACCATTGAACCATAGTATTTGCCATTCAGCCAACATTTTTTTTCGGATACAAATGTCGGAATTAATTTAACTTTCTGCTTATGAATGATTTCGGACTGTATTTTAAGTTAGGGTACGAGCATATTGCCGACCTGAAGGGGATTGATCATATCCTGTTTATTGTAGCCCTCTGTATCCGCTACCAGTTCGCAGACTGGAAAAAACTGCTGGTGCTGGTAACCGCGTTCACCATCGGCCACTCCATTACACTGGCACTGAGTGTTTTTGATCTCATCAATTATTCCATGTCCTGGATCGAATTCCTGATTCCGGTGACCATAGTTATTACAGCATTTAGTAATGTGTTTGTCAAAAAGTTTAGTTTCAAGGCTAAATTTCCGCTGATTTACTTCTTTGCCCTGTTTTTTGGACTGGTACATGGCCTGGGTTTCAGCAATTACCTGAAAAGCCTGATGGGCAAAGACGAATCCATTGTGATGCAGCTGCTGGCATTTAATCTTGGCCTGGAAGCCGGACAATTGCTGATCGTACTTGGAATATTATTCATAACCCTTATTTTCGTTACGCTATTCAAAGTGAACCGCAGAGAATACATGCTGTATGTTTCAGCTGTTGCATTTGCACTTGCTTTAGAAATGGCTGTTGAAAGATTTCCTCTCTATCATTAAATTGAAAAAAATGCAAAAACTAGCGGTGCTTTTATTGATGTCCGGACTTGCGGTTACAGCCCAGGCTCAGAACATCATGAACAACCCCACTTCCAATCACGGAAACAAATTTGAGCAGTTGGGAACCATTTTACCCACCCCCAACGAATACAGAACTGCCAGTGGTGCTCCGGGCCCCAAATACTGGCAGCAACGTGCCGATTACGATATCAGGGCCGAAATGGATGAGGCCAATCTGAAACTGAAAGGAAGTGAAACCATTACTTATTTCAACAACTCTCCGGATGTATTAACCTATCTCTGGTTGCAGTTGGATGAGAATGAACACAGCACAGTCAACAATGCCAATTACCAGGATGCTTCCTACCTCGGACGTCAGGTAACCACCCGTACGCTCGATAACCTGGCTGCGGCCAAGACCGACAACGGATTTGGACATATTATTTCCAAAATCACCGATGCTACCGGTAAGGCGTTGAAATATACCATCAACAAGACCATGATGCGTGTAGAACTGCCTGCTGCCTTAAAGCCCGGACAGAAATTTGTTTTAAATATCGACTGGAGCTACAAAATTCCGGATCGCATGACTTTTGGCGGACGTGGCGGATTTGAAACACTGGAAGATGGAAACAACCTCTTTACCATGGCACAGTGGTTCCCCCGGTTATGCGTATACAGCGATTTCCAGGGATGGCAGAATCAGCAGTTTACCGGCAGAGGAGAGTTTGCACTGGTATTCGGTAATTACAATGTGCAGATCACTGTACCGTCCGATCACGTTGTATTAGGTACCGGTGTTTGTCAGAACTATGCACAGGTATTGTCTCCTGCGCAGATGGCCCGCTGGAACCAGGCACAAACAGCCAAGGAACCGGTAGAGATAGCCACATTGGACGAAGCGCTGAAAGCAGAAAAAACCAAGAGCACACAAAAGAAAACCTGGTTGTTTAAGGCAGAGAACGTACGTGATTTTGCCTGGACTTCCAGCCGCAGATACATCTGGGATGCCATGCCTGCATATGTGGAGGGTAAGAAAATCATGTGTATGAGTGGCTATCCGAAAGAAGCTTATGGTTTGTATCGTAAGTATTCTACCAAGGCTGTAGCACATACCATCAAAACCTATTCTAAGTTTTCTATTCCTTATCCATATCCTGTTGCACAGAGCATCGAAGCTTCCAATGGTATGGAATATCCGATGATCTGTTTCAATAACGGAAGAACCAATAAAGACGGTTCATACAGTGAGGCTACCAAGTATGGTATGCTGGGTGTGATTATTCACGAAGTGGGGCATAATTTCTTCCCAATGATCGTGAACAGCGATGAGCGTCAGTGGAGCTGGATGGACGAAGGGCTGAACACATTCGTTCAATACCTTACCGAAGAACTGTTCGACAATAAATATCCTTCCCGTCGCGGGCCGGCCTGGGCTATTACTGATTACATGAAGTTGCCCAAAGAACAGCTGGAACCCATCATGACCAACAGTGAAAACATCATTCTGTTTGGACCAAATGCTTATTCCAAGCCAGCTACAGGATTGAATATCCTGCGTGAAACCATCATGGGCAGAGAACTCTTCGATTATGCATTCAGGGAATATGCCAGAAGATGGGCATTCAAACATCCGACTCCTGCAGACCTCTTCCGTACTATGGAAGATGCCAGTGCCGAAGACCTCGACTGGTTCTGGAGAGGATGGTTCTATGGCATTGAACCTTGTGATATTGCCATCGATACGGTTAAATATGCAGTAATGGATACCAATCCATCTGATGCCGTTGGTGCAGACGGAGCAGGAAGAACGCCAATGATGCGTGGACTGGATAAGCCTTTGTTCAGCGGCGCGAATGCGTTCGATGATATCTCCAAAATTCGCAACAGAAACGATAAGAACATTCTGTTCCTGACAGATGTAGATACCACGCTCAGAGATTTCTACTGGAGATATACCAGAGGAATGGAGCCTTATGATTCCACTGTTAAATATCCTGCGCCTTCTTTTGCAGGAAGCATGGCGGCAGCCACTCCTGAAGAAAGAGCCAAGTACGCAAATACAAACCTGTATGAGATTACTTTCGCCAATAAGGGCGGTTTGGTAATGCCTTTGATTGTAGAATTCACTTTCGAAGATGGTACCAAAGAAACCTCACGTATTCCTGCACAGATCTGGAGGAAGAACGAAAACAAAGTAACCAAGCTGTTCATGACCAGCAAGAAAGCAGTTAAGATTCAGCTGGATCCTTTAAGAGAAACAGCAGACATCAATGAAGCCAATAACAGCTGGCCTTCAGGAACTGTAACCCCCAGCAATTTCATTCTCTTTAAAACAGGAGCCGGAAGAGGAAGGGGTCAATCTACCGGTGTGAACCCTATGCAGAACGCTATGCAAAAAGGTAAATAACCTTTCCAGTAAATATGTTCAATGCCACCCATGATGAATGGGTGGCATTTTGTATTTTACACTGTTAAATGTTGCTTATGAGAAAATGGTTCTGCACTTTCAGCCTTCTTGTTTTAGTATTTACTGCGGGGGCTTCCATCGATACCCTGTCTGTGTTCAGCAAAAGCATGAAAAAGCCGGTTAAAGTACTGGTCATACAGCCGGATCAACGGGATACTGCCCGTTTGCCGGTGGTATACCTGCTTCACGGATATGCCGGTAATCACCGGCAATGGCTGAATGATGCACCCCAGCTGCAGCAAAGGGCCAATGAAATGAAACTGATGCTGGTACTGCCCGATGGCGGGTTTGGCAGCTGGTATTTCGACAGCCCGGCAGACAGCAGCTATCGCTATGAAACTTTTATGGTCCGCGAACTGGTACCGCATATTGATGCCAATTATGCAACCAAACCGCATTCTGGATTCCGGGCCATTACCGGACTGAGTATGGGCGGACATGGAGCCTATTACCTGGCCATCCGCAACAAAGCGGTATTTGGTTCAGCAGGAAGTATCTGCGGTGGTGTTGATTTTCGCCCATTCCCTAAAAACTGGGATCTACCCAAAGTGCTGGGCCCCAAAGACAATAATCCCGATAACTGGAACAATCATACCGTAATGAGCCTGGTGGATTCATTGAAAAACGGAGAATTGAAACTGATTTTTGATTGCGGACTGAATGATTTCTTTTTGCCTGTGAACAGGGGCCTGCACGAAAAGCTGATGGCCAAAAAAATTGCACACGACTATACGGAACGCCCGGGAGCACACAACAGGGCCTACTGGGGCAACAGCATCGACTATCAATTATTGTTTTTTAAAAACTGGTTCGAAGAAAACCTCTATAATGAGTAAAATGAAAAAACTATCCTTATGGTTGTTGCTGATCGTGTTCAGCAATACCATCCGCGCAGCTGTTGTAGATACGGTATCCATCAACAGTACTTCCATGAAGAAAGCCATTAAAACCGTAGTGATCAAACCCGATGCATATTCCGCAGGAGAACAGCGTTTTCCGGTGGTTTATCTCTTGCATGGATTCGGTGGCAAGTACAATAACTGGATCATGCGGGTTCCGCAATTGAAGCAAATGGCCGATGACCTGCAACTCATCATTGTGTGTCCGGACGGAGCAAAAGGCAGCTGGTATTTCAACAGCCCGGTCGACAGCAGCTATCGCTACGAAACCTTTGTGGGTGCAGAAGTACCCGCATTCATCGATGCCCGTTATAAAACCATTGCCGACCGGAAAGCACGTGCCATTACCGGATTGAGTATGGGTGGTCACGGAGGATTGTTTTTAGGCTTTCGTCATGCAGACCTGTTCAGCGCCTGCGGAAGCATGAGCGGTGCACTGCATGTTACCGTTATCCGGAAAGGCTACGAAGTGGAACATCGGCTGGGAGATACCCTGACCAATCAAAAATACTGGAACGACTGGAGTGTGCTGAATGTAATAGAACAGCCACCTGTTGCGCCGCTGGCCATCATGATCGATTGCGGAACGGAAGACCGGATTCTGCCTATGAGCAGGTTGGTGCATGAAAAAATGCTGCGTTTAAAAATACCGCACGATTACACCGAGCGTCCGGGAAATCACGACTGGATGTATTGGGGCAACGCGGTGCAATACCAGTTACTGTTTTTCAGCAAACATTTTAAGCAGCAACTTTCTCCACTTTAAGCACCATCACCACATTGTAGTCGATGTCGCAATTGCTTTTGAAGAGTTCCTGGTAGCGGATGCCGGGAACTTCATTCAAACGCTGAAGCATGAACTGGTATCCCATGTTTGCATGTATGTGATATGGGTTCTTAGGCTGGCCAATGTTGCGGCAGTATACTTCGTATTTGGGCTGATCCGGAAATACCAGGATCAGGGTTCCGTTGTTTTTCAGTATCCGGATGAATTTCCGAAGAGCATCGGTAGTATCGGTAAAATCCTCGATCAGGTGGCTGGTGTAAACATAATCGTAGCTGTTGTCGGGTACGGGGATCTCTTCCTTGATAACATCGCAGGGAATATCCACTTTGTCTTTACCCGCAAAGGCATAGGGTTGCGGAAAATCAATGCCGTCGCAGTTGGTCTTTACCACTTTGTCTCCACCGAAACCAATATCACAGCCTTTGCCGATACAGTAGGGAAGCACCCATCTCCGAACCTTGGATGTTTCGGATGGATGCCGGAATTTAATGCCGAACAAACGGGTAAGTGTTCCTTTGATTTTTCTGTCTACGATATAATGATATAAATTCATACGCTTGTATTAATGATTGAGTAAACCTTTCAGTGCATCAATCCTGAATTGAATAACCGGTTTCATCCTGGCCGGATAACCCTGTAGCAAATAACCTGCCGCCAGTACAAAAGCCGCTCCAAATTTAAAAATATATTCAACTATTTTTTTTACATAACTCCATCGACCAATGGCTTTTGTACGAACCATTTCGCCTCTGCCGATGCCACTGGCTACCCGGTACATATATTCCGGCGTTAACTTTTGGGTTTCCACCACGTGTTCCACCCGAATGGCGGGATCATAATAAATAACCCTGCCCAGCGCTTTTAATTTCAAAAAGAATTCCTTGCCCTCTCCGCCAATCCGCAATGTGCCTTTTACACCCGGAAGTGCGGTGTTGAATCCGTTCACAGCATCAAAGTCGGCTTTTCTGATGATCATGTTCGACTCCAGCGGATATTTATTGGGACTGAATACCGTTACCGTTTTACTGTAATCGAAATTGCCTACCAGTGATGAAACAAAATGGCTCATCCATTTGGGCTCTTCGGGTATATAACGGGGAATGATCCTTCCACCCAGTCCGCCTGCATCGGGATGTTGTTCAAAAAATACAATGATCTTTTCCAGGTAATCCGGTGCTGCTACGGCATCGTCGTCCATAAAGCAAAGCAGGGGGGAACGGGCAATTGCCGCTCCTGTATTGCGGGCAAATGAAGCTCCCTGTCTGTTTTCTTCCAGATAGGTGAATGAAGCATCAGGATGTTCAGCAATGAATGCTTTACATACCGCTGTGGTATGGTCGGTGGAATTGTTGTTCACCAGAATCACTTCAAAGCGGTTTTTGGCAAGCGTCTGGTTGTACAGACTGCTCATGGCTTCTCCAATATAATCTGCCCTGTTATAGGTACAAATCACAACAGATATATCGGTTCCGGGTTGGCTCATTTTTGCAAAGATAAAATGGAATCATCAACGATGGCCGGCCAGTTGAATTTGGTATAAAAAGAGCCCGGTGTTTGTATGGGTTCATGTATGTCCAGGTTCAGCATGGCTTCTGCAAATGCATTCCAGTCGTAATCGTTTACCAGGGTAAGTTGTTTCTGCAGTTCAGGAAGGGTCAATCCTGCACCGTTTTTTTTGCAGGCAATCACAGCCTGTCCCTGTGCCAGCGCTTCCACCAGTTTGGTTTTTACTCCTGTGCCCAATGTAACCGGGCAAATCAGGCAGTCGGTTCCCTGGTAATACCGGTTGATATCCTGTACAAAACCTTTGTAAATCAGATTTGGGGTATTTTGCAGTACCTGGATCCAGGCTTCTGAAATATTGCTGCCGCAAATAAAAATACAGAAAGGGATATGAGAAGATTCCATCCTGTGCAGCAACTCCTGTACAATTACATAGAGGGCATCTGTATTGGGTAAATAATCCAATGACCCATTAAAAAAAAACAATTTGGTATTGGGGCTCAGGTTGTTTTCTTTCAAAATCAGCCTCCTGCTGTTGAGCCTTTCTTCCCTGTTCACCTGTCTGGTTGTTTTGGTGCCATAGGGGAGCGTGAAGCAGGTGGCCGGAATCAGGTTCCATTTCTGTATGGCGAGTGCTTTTTCTTCTGAGGAAATAAAGAAATTGATGTCTGCATGCCGGTGTACCCAGCCCTCGTAGCGACTGTAAATGCGCCATCCGGGTCGGTGCATGTCTCGAAAACGCAGGTACTCTATATTGGCAGATTTGATTGCGAGTTTTTTGCCAGTCATTTTTTTCAGCAGCAACCCCAGCCAGCCGAAATAGGAATGGTCTATCATGATCACATTCACTTTTTCCCGGCGGATAATTTTAGAAAGTCTGAATACATGTATCAGGTTCAGCCAGCCATACCAGTGGTTAAACAGGAAGGGCAGTATTTTGTAATTCGCATATTGATCTGCCTGGTTGTCTTTAGACACAGCCAATACGATTTTAGTATGCCTGGACAGTTCGTTGTAATAGTCAACAATATATTTCTGCCCACCCATCTGCGCCGGAAATACCTTATAAGAAACAATGCCCAGTACTACCGTTTGATCCATCTTATGCTGTTTTGTTTTTTCGGAAGTTACCTGCAACTGCAAGAATCAGCAACAGCCAGATGGCTGCGGATGAAACGGTTGCAGCCATATTCCCTGTTTTATAGGAGGCTGGCATAAAATTGAATTCAATCCGGTGTTTTCCGGCAGGTATCACCAGTCCGCGCAATACATAGTTGGTCTGGATGATCGGTGTTTCCTTACCATCGATGGTGGCAACCCAACCCGCATCGTAAAACACTTCGCTGAATACGGCAAACTGAGTTGCGGCAGAAGCGCTGTTGTAGACTACCTGATCGTTGTCGTTGTACACCAGTGAAATGCTTGCGCTGCTGTCTGATGTGAGATCTGCTGGCAGCTGGCTTTTGTATTTTTCTTCTACAACAGCCGTGTCCTTTGGATAGAAATAAGTGAGCGCATTCATTACTTCCGCAGGACCTTTTTCGAAACGGATACCTTTTACAAACCAGGCTGCGCCCAGGGCATTGGTATTCTGCTGTACCACAGGTTGTCCGGTTTGCTGATCGGGCATGATCAGGTATTTGGTGTTGAGCATATTCAGCACCGGCAGGCAGTTGGGGAAATTGTACAACTGCCGTTCTATTACATCCTGATAAATGCTCAGTTTGGCAGGATGGTATCCACCGATGGATTTATGAAAATAAGCGGTAAGCGCACCTCCGTTGAAAGCGCTGGATATATCCCGCGATAAGTTCAGTACCCGGTAATAGCCGGTATCCTGCAAAATTTGCATATCGGCCGGAGAAGGGGTAAAGTTTCCTTCGTACTCGGCAGCATCCTGGTAATTGCTGCTGTTCAGGTACTTGCTGTTGATGAAGAATACATCAATCAATGCAAATACACCAATCACTGCAATCACTGCAAGGGAATTGATTTTTGTTTTAATGCTGGCATACAGCGCTCCTGCGGCAACTGCACAGAACAGGAGTGTGCGCAGCAGGTCGCCCAGGAACAGGCTCTTGCGATCTTCCTGCAAACCGGTTACAAATTGTTTTACAGGTGTAGCCACTGCTTCCCGCTGGGTTGCATCCGGAATGGAATTCACCTGTTTCAGGAGATTACGGTCTACCTCGGAACTGAAATCGGAACTGAAGTAAACCAGTAAGGCTATGGCAAATACGCCGGCCACTACCAGCAATCCTTTCTTGTACTGCTTCCAGAGCAGCTCCTTATTTTGTTCGGTAATGATTTTATGCAATGCCAGGGTCGCCAGCATCGCAAAGAGGAAAGTGGGAATCACCAGGATCATACTGGGCGCCCGGAATTTGTTATAGAAAGGCAGGAATTGCAGCATGGCCAGGTTGAACCCTTCAAAATATTTACCCCAGCTCATGAGTAGGGTAAGGCCAGCTGCAGCTGCAATCCAGTAAGTATATTTTTTATCGACCACCACAAAACCGATCAGGGCCAGGAAACAGATGATGGCGCCTGCATAGGGCGGGCCGGAAGTGCCTGCTTCTATGCCACCCCAGTAAAACTGCATGGCCCCCTGTAGTTGCTGTGCCAGTTGCTGCGGCATTTGCTGCAGGGCTTCCAACGCTTTGGACTTCTCTTCGGCGATTTCCATATTGCTGTTGCTTCCGCCGTAGGCACGGGGAAACATCATGACCAGGGGTTCTGTTTTAAATATGCTGTAGCTGAGTGCATAGTCTGTGCTGAGCCCG
>JAQTZD010000028.1 GCA_028687975.1 Sediminibacterium sp.
TCAACAACAGCCCCATACCGGTCAACAGCCTGAACTACGCTAACATGCGGGAGATCCCGGATGCGCAGGCGCCCTTTGCGGAGTTCCTCAAGGGGGGCGGTGATCATTTGTACAGAAACGATCAGGGAAAATATACGGAAGTGAGCAAGGAAGCGGGCATCCACGGAAGCATCATCAGCTTTGGCTTGGGGGTAACAGTTGGAGACATCAACGAAGATGGTTATCCGGATGTATATGTTTCGAACGATTTCTTTGAGAAAGATTATCTCTACATCAATCAACGCAACGGCACTTTCAAGGATGAAATAGAACAACGCACACAGCACATCAGCTTTTCTTCCATGGGCGCCGATTTGCAGGACATCAACAACGATGGCCGCCCGGATATATTTACAACAGATATGTTACCGGGAGACGATTACCGGTTAAAAACCAATACTTCTTTCGAAGGCTACGATGTATATAAACTGAAACAGAACCAGGGCTTTTACAACCAATTTACGCAGAATTCGCTGCAGGTAAACAACGGAGAAGGAAAATTCCGCGAAACGGCTTTCTACAGTGGTGTGGCAGCGAGCGACTGGAGCTGGGGTGCGCTGATGTTCGATGCAGACAGCGACGGATACTCAGACATATTTGTTTGCAATGGCATTTACCGGGATGTGACCGATCAGGACTTCATCGATTTTTTTGCCAATGATGTAGTGAACCAGATGGCGTTGACCGGTAAAAAAGAAGAAGTGGAAACCGTGATCGATAAAATGCCTTCTGTTCCCATTCCCAACAAAGCATTCCGCAACAAAGGAAATCTCCGCTTCGAAGATGCCGGTATGAACTGGGGTTTTGATAAACCTACTTTCTCCAATGGTGCGGCTTATGCAGACCTGGACAACGATGGCGACCTCGATCTGGTCATCAGCAATGTAAACCAACAGGCGCTGGTGTATAAGAACAACAGCAGAGAACAAAAGAAAGGAAATTATATTGGCGTTCAGCTACAGTACAAAGTGCCCAATGCATTTGGAATCGGAAGCATCATCAAGCTCTACCAAGGCGGAGAAATCATTACCAGAGAACTGATTCCCAGCAAAGGGTTTCAATCTTCGGTAGAATACCGGCAAACCATTGGTGTCGGTAACGGTCAGCCGGATTCCATACAGGTAATCTGGCCTGACAGAAGTGTTTCCACACTGATCAAGCCGGCCATTAACCAGCAGCATACCATTCAATATAAAGTAGCTTCGGCACGGCCTTATTCACCGGCAGTACTTCCGGCTGCAGCGCCATATTTTGAAGCGCTTCAAATGCCTTTCGAAAAACATACCGAAGACGATTATGTAGATTTTTATACCGAGCGAAATATTCCTTTCATGCTCTCCAAACAGGGCCCCAAAGCAGCGGTTGGAGATGTAAACGGCGACGGACTGGAAGATGTTTATATCGGAGGTGCATTGAGGCAGCCCGGACAACTCTATCTGCAAACAGCCGGTGGATTTGTAAAGAAGGAAGTGCCCGACTTTAAAAAATATGCTTTCAACGATGTAACGGCCGCCTTCTTTTTTGATGCCGATCAGGATGGAGATCCCGATCTCTTCACCGGTGGTGGCGGTAACTTTACTGCGGCTTCCTCCGAGAGTTACCAGAATCATGTTTTCCTGAACGATGGCACAGGTAATTTCAGTTTAAAGATCGGCGCTCTCCCGGTGAGTCATACCAACTGCGGAGCAGCTATACCGCTGGACTACGACGGAGACGGGCGAATGGATCTGTTGGTGGGAAGCAGGAGTGAACCACAGAATTACGGGATGTCTCCAAAAAGTTTCCTTTATCGCAACGAAGGCAATGCGGTGTTCCGCGAAGTGAACGAAACGGTGGCACCCATGTTGAACAACCTGGGCATGGTTACTGCTGCAGCATGGGCAGACATCAACGGTGATCGCAAACCGGAGCTGATTATAACCGGCGAGTGGATGTATCCGCATGTGTACAGCTTTAACGGAAAACAGTTTACAGAACAAAAAACAGGACTGGAAGAACAGTATGGATGGTGGCAGCATCTGCAGGTGGCAGACCTGAATGCCGATGGACAGCCCGATCTGGTATTGGGCAATCTGGGAGAAAACTTCTACCTGAAACCCGATGCAGAACACCCGGTGAAATTGTGGATTAAAGATTTTGACCAGAATGGCACACCCGATAAAATATTCAGCCATTCCATTGGAGAAAAAGATGTTCCGGTATTCATGAAAAAAGAAATCACGGATCAGATTCCATCGCTCAAAAAATCCAACCTCAAACACCAGGACTATGCATCCAAAACCATGCAACAGTTGTTCAAGGAAGGATTGAAAGATGCCGCTGTATTGAAAGTGAACAACGCAGCTTCGGTTGTTGCCATCAATAACGGAAAAGGACAGTTCAGTATTCGTGCGCTGCCGCTGGAAGCTCAATTGTCTTCCATCAACGCAATTGCAGTTACGGATGTAAACAAAGACGGCCATGCAGACCTGCTTGCAGCCGGTAATTTCTTTGATCTGTTGCCGCAGTTCTGCAGTGTGGATGCTTCTTACGGACAGGTATTGCTGGGAGACGGTAAGGGCGGCTATACCATTACTGCTCCTTATAAAAGTGGGATCAGCCTGAACGGGCAGGTGCGCGATATTGCTCCGGTGAAATACAAGCAGCAAACCGGATTCCTGTTTTTACAGAACAACAGCTACCCGGTATTTTTCCGGTACAGTGAAAAAGCGAATACCACAAAATAACCCTTATGTTCAAATTGATGATGCCGGATTCTAAACGAAGCAGGTGGTGCATGGTCGCTACTATTGCGGTGATCCTTGCATTTACGGGCATCACAGGGTGTACAGATAAAAATAATGAAGCGTCCCTGTTCAGGGTATTGAACAGTAAAGCAACCGGTTTAGATTTTACCAACCAGCTTACTCCAACTCCCTCCTTCAATCTTTTCTCCTACATGTATTATTACAACGGAGCCGGAGTAGGTTCGGGCGATTTCAATAACGATGGACTCATTGATCTTTTTTTTACAGCCAATCAAAAAAGCAATGCCTTGTACCTCAACAGGGGAGGTATGCATTTTGAAGAAGTGTCTGCAGCAGCAGGCATACCGGCAGAAACTGCCTGGAGTACAGGTGTATCTGTGGTAGATATCAACAGCGATGGTTTACTGGATTTGTATATCTGCAGGGTATCCAATTTTCTGCATTTAAAAGGCAGCAACCAGTTGCTGGTATGCACTGGCATTGATGCAAAAGGAATTCCGCATTACAAAGAGCAGGCTTCGGACTATGGGCTGAACTTTTCGGGCTTTAGTACCCAGGCAGCATTTCTGGATTATGATGCAGATGGCGACCTGGATATGTTTTTGCTGAATCATCCGGTAACGCACGATGGCAATTATGCGCCAAGAACTTATTTCAACGGACAGGAAGATTCACTGGCCGGACAGCGGCTGTACCGCAACGACCGGATGGCCAACGGGCAGGTTCGCTATACCAATATTACCAACAGTGCAGGCATCAACGGCACTAAGATCGGATATGGATTGGGTGTGGCCGTAGCAGATATTGATCTGGATGGCTGGCCGGATATTTATGTGGGCAATGATTTTCACGAAAACGATTATCTCTACATTAATCAGCGCAACGGAACATTTGCAGAACAAAGTACCCGGCGCATGGGGCATACCAGTCAGTTCAGTATGGGCGTAGATGTGGCAGATGTTAACAACGATGCACGGCCGGATATTATTTCGGTGGATATGCTGCCCTATGATCCGTACATGATCCGCAGGTCTCCTTCCGAAGACGATTATACCATTTTTCAGCAGAAGCTGGCTTACGGATATGCACCGCAGTATGCGCGAAATAACCTTCAATACAACCGGGAGAACGGACAATTCAGTGAGTTGGGTCAATATGCGGGGGTGCATGCAACCGACTGGAGCTGGGCGCCGCTGTGGGTAGACTTCAACAACGATGGAAAGAAAGACCTGTTTGTGTCTAATGGAATTCCGAAACGGATGAATGATATTGATTACATCAATTTTATTTCCGGAAAAGAAATTCAGCAGAAGCTGAAGGAACAAAAAATCAACGACAAAGACCTGGCCCTGACCAACAAGTTTCCGGAGATCAAAATACCCAACCAGTTTTTTTTGAACCAGGGGTCCTTTGGTTTTAAAAATCTGACAGACAGTATTGCCGTAAATCCGCCCAGTTTTTCGAACGGTGCATTGTATGCCGACCTCGACAACGATGGCGATCTGGATATAGTGGTCAACAACATCAATGAGCCGGTGATGGTATATGAGAACAATACCAACCAGGCCGAAAAGAAAGCAGCCTATGTGTCTCTGGAATTGAAGGGTTTCCCGGTAAATACACAGGCACTGGGAGCGAAGCTGCTGGTATATACACCAACAGGTATTCATACTTACGAACAACAGACGGTGCATGGATTTCAATCCAGTATGCAGGCACCTTTACATGCAGGGCTGGAAGGGGTACAGGTAGATTCTGCGTTGCTGATCTGGCCCGATAACCGCTGCGAACGACTCCAACTTGCAGCAGGGAAAACGCAAACGGCCACCTACAGAAAAGACCTTCAGCTGTTTAATTACAGCAGCCTGCAGGTTGCAAAAGTATCACCGGTATTTGAAGACATCACGGCATCTACTGAACTGAATTACCGGCATATAGAAAACCCGTTCAATGAGTTTGACCGGGAACCTTTGATTCCGCATATGGTTTCGGCCGAAGGGCCGGCGCTGGCCGTGGAAGACATCAATCACGACGGTTTGGAAGATGTATTTGTGGGTGCATCCAAAACCCATCATAGTGCAGTATACCTGCAAACCAAGGCAGGGAAGTTTGTGCAGCTGCCGCAACCCGGGCTGTCCAACGACAGCATGTGGGAACAAGTGGATGCACAATGGGTAGATCTGAACAACGATACACATCCCGACCTGGTAATCGCCAGCGGAGGCAATGAGTATTATGGCGAGGATCCGCATTTGCAGCCATTGCTTTATCTGAACGATGGTACAGGCCGGCTACAAAAAAAGACAGATGCATTTGGCGCCATCTATGTAACACAGAGCAGGGTAGCGGTTCATGATTTCAGCGGAGACGGAATCCCGGATCTTTTTATTGCAGGCAGGGTGCAACCCTGGCAGTACGGAACAACGCCAAGATCTTATTTGTTGCAGAATGATGGCAGTGGAAAATTCAGGGATGTTACGGCTGCTTATTCCAAAGAGCTGTTGCAGCCCGGAATGGTGAGCGGAGCAACATGGGCCGATCTGAACGGAGACGGAAAAAAAGAACTGGTGCTTTGTTATGAGTGGGGTAGCATTGATGCATTCCTGCAACAGGGAAATCGCTTTGTGCGCGAACCGATCACCACCCGAAAAGGCTGGTGGCAGTTTATTTCCGTGCAGGATGTGGATGGAGACGGTGACCCTGATATACTGGCCGGCAATCTGGGACTCAATACCCGGCTCAAGGCTTCCGAAAAAGAACCGGTGCAACTTTACATCAACGACTTCGACAACAATGGAAGAAGAGAACAGGCGATGAGTTATTTCCTGAAGGGTACAGAACTTCCTTTTGCAGGAAAGGGCGTGCTGGAAAAACAAATTCCCCTGTTGCGGAAGAAATTTCTGTATGCGGCAGATTTTGCCAAAGCAGGAATGGCAGAGCTGTTTGGTCAGCAATCATTAAACAAATCGGTACAACTCAAGGCCGATTATTTTGGCAATGCATTACTGATGAACAATGGCAAAGGACAGTTTGAACTGCAGACCCTGCCATTCGAAGCTCAGCTGAGCACCATGCGTGCAGCCAGCCTGTTGTTGGGTAATGATACATCGGATACAGATATATTGCTGATGGGCAACTTTCATCCGTACAGCATGGAACTGGGTATGCAGGATGCAGATTACGGCAGTCTGCTTCGGGTCAAAAAAGGCCGTATTACGGCAAGCGGTATCGGAGGGGTTGCAGTTGCAGGTGAAGTGCGCCAGATAAAGCCGATTCGTATAGGTACAAGAACGGCCTACCTCATTGCAAAAAACAATGCACCGCTACAAGTGATCTCGATACGGTAATTGATGAACCCGGGTTGCTTAATTCCTTACCGGATAAAACAGTTTCGTGATCCACTTGCTGCTGTCTTTTTCTTTTACCCGATCCGTAATCATTTGCTGAAAGGGGATGGCCGGGGAACTTTTCCGGTAATCCAGTACATAGTTCTCCAGTTCCTTTTTGCAGGAATCAATTACCTGAAATCCGCCCTTTGCTTCTGCCACCATTACATAGCCGTTGCGTACCATGTTTTTGAGCAGGAAACGATTGGTAGACGGAAGTTCACGGTTGGTGGCAATGGCTACCATGGCTTCGAAGGGACTGTTTTCGCCGCGATAAATATTCATGATCGGCGCATCCATTTCCTTTCCTTGTTGTGCAGCAATGTATTGTTTTACTTCCTGCACCAGGCTGTCGATTTCCAGTACGGAGGGCTGGTGATCAAAGGGCTGTTTGAGCGAAATATAGGCCGTGTGTACCAATTGGTTTCTTTGAATGCTAAAACCATATACTTTTTCTATGTCCGAAAAATTGGTTTCAATCTGTTGTATGAAATCCCGAAGGGTGTTTTTGGTATCCACCAGCGAAATGTATTCGAGTGCCCGCTTAAAAGGATTGGAAGAAAGCCGGTATGCACCGTTGATATTGAACTGTGTTCCTCCGTTGGCCGCCATAAAAAAATTAAAATCTACCGACCCCTGCAGACTTCCGCGTTGTGAGGCCGCCTGAAAACCATTCAACAATACCTTTTGAATCTGAAAAAGCGTTTGCCCGCTGGTGTAGGCAGAATCGTTCAATTTAGCTCCGGGCCACCAGGCGCTCCATTTGGCAGGATTGGAAACCAGCCGGGTGGGTGCTTCCACAGGACAATCTACGGTAACCGAGTGTGCAATTTTTTGTTCGGAAGGGATTAAAAAACCCAGAACTGCCACAAGGGCAATCAGTACAAATACAACAATCAGCAGTTTTTTCATAGCCTTTTTTATTACAAACAGTTCTTTCTAATATTGGTTGAAAAAATTAGCTTCAACCCGTTTTTATTGAATAAATTTGAAATCAATGATTATTTGCAAAATAAGGATTATGAAACGATTGCTTGCTTTTTCTATTCTGATCTTCAGCAGCTTTTTTGCCGAAGTGCATGCTCAGGATCCCTGGAAAATAACCGCATCTCCGGTAAATGCATCCGGATACTATGGAATTACCGTTGCCAATGGAATGATCGGCATTGTTTCCTCGCCGGAACCTTTTAAGGTAAAAGATGTGGTACTGGCAGGTGCGTACGACCAGTATGGCAGGGGAAGGGTGAGCAATTTCCTGCGCAGTTTCAATCTGCTGAATATGCGATTGGGAATAGACGGGAAAGACCTGGGTGCAGGAGATGTACAAAACCTGAAACAGGAACTGGACATGCAAAAAGCAGGGTTTACCTGTTCTTTCGATTATTCCGATAAAGCCAGCATTCGGTATACCTACTATTCGTTGCGGCACCTGCCTTTTACTGTTTTGATGGATGTGAGCATCACGGTAAAGAAAGATTTGCAGCTCAGTACTGCCAGCGTAATGGAAGCGCCGGATGCATTAAAAGACGTACAGAATTATTACAACGAAATAGACCGTCCGCATGTAACCATCAGTCTGCTCACTTCTTCGGCAAAGAGCCCAACCGGAAAATTGCTGATGTGTGCCTCCAATACTTTTCTCTTTGATGAAGCCCATGGCACCGAACCAAGGGTGATTCATGAAATGTGGGACAACAATATGCACCTGATGAAGTTTACTAAAAAACTGAAGGCAGGAACCACTTATCGTTTTTCCATTGCAGGTTCGTCCATTACCAGCGCCCATCACGACGATGCATTGAACGAGGCAGAGCGCATGACCATATTTGCCAAGCTGGAAGGAAGGGACCGGTTGCTGGAATTCCACCACAAGGCCTGGAGTAAACTCTGGCAAAGTGATATTCAGATAGAAGGAGATCCACAATCACAGCAGGATGTGCGGAGCATGTTGTATCATCTGTATTCCTTTATCCGTGAGGGATCCGATATGAGCCCTTCTCCGATGGGTCTGAGTGGACTGGGATACAACGGGCACGTGTTCTGGGATACGGAAATCTGGATGTATCCTGCCATACTGGTGTTGCATCCGGAAATGGCGAAAAGTCTGGTGGAGTATCGGTACCAGCGATTGCAGGCAGCCCGCAGAAATGCATTCAATCACGGATACAAAGGCGCTATGTTCCCCTGGGAAAGCGCAGCCAGCGGAGTGGAAGAAACACCGGTATGGGCATTGAGCGGACCTTTTGAACACCATATTACTGCCTGTGTGGGTATTGCTGCCTGGAATTACTATTGTGTAACACAAAACAAGGAATGGCTGAGAGAAAAGGGCTGGCCGTTGCTGAAGGAAACAGCCGATTTCTGGGCCAGCAGGGTAGAGCGGAACGGACCCGGTAAATATGAAATCAACAATGTGGTAGCAGCCGATGAGTGGGCCGAAAATGTAGACAACAATGCGTTTACCAATGCTGCGGCAAAAGCCGTGTTGCAGTATGCCACCGAAGCAGCACGAATACTGGGGCAGCCCGCCAATACCGACTGGATGCATGTAGCACAAAATATTCCGATCCTGAAAATGGAGGATGGGGTAACCCGGGAGCATGCAACATACAATGGCGAAGGAATCAAGCAGGGAGATGTAAACCTGCTGGCCTACCCGCTGAAGGAGATCACCGATCCAAAACAGGTACGCAAAGACCTGGAATACTACGAAACCCGGGTACCCAACGAAGGCACACCTGCCATGACCCAGGCCATTTTCTCCCTGCTGCACAACCGGTTGGGAGAACCGGAAAGAGCTTTTCATTTTTTCCAGGATGCGTATTTGCCCAACCTGAATCCGCCGTTCCGGGTAATTGCAGAAACCAAGGGGGGGACCAATCCCTATTTTGCCACAGGGGCAGGTGGGGTATTGCAGGCGGTACTCATGGGATTTGGCGGACTGGAGATAACGCCGACCGGAATAACCCAGTTGAAGTCTGCCCTGCCGAAGCACTGGAAAAAACTAACAATTACAGGGGTCGGACCCGATAACAAAACTTTTAAAGTTCAATAAAATCTTGTATTTTCGGATAGGTGAAAAAGGGAATTGCCATACTGATGCTTGCCTTCCTGCTCTTTAACTGGGGCGGTTACAGGTTGCTGTACAACAGACTGGAAATTCGTTCGGAAGAAAAGTTGCAGGCAGAGCTGGATCAGGATTTGTTCGATGAAGCCGCCCTGCTGCACATCAAGGTTCCAGTAAGCCTTCCCTATACCAACAGTTCACCGGTCTACGAAAAAGTTACCGGACAAATTGAGATCAAAGGAGTTTCCTACACATTCGTGAAACGCAGATTCTACATGGATTCCATGGAATTGCTTTGTATTCCGAATGCAGAGAAAACAGGTATCCGCAGTGCGAGAGATCAGTTCTTCCGTTTGGCCAACGACTTTGTAGAAAACGGTACTTCCAAAAAGAATTCCTCATCCCATCCACATACTGCTAAGTTTTCCGTTCAGGATTTTACAGAAGACCACTTCTTTTCCTGGCAGTTTAGCTGTGGTACAGCTGATAAGATTCAGCGGGCAATTGTGCACGCCTGTTTGGGTGGCGACTATACAAAATTGCAGGATCATCCACCACAAGTATAATGCTGGTTCATTAAGCATTAACTCTTTTATTATCTAAACTAGCTGAATTTTATGAAGAAGACCTTACTAGGCCTTGCTGTGGTATTATGTATATTTTCCTGCAAGAACAGTGATGAGTATAAAACTTTTTTACACAATCCCGATTTATTTAGTGCAACCGTTCATGAACTGAACTCCGTGGTGATGGGCAATAATTTTCCACCCATGGTTGCTTCCCGAAATTATGCCTATGCAGCGATCGCTGCTTATGAAGTCGTAGCAGCTGCTTACCCCGACCAGTACCAGTCGTTGGGAGGACAGTTGAATGGACTGAAACCCATACATGCACCGGCGTTAACACCGGAGGTGGATGTAGAGCTGGCCAGTTTAATGGCTTATATGAAAGTAGGCGAATCGGTTACTTTTCCGGAAGGAAGCATGCAAGTGTATGCAGACAGTATTATGAAAGTTGCCAGAAAAAAAGGATTAACAGATAAAATAGAAAAAGCCTCCCGTTTATTTGCAGACAGTATCGGAAGAGAAATTGTACGTTGGAGTAAGCAAGACAATTACCTGGAAACCCGTGGAGCTGAAAAATACACCGTAAAAGATATTCCGGGCAGATGGGTACCTACACCACCAATGTATGCTTCGGCAGCCGAACCGCACTGGATGGAGATCAGAACAATGGTCATCGACAGTGCCGGTATTTTTGATCCTGCTCCGCCGCCAGCCTTCAATATCACAGACAAGAACAGTAAGTACTACCGGGAAGTAATGGCCATTAAAAATGCAGGAGACAGTCTTACTCCTGAACAAAAACATATTGCAGAGTTTTGGGACGATAATCCATTTAAGATGAATGTAACCGGACATGTTATGTTTGGCAGTAAAAAGTTTTCGCCGGCAGGCCACTGGATGAGTGTGGTTGGAATCGCCGCGCAAAAAGCAAAATCCGATTATGCAACAACGGTATGTGCAACAGCCAAAACCGCCATTGCATTGTTTGATGCATTCATTCAATGCTGGTATGTAAAGTACAAGCACAATACCGTTCGTCCTGAAACTGTGATCAATAAGTACATCGATATCAACTGGAGACCCTATTTACAAACGCCCGCGTTTCCCGAATATACCTGCGGGCATTCCACCATATCTTCTTCAGCAGCAGAAGCACTGACCAGTGTGTTCGGCGACAATTTTGCCTATACCGACTCAACCGAGCTGGAGTTTGGCATTAATAGCCGTTCATTCAAATCGTTCAGGCATGCAGCGGATGAAAATAACTGGGCGCGTTTCTATGGCGGTCTTCACTATCACAATTCCTGTATCATCAGCACGGACATCGGACAAAAAGTAGGGCAGCTTGTAGCTACCCGGCTTAAGATGAAGAAGTAAACACCAGGTGCATGTTTCATGGATACAATTGCCATTTCAATGGCAGTTGGGTTGCCTGTGCGTGCACATCCCCAATTTACTGATCACACCATAAAAAATTAAAATGAAATATTTTATAGTACTTCTTATTGCCCTTTCGTGTACCAGCCAGCAGGCTCATTCGCAGGGCTGTGTGGCCATCAGAGGAGCCGGTGGCGCATCCTGTGGCCCGTTGAATCTGATGAATCATATAGATACTACCGGCCTTTTCTTTTCTGCCAACACGCGCTATTTTAAATCGTTCCGTCATTTTGTGGGAACAGACGAGCAGAAGCACAGAGTAGCACAGGGAACAGAAGTGATCAACCATACATTCACTATGGATTTGGGTATCACGAAAATCATCAATAAACGCTGGAGCATGACGGTATATGTTCCCATTATCTCCAACTCCAGATCCTCTTTGTACGAACACGGAGGAGCAGCCAGGCACGAGACCCATTCATTCGGGTTGGGGGATATCCGTTTGGCTGGTTATGTATGGGTTACCAATCCTTCAAAATTCCGGAGGTTTAATCTGCAGGCCGGTTTGGGTATTAAACTGGCAACAGGAGATTACCGATACACCGATCGTTTTTACACCAATACCGGAACAAGGGTAGTGGGCCCGGTAGATCAGTCCATACAATTGGGCGATGGCGGAACGGGTGTAACGGCGGAGCTGAATCTCTATCACCGCCTGTCTCCCAGAACAGGACTCTATGGTAATTTTTATTACCTGATCAATCCGCGCGAACAGAACGGTGTGTCTACTGCAAGAGGCGGCACCCCTGCGGCAACAGCAGTGGCTTATACCACCGATGTTATGAGTGTACCCGATCAGTACCTGATCAGAGGGGGCATGAATTATCACCTCGGCAACTGGACTGTATCCGGAGGATTGCGATTTGAATGTATACCGGCAAAGGACCTGTTCGGCGGAAGCGAAGGATTTCGCAGACCCGGTGAGGTATTGACCATAGAACCGGGCGTAACGTATATGTTCCGGAAAATCAACCTATATGCCTATGTTCCTGTGGCAGTGATGCGCAACAGAACACAGAGTGTGCCGGATCAGATCAGGACCAATCTTACCGGAGTATATGCCAAGGGCGATGCGGCTTTTGCCGATTACTCCGTGAACATCGGATTGAGTATGCGTTTGCATTAAATCAATTAATTGAGCCAGTAAAATAATCGATAGTGAAACAACAAATGAAAAGGTTTGTTGTGGTTTGTGGCTGCATCCTGCAGCTGCAAACCATGCAAGCCCAGGAACAATTAGACAGTATCACAGTTATTGGGTATATCCGATCTACAATGCGTTTGCCGGAAGAGCAGGGAACTTACCTGAACAGCGGGAAGAAAACAGAATTGATCCGCCTGGGTTATCTGAATGCAGATATTTCTTCCAAAACCGGAAGGCAGGTTTTTGCCAAAGTACCGGGTGTATTTGTATATGATATGGATGGTGCGGGTAATCAGGTGAATATTGCTACGCGCGGACTGGATCCGCATCGTGGATGGGAATTCAATATGCGGAAAAATGGCGTAATGATCAACTCAGATATGTATGGTTATCCTGCAAGCCATTACAGCATGCCTTTTGAAAGCATTGAAAGGATCGAATTGGTAAGGGGAACGGGTTCTCTGCAATACGGAGCACAGTTTGGCGGAATGCTGAACTATGTTACCAAAAGGCCGGACAGCACGGGCAGGTTTGCTTTTGAAAACATCACGACTACCGGATCTTATCGGTTGTTCAGTACGTACAATGCTGTTTCCGGAACAATTGGAAAGTTTCGTTACTATGCATACCAATACCAAAAATCGAGAGAGGGATACCGGCGGGAAGAAAATACCCGATCAGAGGCACAGCAAGTGGCGCTGGAATATGCACCCAATCGCCGTTTTTCGGTACAGTTAGAATGGTCCAGATCGGCTTATACGTACAAGATTCCCGGCGCATTGAACGACAGCATGTTTGCAGCAGATCCCCGAATGGCCACCAGAACACGCAATTATTTTAATCCGGATATTCATGTGCCTTCTGTTACCATGCATTGGCAGGTCAATGCGGATACGCGTTTACAGCTTACCAGTTCTGCTGTTCTTGGAAAAAGAAACAGTGTACTGTTCGATAAGCCAACCAACGTAATGGATACTATTCAGGCGGCAACGATGCAATACAATAACCGGCAGGTAGATATAGACCGGTTCAACAGTTATACCACAGAGTTGCGATTGTTGCAGCATTACAGAACAGGACAACAGCAGCATACTCTTTCAGCAGGAATACAATACATGAACAATCATCTGCACAGAACGCAACAGGGAAAAGGAACCACCGGTGCGGATTTTGATCTGAGCCTGGTAAATCCACTTTGGGGCAGGGATCTCCATTTCAAAACAAACAACCTTGCACTGTTTGCAGAGAATCGGTTTGCCTTGTTCAGGGGTTTAACGGTTACCGCAGGGGCCAGGATAGAATCGGGAAGAACAGATATGTCGGGGCAGATTCAGTATTATCCGGCCAATAAAATTCCGCTGTCTATTCAACACAGGTTCCCCTTGCTGGGCGCAGGCATTCAATATAAAATCAATGAACAGGTTCAATTCTATGGTGGATGGTCGCAGTCTTACCGGCCTATGATTTTTAAAGACCTGGTACCGGCATCGCTCTACGAGCAAGTAGATCCGGATATCAAAGATGCGCATGGATATAATGCAGAGATTGGATTCAGGGGAAGCTGGAATATGTTTAAATGGGATGTTACTGCATTTTTGCTGCGCGAGAACAACCGTTTTGGAACGCTGGCACAAACGGATGCCGCCAATAACCTGGTTACTTACAGAACCAATATCGGAGATTCACGAACAAAGGGACTGGAAATGCTGATAGAAGCCAATTGGCGGTTGAGCAGGAATACTGCGCTTACGCTGTTTACTGCTACTTCATTCATGGAAGCCAGGTACCTGAGGGCGATTGTAAAAAATGGCGGAAACAATGTGGAGGTAACCGGAAACAAAGTGGAGTCTGCACCGGATTTCACAACCAGAAACGGAGCAACCATTCATACACCCCTGCTAAGTATTTCTCTCTTGCACAGTTATGTGTCGGCCACATTTGCAGATGCATTGAATACCGTAACACCTCCTCCTGCAACAGGAGCAGTAGGCCTGGTACCTGCGTATGGATTGCTGGATTTGAACAGCACGCTGCGAATCTGCCAACAACTCAGTTGTAAAATCAATGTAAACAACCTGCTCAATAAACAATATTTCACCAAACGCCCCCTGTTTTATCCGGGTCCGGGTATCTGGCCATCCGAAGGCCGCAACTGGTCGGTGTCTTTGGTGATTAAATTATAAAGGGGCATTTGTGGAACAAGCTGCTATCGCTCTGGTTCCAAAATACAAAACTGGTAGGGTTTGAGCACAAAGTATTCGTGATCGGGCCCTACTTTGTATTTGCGACCAGACCAGTGATCGTAGAGTGATACCGGAACCATGCCGTGTTCTTTAAAAGCATGCCAGGTAATAAAAGAAGCTTTTCTGTTGTAGTTAAATAAACAGTACACCCGTTCATGGTTGTAGGCACGCAGGAAACCGGCAACATGAATATTGTGCGGATGCAGCCAGGTACAGTTTTTCAGGTCGGAGAGTACCGGCAATTGTTTTCTGATCCGGATCATTTGCTGAGTGGCAGAAAAGATGCGGCTTTCGATGGAGTCTACTTCATTGCGTTTTTCTGCCTTGCCCCAGTTGATTACCGGGCGGTGCATCCATCGGTTGTCGTAGCTTTTACCCGAATCGTTGAGGTAACTGTAATCGTTGGTATAACCCAGTTCGTCTCCGTAAAACAACATGGGAATGCCACCCAGGAACATGCTCTGGGCCTGCATCAGTAAAATCTTTGCTATAGCCATATCAATGGCAGCATTGTTCTGCAATTCCAATGCTTTTTCCAGTCCGCACAGGGAAGACAGGGTGCCGCTGATGCGTGCATCCTGTGTTTTGGGATTCACCGAAAACAAAGCACCGGTTGCATCTGAAAGCGGATGGTTGCCGGAGAAATAATCCTTCAGGAATTTGCGGTGGTGGTAAGCATTGTACCCTGCTGCAGCAATCATGCTGTCGTCGTAGCCCAAACCGATGTCGTCGTGGCATCGCGTATAGTTGATCCAGGTGGTGCCAAACGGTTTTTGTTGCAGTTCCTGTTGGGCAACCAGCATCACGCGGGTATCGCCCGTAGCCAGTGCATCCCACTGCAGGGCCATTTGTGTGGCATTGTAAGCTACATCACATTCCCTGGCGGTGAATGCATCGGTGCCAAAATATTTCATGATCTCTTTGGGTGCAACAATGGCTTCACCCAGTAAAGCCATACCCGGTGCAGCAATATGCACACATTGCTTAATCAACCGAAGCAACTGGTGTGCCTGGGGCAGGTTCTGGCAGGTGGTTCCCAACTGCTTCCAGATGAATGCAGGTGCATCAATCCTCAAAATGTCTACGCCCAGGTTGGCATAAAAGAAAATGGTATCCAGCATGGCTACGAATACGGCCGGATTGGTATAGTTCAGGTCCCACTGATAGTTGTGGAACACCGTCATTACCCATTTGTTGCATTCGGGTACGAAAGAAAAATTACCCGGGGAAGATTCCGGAAAAATTTCGGGCATGGTTTCATCAAACAGATCTGGCACAGCCCGGTCGTTGAACATGTAGAAATAATCCTGGTAGGTGGTGTCGCCGGCTTTGGCTTTCTCCGCCCACTCATGGCGGTGCGAAGTATGGTTCAGCACAATATCGGTCATCAGGTACATCCGCTGTTGCTGCATCTGCTGCTGTACCTTTTTCAGATCGTTTAATGTGCCAAAACGCGGATCTACTTTTCTGAAATCGGAAACCGCATATCCGCCATCGCTTTCCCCTGCAGGACTTTCGAATACCGGCATGAGGTGCAGCAGGTTAACGCCCAGCTCTTGCAGGTAATCCAGTTTGCCCGGCAGTTTGCCGAGGTTACCGCAGAACCGGTCTACGTATAAACTCATACCGGTAAGCTGGTTGCTCAGAAACCAAATGCCCTCTTTTTCTTTTTGAAGATCCCTGTTTTTTAAGGCAGCATTTCTTTCCTGGTGTGTTTTAACCAACAGCCCCAGAAGTTCTGCAAATTTCAATTCGCCCGCAGGAGACGAGTCGTAAACGGACAAATAAAGTTCCTGCAATGTATGCGCATTTGCAATCAGCCTTATATAAAAAGCACTGTCGCTTCCAGCAATATCCAGCTTATGAAAGGCACAGAGCTGTTGAATTTGTTGGTGCAGTTTGTATTGGTACACGATGATGAAATTGGCTTAATTAAAAATCTGGTTGTTCAAATGTGCAAATGCTTCCATAGCGCCCATGTATTCGCAGGTGCGTGCGCCGGCCTTATTGGCATTGGCCACAAATCTTCTCCAGTCTCCCAGGTTCAGTTCGCTCATCTGCACTTTACTCCGGTGACTGAGTTGATAAAGAATGGCACCCACAAAAGCATCCCCGGCACCGGTGGTATCAATGGCATTAATGGGAATACTGTCTACGATATGGTATTCGTTGTTCAATCCGATCATGGTGCCGTCTTTGCCCAGTGTAATAGTGAAAACAGCCTTTGTTTTTTTCAACAAACTCTCTACTGAGCTTTCCAGGCTGTTGGTTTGGGTAATCAGCATGGCTTCCTCATCGCTTAATTTAAAATAGTTGCAATGCTCCAGGAAATGCCAGGACTGATCAATAAAGGATTGCGTATTGTTGGGGAACAACAAGTGCCGGTAATTGGGGTCGAAGCTGATGTAAATTTTTTGTTGCAGCGCTTTGTTGAGTAAATGCAGGTAGGCTTCCTGTAAAGGACCTGGCAAAAAAGCAGTAGCGGAACCAAAGTGAATGATGTGCACATTGCTCAGGTCTATGGCATCCACTTCTTCTTTGGTGAGCAAACCGTCTGCACCTCTGTTAAAAACAAAATCTCTTTCACCGTTTTCCATCAGCGATACAAAAGCAAAAGTGGTAAAATGATCGGGATCGGTGAGCATGGCTTTGGTTTCCACACCAAAGTTTTCCATAACGTTAATGAGTTGTTTGCCGAAAGGATCGTTGCCCACTTTGGCCGCCAGTTCCACCTCACCTCCGAGGGCAGCAATCGCTGCAGCCACATTGGTAGGAGCGCCTCCGGGTTTTTTCAGAAAATGATTTCCGGCTGCAAGGGTTTTGCCCTTGTCGGTACAGATCATATCGATCAAAGCTTCGCCAATGCAAAGTATTTTCATATCAATTGTTTTAAGTTTAATGTCCTCCGGCCCTAAGTACAATTTCCTCCTCTGCCGGTTTGGAAGGTTGGATTAGTAGGGTAGCGCCGCAGGCCAGTAAGAGTAAAACACCGCCAAAGCTGATGGCTTTACCGGGGTCGTTGTTTAAAAAATGCTGTAAAATATAACCGAAAGTAGTGGTTTGCAGAATCATAGGAATCACAATCATCATGTTGATGATGCCCATGTACACACCATATCTTTCCTTAGGAATATCGTTCACCACCATCAGGTAGGGAATGCCCATCATACTGGCCCAGGCAATACCGAATCCGGCCATCGGTACAAAGAGCATGTACTTGTTTTCTATATGCGGAAAGGCCAGCAAGGCCAGTCCGGCCATCATCAGGCAAACAATATGCACTTTTTTAGGCCCCATTTTTTTGGCCATATACACCAGACCAAAGGCAGAGAGAAACGTAACTACATTGTACCATCCGTTCACCAGTCCGGCCCATCCAACCGCTTCTTCGTACAGGGTTTTGTTTTCGGAGGGTGTGGTTTTCCAGACAGACTGTGCAATGCTTTTGGAAGCATTCTGCCAGTAGCAAAACAGGGCATACCATTGAAAAAGATACACCAGTGCCAGTTGCCACATGACTTTGGGCA
This sequence comes from Sediminibacterium sp., assembly GCA_028687975.1. Classification (GTDB taxonomy): domain Bacteria; phylum Bacteroidota; class Bacteroidia; order Chitinophagales; family Chitinophagaceae; genus Sediminibacterium. Next base: position 18,160 of record JAQTZD010000028.1, read on the forward strand.
TGTGAAAAATGGCATGACCAATTTCGATGAAGGGTTGCAATACGCCCTTTTTAGTGGCACGCAATACGGCCAGTTCCTCCGGAGTTGGCGGAATTTCCGGGGTCTTGCTGATGCTCCACCAAACCGATGAAATAGAACAGACCGAACCGAGGAAGAAGGAACCAAATACCCAGTAAGGGATGGCGCCGTGCTGACCCGGAATAAATTTCTGGAAAATAAACAGGGAGATATTGGCGAGGGTAATGCCCAGCCCGGTAAAAAAACTCTGCGTTAAAAAACCACTGGCGTGTTGCGAAGCGGGAAGCTTGTCTGCAATAAAAGCCCGGTAAGGTTCCATGGCCGTATTGTTGGCCGCATCCAGCACCCAGAGCAAACCGGCAGCCATCCAGAGGGTGGTGCTGAACGGATACAGGAAAAGACAAAGACTGCAGAACAGGGCACCAATAAAAAAATAAGGTTTTCTTCTGCCCCAGCGCGGGTGCCAGGTACGGTCGCTCAACACCCCAATGATGGGCTGAATCAGTAAACCGGTCATGGGGCCGGCCAGGTTCAGGAGTGGGATTTCATCTGGTTTGGCGCCCAGAAAATCATAGATCGGATTCACAGCACTCTGCTGTAATCCAAAACTGTATTGAATTCCGAAAAAGCCCACATTCATGTTGATGATCTGCATGAAACTCAGGCGCGGTTTGGCTAAAGACATATGGGCAAAGGTTGAATCTAAAAATAATGAAATGATTTTGAATCCAACTGTAAGAAGGAAGCTTTATTCTTTGCAAACGATTGCAGTGAAATTCGGGCGGAGAGCGCTATTTTTGCCTCATGCAACATCGTTTCTCCTACGAAAAGAAAAAAGTGATACAGGCGCTGCGTTACCATTTTGTGCAGCGTCCGGAAGTAAAGGTGCTGGTGATACTGGTGAATGTGTTTGCGATTGTGGCGGCGGTATTGTTTTATACCAAAAAAATCCGGCCCGAGCCATTTCTTCTGGGATCTTTTATCTGGGTTATGATGATGGCCTCGTTCTGGTACATTTTACCCAACAGCATATATAAGCGGGCAGCCACCTTTAAAGACAGTTTCACGATCTACTTTAATCAGTATGGAGTAAGGCTGGAAAACGAAAGAGGGGAGATGCAATGGGAATGGAACAAATTCAGCCGGTTTTTTGAGAGTCCGCATTTTTTCCATCTCTATTTTGATGCCAAATCATTTTTTCTGGTTCCCAAAGAGGGAATGGAGGATTCTTTCCGGCATGAACTCCGGGCCATGCTGAACAGTAAAATTGCCCGATAAGCGGCAGGTCAGAGTTCTTTTTCCATCACCACGTGCTGGATGGTCAGTTCAACAAAAGGTTCTCCTGTTACATGATACCCGAGTTTTTCGAAGAAAGGGACTGTGCTGGTTCTGGCATGCATGATGATCTTTTGGAACTGACGGTCGCGGGCCACGTTTTCGGCAAACGACATCAGCACCCTGCCAATGCCCTTGCCCTGCAGCCCGGATAAAACGGCCATTTGCCGAAGGCGAACAACGCCCGGGGCGGTTTGTATCAGCATACAGCAGCCTTCCATTACTTCTTCGTCGAAACAGCCCAGCAATACATTTTTTTCTTCCGAATGAAGTTCCTGTTCGGTGAAATCCAGCCCCAGTGGTTTGCGAAGCATCTGGCGGCGCAATGCTACCATTTGTTCGTATTCCGGACTGCCGTATTGAATCATTTTAAGGGCCATGGAAAGAATTTTGGAAGGTTTAGCGTATCTAATATAGCCATCATTTTCAAAAAAAGGGCAAGAAAACCCGATTTATTGCACTATTTGGGGGTTTATAAGCCCAAGTGTGGAAACAAAAATTGTTTAAAGCATTGCTTATATGTCAAAATGTATATTTTTGCGCCAGTAATCAAAAACTTTTACAATGTCAGACATCGCTACAAGAGTTAAGAAAATCATCGTTGACAAGTTAGGCGTAGATGAAGCAGAAGTTACGAATGAAGCTTCTTTCACTAACGACCTCGGTGCGGATTCTTTGGATACCGTTGAGTTAATCATGGAGTTTGAAAAAGAATTCAACATCTCTATTCCGGATGAGCAGGCTGAAACCATTACCACTGTTGGTCAGGCAGTAGCTTATTTAGAAGAGCACGCTAAGTAAGAAATCATATTTAGTAAGGTATAATTTTAATCCGCCTTCTTGTGCACAACGCCTCGAAAGGCGGATTAACACTTTAAACTGGCCCATTTTATGCAATTGAAGAGAGTAGTTGTTACCGGTATCGGAGCTATCACACCTATAGGAAATACCCTGGAAGAATATTGGAAAGGGTTATTGAGTGGGGTGTCCGGCGCTGCGCCTATTACTTTATTTGATGCAAGTAAGTTCAAGACCCGTTTTGCCTGCGAAGTAAAGGGCTTTGAACCTACCAGTTTTATGGACCGCAAGGAGGCCCGTAAAATGGACCGCTTTGCTCAATTGGCTATTGTAGCCAGTGATATGGCCGTAAAAGACGCAGGAATCAGTAAGGAAAATGTAGACTGCGACCGGGTTGGTGTCATCTTCGCCAGCGGAATCGGCGGATTAACCACGTTCCAGGAAGAAGTGCTGAACTTCGCCCAGGGCGGTGGCATCCCTCGTTTTAATCCTTTCTTCATTCCGAAAATGATCCTCGATATTGCGGCAGGACAAATTTCCATGCGTCATGGATTCCGCGGACCCAACTATGCGGTGGTGAGTGCCTGTGCATCCAGCACCAATGGTATGATTGCCGCGGCAGATACCATCCGCCTCGGTAAAGCAGATATTGTTATCAGCGGAGGTTCGGAAGCGGTGATCAGCGAAGCCGGTGTGGGTGGATTCAACGCCATGAAAGCCATGAGCGAAAGAAACGACGATCCTGCAACCGCCAGCAGACCCTACGACAAAGACCGCGACGGATTTGTGATGGGAGAAGCTTCCGGTTGTGTTATCCTGGAAGAATATGAGCATGCCATCAAACGCGGCGCCCATATTTACTGCGAACTGGCCGGTGGTGGCGCAACAGCGGATGCCTACCATTTAACTGCACCACATCCGGAAGGACTGGGAGCAAAAAACGTAATGCTGGCAGCTTTGAAAGATGCCGGAATGCGTCCGGATGAAATTGATTACATCAATACGCACGGAACGTCTACCCCACTGGGAGATGGTGCGGAAGTAAAAGCCATTACAGATGTATTTGGCGAACACGCATATCAGCTCAATATCAGCGGCACCAAGTCTATGACCGGTCACTGTTTGGGTGCAGCAGGCGTTATTGAATCCATTGCCTGTATTCAGAGCGTGATTCATGATATTATCCCCCCTACCATCAATCACTTTACAGACGATCCTGAGTTGGATCCAAGGTTGAATTTCACTTTCAACACGCCCCAGCAAAGAACTGTACGGGCTGCGTTGAGCAATACCTTTGGGTTCGGCGGACACAATGCCTGCGTGATCTTTAAAAAATACGTAGCTTAAAATAAGGTGCAATTTCTAAGAAGGCTGTTTCAAAAAAAACCTGCTTCTGCTTTTGAAGAGCAGTTGAAAAACATGTTGGGGTTAACACCCGGAAATGTTCAGTTGTACCGCAATGCACTGAGTCACCGTTCGGTGAAGGAAACCCCCGACGAAAACAATGAGCGGCTGGAATTTTTAGGAGATGCCGTGCTCAGTACGGTGGTAGCCGATTATCTTTTTAAACGATACCCTTATAAAGGCGAAGGATTTCTGACCGAAATGCGCAGCAAAATGGTCAACCGCCAGCAACTCAACGATATTGCCCTCAAAATGGGATTGCGCAAGCTCACTTTTTTTAACCGGTTCGACAATGCACTGAAGGGAAGCCAGATTTTTGGCAATACCCTGGAAGCCCTGATTGGAGCAGTTTATTTAGACAAGGGCTATCGCAAAACAAAGAGCTGGATCCTGAAACAGATTGTGATTCCGCACTTATTTGTAGAAGACCTGGAGCAGATCGACATCAACCTCAAAAACAAACTGATTGGCTGGGCCAACCGAAACGGAAAAACCATCAGTTTTGATCTGGCCGAAGAAAAGCTGGAAGGCAACAGAAGAGTCTTTACCATGAATGCGGTCCTGGACGGAGAAGTATTTTCCACCGGCCGGGGCAACAATAAAAAAGATGCCAGCCAGATCGCCGCACAGATCGCCGTGGAAAAACTGGGATTGTAAACCGTTTACAGCAGGTGGGCGTCGGGGTGCAGTTCCTGGCAAAGTTCAACTAACACACCATTGGTTCCTTTGGGATGCAGAAAGCAAACCAGCTTGTTGTCGGCCCCTCTTTTAGGTTCGCTGTTCAGCAGGGTAAAACCCTCTTTCACCAAACGGTCCATTTCGGCATGAATATCGTCTACATCAAAGGCAATATGGTGGATACCTTCCCCCTTTTTTTCGATGAACCGGGCAATAACTCCGTCTTCGGTGGTGCTGGAAACCAGTTCAATCTTGGTTTCTCCCTGTTGAAAAAAGGCGGTATTTACTTGTTCGGACTCTACCATTTCGGTTTTATAGCAGTTGATGTTCAGGAGTTTTTCGAATAATCCGATGGATTTTTCCAGGTCTTTGACCGCAATTCCGATGTGTTCTACCTTACGCATTGTTATTTTTTTTAATATTTTTAATATTTGATTTCGATTTAGGGAAAAACAACCCATACCGGTTCCGGCCTCCCAAAATTATAGAACCTATTGCACTACTTTTGCGTTACTAGAGAAACAAGCCATTTACTATGTTGAAATTACCGATTTACTTAGACAACAACGCAACTACACCCATGGACCCAAGGGTGTTGGAAGCCATGCTCCCCTATTTTACCGAGCATTTCGGTAATGCTGCCAGCCGCAACCACCCATTTGGATGGGAAGCGGAGGAAGCGGTGGACTATGGTCGCGAGCAGGTGGCCAAGTTGATCGGAGCAGATCCAAAGGAAATCATTTTTACTTCAGGAGCTACCGAAGGAGACAACCTCGCCATCAAAGGGGTGTACGAAATGTATGCCAGCAAAGGAAATCATATTATAACGGTAACCACCGAGCACAAAGCCGTACTGGATACCTGTAAGCACCTGGAACGCATAGGTGCGGAAGTAACTTACCTCGAGGTACAGCCCGACGGTCTGATCGATCTGAAAGCGCTGGAAGCTGCCATCCGCCCAACCACCATCTTAATTGCCATCATGTACGCCAACAACGAAATTGGGGTGATCATGCCGGTGAAGGAAATCAGCAATATTGCCAGAAAACACGGTGTATTGTTCTTTACCGATGCTACACAGGCAGCAGGAAAGATTCCGGTGGATGTAAACAAAGACGGTATAGACCTGCTTACCTTCAGTGCACATAAAATGTACGGGCCCAAAGGAATTGGTGCCCTGTACGTACGCCGGAAGAACCCACGGGTAAAAGTAACTGCCCAGATGGACGGAGGCGGACATGAGCGCGGCATGCGAAGCGGAACCCTGAACGTACCCGGAATTGTAGGCTTTGGTAAAGCCTGTGAACTGGCACGTTTGGAAATGGCCGAAGATGCAGCCCGTTTGAGCAAACTCCGCGACAAGCTGGAAAATGCGCTGATGCAGCTCGAAGAAGCCTATGTAAATGGAAACAGGGAACACCGGTTGCCACATGTAGCCAATATTTCCTTTAAATATGTAGAGGGAGAAGGCCTGCTGATGGGTTTCAATAAAAATATTGCCCTTTCCTCCGGCTCTGCCTGTACTTCTGCCTCTCTGGAACCCAGCTATGTGCTGAAAGCCCTGGGCCTGGGAGACGATCTGGCACACAGTTCGCTGCGTTTTGGTCTGGGACGTTTCACCACCGAAGAGCAGATAGACTATACCATTAAGGCGGTGAGCGAAACCGTGCTGAAACTCCGCGACATGAGTCCATTATGGGAAATGTTCAAGGAAGGTATTGATATGGATAAAATTGAATGGGCGCATCATTAATTTACATACCCCTAAAAAAACAATATTATGGCATACTCCGATAAAGTAATCGATCATTACAGCAACCCCAAGAATGTGGGTACGCTCGATAAGTCTAAGAAAAATGTAGGAACCGGACTGGTAGGCGCTCCCGAGTGCGGAGACGTAATGCGTTTGCAGATTGAAGTAGACGATGCTACCGGAATCATCACCGATGCCAAGTTCAAGACCTTTGGTTGCGGATCCGCAATTGCTTCTTCCTCACTGGCAACAGAGTGGCTGAAAGGAAAAACCGTAGATCAGGCAGTAGCCATCGACAATATGGAGCTGGTAGAAGAACTGAACCTGCCTCCTGTGAAGATCCACTGTTCTGTACTGGCAGAAGATGCCATCAAGTCTGCGATCAATGATTACCGCAAGAAGAACGGTCTGGAAGAGCTGGTATTCGAAGAAAAAATCCACTAATTTATGAGTGCAGTAGCAACAGAAAATAGTATTTACGTAAGCGACAAAGCCAAAAAGAAGGTAGCGCAACTGATGGAAGATGCGGGAATTGCCGGAGACAGCAATTATTTCCTGCGGGTAGGCGTTGTAGGCGGCGGTTGTTCCGGCCTGAGTTACAAGCTCGATTTCGATAATGAAGTAAAGCCGATGGACCAGGTGTTCGAAGACAATGGCGTAAAAGTGGTTACCGATCTCAAAAGTTTTTTATACCTCGTAAATACAGAACTCGATTTTTCTGATGGCTTAAATGGAAAAGGGTTTTATTTCAATAACCCCAATGCCAGCAGAAGCTGCGGATGCGGAGAGAGTTTTGCTGTTTAGTACATAGAAACGTTTTTTATTTGAATGATACCAAAGGCCGGGGCAGTTGCTTCGGCTTTTGCTTTTTGTTGGCAATCTGAAACCTGAAAGCAGGTAAATTTTCTTTAGTTTTGGACAATGTGGATGATCTGCAAAAAAGAATGGCAACAGTTTTTCAGTTCCGTTACCGGGTACCTTGTTTTGGGGTTGTTTCTGCTGATTACCGGCCTGCTACTTTTTGTATTTCCCGATACCAGCCTGCTCAGTTTTGGCTATGCCAACCTGAACGGATTCTTTAACCTGATGCCCTGGCTGCTCCTGTTCCTGGTGCCGGCCATTACCATGCGCAGTATTTCGGAAGAAATGCGCTCGGGTACATTCGAAGTATTGCGGACCCTTCCCATCAGCACCACCCGGATCATCACCGGAAAATACTTTGGGGTGATGCTGATTATACTGGTGGCTTTAATGCCCACCACCATATATGCATTTTCCATGCAGGCACTGAGTGTAACCGGGGGCATCGACAAGGGCGCCACAGCTGGAAGTTATATCAGCCTGATTTTTTTATCCGGTGTGTATGCAGCCATCGGAATCTATGCCAGCAGCCTTGCCAGAAATATGATCGCAGCGTTTGCCATTGGCGCATTCCTTTCTTTTATCCTGTTTTCCGGGTTCGATGCACTGAGCCAGCTGCCGGTGTTTGCGGGCGGTGCGGATTATTACATACAGCTGTTTGGTATTAAAACGCATACGGCCAGTATGAGCAGGGGAGTGATCGACTGGAGAGACCTCATTTATTTTATTTCCCTCACAGGATTCTTTTTGTACATCACCCAACTACAAGTGAACCAACAACAGACAACACACTAAGATGAATGCAACGTTGAAAAAATACCGTGTAGTTGCTGCGCTGCTTGTGTTGGTAGCGCTGATCCTGGGCAGTCAGTTGTTTACCTCCCGGCTGGACCTGACCGAAGACCAACGATTTACCCTGAGCCCTTCTACCATACAAATGTTGTCTGAAACAGACAGCACCATTCGGGTAGAAGTGTTTCTGACCGGCGAACTGCCCGCCGATTATAAAAAGCTGAGCATTGCCGTTAAAGATGTATTGGACGAGTTCAATGTGCATGCATCCGGAAGGATAGAAGTAGCATTCAAAAAACCGGGCGAAAACCTGGAGCAGGATTCCCTTAAAGCCATACTCTACGATAGTCTGGCCAGGATGGGCGTGCCATTCGAAAAAACCAGCATTGCCTCGGAAGAAGCAGATATCACTACCAGCCAGCTGGTAATACCTGCAGCATTGGTGTATTATCAAAAGAATCAGCGGCCGGTAGTGGTAGATCTGCGCAGCAGTAAAAAAGTATACAAACAGTTCAACGTGATCAACGAAGAACCGCAGGAAGATGTGGAAGCCACGAGGAATGCAGCAGAGGCCCTGCTCGAAAATAAATTTGCAGTAGCTATCGACAAACTCACCCGCAAAACTGTTCCTACCGTAGCCTATGTAGTGGGCAACGGAGAACCCACCGATTTTACAGTGAATGATCTGGGAGAAAGTTTGCGCAACGATTATCGCCTGGGCGTGTTCGATTTAAAACAGGGATATCCCGATGCATCCATCATTCAGACACTGATCATCGTAAAACCCACACAGCCATTCAGCGAAGAAGACCAGTTGAAGCTGGATCAGTATGTCATGAACGGTGGGCATATCATCTGGTTCATCGATAAATTATATGCAGAGCTCGACAGCCTGAAGCGAACAGAAGGACAATATACAGCCTTCGATCGCGGACTGGGGCTGGATGAACTCTTGTTCAAATATGGTGTACGCATCAATCCGGATTTGCTGCAAGACCTGAACTGTTCCAAGATACCGCTGGTGGTAGGAAACAATCCGGATGGCAGTATCCGGATGCAACGGATGCCCTGGCCTTATTATCCGTTCCTGAGCTCCAGAACTCCCAATCCGGTATCACAGAATTTAGACCGGGTATTGCCGATCTTTCCATCGAGCATCGATACGGTGATGGCCAGGGGTATTCAAAAAACCATTCTGCTGGCTACCGATACCAACAGCCGCCGGGTAAGTTCACCCGCCATTGTATCACTGAACAGTGTACAGCGAGAAGAAGACCTGTACAGTTTTAATCAGAGTTATGTTCCGGTGGCAGTATTGCTCGAAGGGCCATTCAATTCGCTGTTTGCCAACCGTCTTCCACAGGGAGTGATGGATTCCGTACAAAAGGCAACGGGTAAACCTTTTCTCCAAACAGCTGTTAAACCCGGCAAGCAGATAGTGGTATCTGATGCGGATATTGTAACCAATGCCCTCAGCAATACCACCGGACCTCTGCCCATGGGCATGATTCCGATGGAAAACTACCGGTTCGCCAACCGGGAATTTTTTCTGAACAGTATCGATTACCTGTCTTCGGACAAGCAACTCTTTGAGAGCAGGAATAAAACGGTGGTGTTGCGCCTGCTCAACAAACAGAAAGTAAAAGAACAGAAAATACGCTGGCAACTGTTAAATACAGCGCTGCCGGTTACGTTTGTACTGCTGACTGGCGTTGTATTCCAGGGATGGAGAAGAAGAAAATATGCTGCTGCAGTTAAATAAAAAATTATGAGTACACATTCGTTGGTTTACCTGGTATTTGGTGTGGTGTTAACCATCGCCCTCAGTTTCGATCTGGGTTTGTTAAGTAAGAAAAACAAAACCATCACAATCCGGCAGGCGCTGCTGCAAACCTTTTTATGGGTGGGGCTGGCTCTGGCATTTTTTGTATTTCTCTGGTTCGAAGGCGGATTGCTGGCGCAGGAGAGCAATGGATCGGTGGCCAACAGTTCGCAACTGCCACTGGAGTTTCTGAGTGCCTACCTGATGGAGTGGAGCCTGAGCATCGATAATATTTTTGTGTTCATCCTGATCTTTAATTCCTTTAAGGTAAAAGAGAAGCATTACTCCCGCGTATTGCTGGTGGGTATTCTGATGGCCATTGTATTCCGGGTCATCTTCATTACCCTGGGCGTGGCGCTGGTGGCCAAGTTCTCCTGGTTGCTCTATATTTTTGGTGTGTTCCTGATTTACACCGGTTATACCATGTTCACAGCAAACGAGGATGAACAGTTTGATCCGCACGATTCCAAAGTGTACAAATTCATGAAACGATTCCTGCCACTGGTGAACCACGATGGGGAAGGCAAGTATGTGGTACGTGTAAACGGAAAACCCGCCTATACCATTTTATTTGTAGTGGTGGTGTTGCTGGCAGCCATCGATCTGGTGTTTGCACTGGATTCCATCCCTGCAGTGATGGGTATCTCCAAGGATCCCATGATCATTTATACGTCCAATATTTTTGCCGTACTCGGATTGCGGTCCCTGTTTTTTTTATTGCGTGGAGCCGTTACCAAGTTCGATTACCTGCAACAGGGCATTGCGATTGTGCTGGTATTCATTGGTGTAAAAATGCTGGGAGAACATTATATCAGCGAGTGGATCGATAAGCCAACACAGGTATTCATTTCGCTGGGTGTAATCCTGGTATGTATCTCCGGATCCATCTTTTATTCCATTTTCATCAATAAGAAAGGAACACCCAAAGACGAGAAAGATGCATCTGTAAATTAAGTGTATGAACTATTCATTACAGGATATAGCAGACTGCTTACAGCTTTCCGGAAAAGCCTATGGCACACAGCCGGTGCGATATCTTGTAACCGATAGTCGTAAACTGATTTTTCCGGAACATACTTTATTTGTAGCCATCAGTGGAACCAGAAGAAGCGCTACAACTTATATTCCCGAATTATATCACCGCGGTGTAAGAGCCTACCTGGTAGCAGAATCCATTGATACCACATTGTATCCGGAGGCGCAATTTTTGCAGGTGCCCGATACGGTGAAAGCCCTGCAGCAGATCGCAGCATATCATCGCAGCCGGTTTAATATACCGGTGATCGGCATCACGGGAAGCAATGGGAAAACCATTGTAAAAGAATGGCTGTATCAGTTGCTGCAGCAGGATCATGTAATTGTACGAAGCCCGCGGAGTTATAATTCACAGATCGGTGTGCCACTCAGTGTTTGGCAAATGAATGAGCAGCATACGCTGGGCATATTCGAAGCAGGCATTTCCGCGCCCGGAGAAATGGAGCGGCTGGAAGCCATCATCCAACCCACTTTGGGGGTACTCACCAATATCGGGGATGCGCACAACGAAGGATTCAGCAGTCATGCAGCAAAGCTGGCAGAAAAGAGCCGGCTTTTTTTGCATACACCGGTGCTGGTAGCAGCAACAGATCATATTGGTACACCCCTGCATTATCCGGGTCAACTGGTTAGTTGGGGCGCAACAGCAGAGAATACTTTACAGGTTATACAACAAGATATCCGGGGTGCAGCAACGGACATCACTGCAAATTATCAGCAACAGGAAATTCATTTCAGTATCCCATTTACAGACAATGTTTCGGTGCAGAATGCACTAACCTGTTGTATGGTGCTTTTGCATATGGGTTATACCATTGCGGAAATACAAGTGCGCATACAGCGGCTGGAGCCTGTAGAAATGCGGATGCAGTTGCGCAAAGCCATCAACAACTGCCTGGTGCTGAACGACAGTTACAGCAACGATAAAGTATCATTGGCGCTGGCGCTGAGTTTTCTGAAGCAGCAGGCGGGAACCAATCCGGCCACTGTGGTATTGTCGGATATTGTACAGTCAGGACAAACCGAAACCGAACTATATCAGGATGTACTGGAGCTGCTGGTAAAAAATGATATCCGCAGATTGTACGCCATCGGACCGGCCATCACCGGCTATTTACAACATCGGATGCAGGATGCCAACCGGGCTGCACTCCCTTTTGAAACAATGCTGTATCCATCTACGGAAGCATTTCTGGAACAGGGCAATCAAAGCCAGTTTCAGCAGGAATATATTTTATTGAAAGGAGCAAGGCAGTTCGAGTTTGAACGCATCGCACACTGGCTGGAGCAGCAGGTGCATCAGACCGTGCTGGAGATCAATCTCACCGCCATGGTGCACAACCTCAAAACCTACCAGTCCATGCTGGCGCCAACCACCAAACTGATGGCGATGGTCAAAGCCTATAGTTATGGAAGTGGTTCGGGCGAAGTGGCGCGCAGGTTGCAACAACAGCAGGTAGATTATCTGGCCGTTGCATATGCAGACGAAGGGGTGGTCCTTCGCAAAGCAGGGATCAGTTTGCCCATCATGGTCATGAGCCCGGATGAGCACAGCTTTGATACCATGGTGAACTATACGCTGGAGCCGGAAATATTTTCATTTGAACTCTATCAAGCCTTTGAGCGCTATCTGCAAAAAGAAGGGGTACAGCAATATCCCGTTCACCTGAAACTGAATACAGGCATGAACCGGCTGGGATTTGAACCCGAAGAAATCAACGCCCTGGCCAAAGTGCTGCAAAATCAGCAGGCTTTTGTAGTGAAATCGCTGTTCAGTCATTTGGTGGCCAGTGAAGATCCCGCGCAGGATGCATTTACCCAACAGCAGGTGGCACAATTCACCACAGCAGCCAACCTTCTGGAGCAGGCGCTGGGTTATCCGTTTATCCGGCACATCGCCAATACGGCAGCCATCAGGAGAAACCCGCAGTACCAGTTCGATATGGTTCGCCTGGGCATTGGATTGTATGGAGTAGACAGCCATGCAGAAGCACAGCTGAAATTACAGGTGGTAGACACATTGAAAACAACGGTGGCACAGGTAAGGCAGATTAAATCAGGCACCACCGTAGGCTATGGCAGAAAAGGGGTGGTAACCCGGAACAGTACCATCGCCACCGTGCGCATTGGGTATGCCGACGGATACAACCGTCAACTTGGTAACGGAATCGGGCAAATGTATGTGAACGGCCACCGTGCTCCGGTGATAGGCAATATATGTATGGACATGACCATGCTGGATGTAACGGATGTGCCCGAAGTAAAAGCAGGAGATATCGTGGAAGTGTTCGGTAGTAATATTCCCGTGCAGGAACTGGCTGAAGCAACCGGAACCATTGCGTATGAAATCATGACCTCGGTGAGTCAGCGGGTAAAAAGGGTGTATTATGAAGAATAGCTTGCTATGGCCGCAAGCAGCGCGTTAGTGCGGATCAATCAGGTGGTTGCGTATGGCCCATAAAACCAGCCCTACCCTGGACCTTGCTCCGGTTTTTTCGAACAGGCTTCTGCTGTAATTGTCTACACTTCTTACTGCAATACCTAGCTGGTCCGCCATTTCTTTATAGGTGAGTTCGGATGCACAGAGTTCCAGAAAGAGAATCTCTTTGTCGGAAAGTTTGAGGGTTTGTTTCAGATCCACTTCTTTTTGCTGCAGCGAACGCATCATGTTTCCGGAAATCATATCGTTGGTGTAAAATCCTTTTTCCATTAATTCAAAGATGGCCTGATGTAATTCGGCTACCTGGGCTTCTTTCAGAATGTACCCGCTGGCGCCGGCTTTCAGCATTTTAATAATGGCCTGCTCTTCGTCGTACATACTCAGTGCCAGTACAAGTATGGCAGGATACTTTTGCTTTAACCATTCGGTGGCAGCATAGCCGTCCATCAGGGGCATGTTGATGTCCATCAGTATTACATCTACATCTGAATGTTGTTCCAGTTTCTTTTGAAGGTCCACTCCATTGGCCGCTTCAAAAACAATTTCGATGTCGTTGAATTCGGACAACAACGAAGCAATACCCGATCTGAAAAGGGCATGGTCATCG
>JAQTZD010000029.1 GCA_028687975.1 Sediminibacterium sp.
GGATACCTACATGAAAGTAATGAATAAATAAATGATCATGAGTAGAATCAAGCAAATTTTCAGTCAAAAAAAACAGCGGGTACTCAACGTGTATTTCACGGCCGGATACCCTGCTTTAAATGATACTTTACCCATCATGCGTTCACTGGTGTCTTCCGGTGCAGACCTGATTGAAATCGGAATGCCTTACAGTGATCCGCTCGCAGACGGCCCGGTCATACAAGACAGCAGCAGCAAGGCCCTGGCCAATGGAATGACTATACAAGCCCTGTTTGATCAGCTGAAGGGGTTTCGTGCGGATCCATTGCTTGCCAATACCGGTGTGGTATTGATGGGGTATATGAACCCTGTATTGCAGTACGGGTTTGAGGCATTTTGTGCGGCGGCTGCGAAAGCTGGTGTGGATGGACTCATTCTGCCTGATTTGCCGGAATACGAATTTGAAAATGAGTATGGAGCTGTTATTAAAAAATACGGACTCGATTTCATCTTCCTGGTAACTCCGGAAACAACAGCTGCTCGTGTACATCAGTTGGACCGGCTCAGTTCCGGCTTTCTGTATGCTGTTAGTTCTTCGGCAACTACCGGGGGAGAGAAGGATTTTACTGCGGTGGAACTGTATTTACAAAAGTTGCAGCAGATGAAGTTGAACAATCCGGTACTGGTGGGGTTTGGTATAAAAGACCAGGCTACGTTTCATTCGGCCTGTAAACACAGCAACGGTGCCATCATCGGCAGCGCTTACATTAAAGCAATAACAGGAGCACCCGATATTGCGGTTGCTACAAAAGCATTTCTGGAACCCATTCTACAAGTTAAATAGCACAAAGTGAAACTGGTTATTATAAAATACAACGCAGGTAATATACAGTCGGTCTTGTATGCACTGGAAAGAATTGGCGCTACGGCAGTGGTTACAGATGATATCAGTGAAATCACTGCTGCAGATAAAGTAATCTTTCCGGGCGTTGGAGAAGCCAGCACCGCCATGGCTTACTTAAAAGAGCGGAAACTGGACCGGGTCATTGCCGGGTTACAACAACCGGTGTTGGGTATTTGCCTGGGGATGCAGCTGATGTGCAGATACAGTGAAGAAAACCACACCAACTGTTTGGGTATTTTTGATGAAGACGTAAAAGCATTTACCGCATCGGCGGCAGCTACCATTAAAATACCGCAGATTGGCTGGAACAATATTCATGATCTGAAAACACCCTTGTTTAAGGGCGTGAAGGAAAATAGTTACTGCTATTTTGTTCACGGCTATTATGCAGCATTGGGCGAGCATACCATTGCGGCTACTGAATACGGCATCAGATACAGCTCGGCCCTGCACAGGGATAATTTTTACGGAACGCAGTTCCATCCCGAAAAAAGTGCTGGAGTGGGAGAACAGATTTTGAAAAATTTTATTGAATTGTAAACAGACAGGAATGGAAATTATACCGGCAATAGACATCATTGATGGTAAATGTGTAAGGCTTACCCAGGGCGATTACAACCAAAAGAAAATTTATAATGAAAATCCGCTGGAAGTAGCCAAGGCATTTGAAGATGCAGGCATCAACAGACTGCACCTGGTAGATCTGGACGGTGCAAAGGCAGGTGCAGTACAAAACTGGAAAGTACTGGAATCCATTGCGGGATTCACCAGGCTGACCATTGATTTTGGTGGGGGCATCAAAAAAGAATCGGATCTCAAAATTGTTTTCAAATCTGGCGCAGCACTGGCTACGATCGGCAGTTTGGCTGTTAAGGATCCTGCTCTTTTTGCCGACTGGATCCTGGATTATGGAGGAGAACGTTTCTTTTTGGGTGCAGATGTGAAGGAGGAAAAAATTGCAGTGGGCGGATGGCTCGAAACCACAGAATTGTCTGTATTTGATTTTGTGGAAGATTATATCCGTAAAGGAATCAGCCAGGTATTCTGCACCGATATCAGCAAAGACGGAAAGCTGGAAGGCCCGTCGCTGGAGCTCTACCGGGCAATGATTGGTCGTTTCCCCAACCTTCATTTTGTGGCCAGCGGAGGCGTGAGTAATATGGAAGATGTGCTTTCCCTGAAAGCCATTGGTTGCAAAGGGGTGATCATTGGTAAAGCCATCTACGAGGGAAGAATCACCATCGAAGAATTGAGTAAACTGAATCAGGTACTATAAAAACAAATCATTTTGCTTACAAAAAGAATTATACCCTGTCTCGATATCAAAGACGGACGCACGGTGAAAGGCGTCAATTTCGAAAACATCCGCGATGCGGGTGATCCGGTAGAATTGGGTGCGCTTTATGCAGCCCAGGGAGCAGATGAACTGGTGTTCCTCGACATTACTGCTACGAACGAACGACGTAAAACCCTCAGCGAACTGGTCAATAAGATTGCGCATCACATCAATATCCCATTTACAGTGGGCGGTGGCATTGCTTCTGTGGAAGATGTGCAGGTGCTGTTGCAAAACGGCGCCGATAAAATTTCGGTAAACACTTCTGCCTTTAAAAATCCGGCGCTGATCAAAGAGCTGGCCCGGGAATTTGGAAGCCAGTGTGTGGTGCTGGCCATTGATACCAAAAAGGAAATCGATGGCAACTGGTATGTGTACCTGAATGGCGGACGGGTAAAAACGGACCGGCTTTGTTTCGACTGGGCAAAAGAAGCTGTGGAGCTGGGGGCCGGAGAAATCCTGCTGACTTCCATGAACAACGATGGTACCAAGCAGGGTTTTGCGCTGGATATTACCCAACAACTGTCTATGAACCTGCCTGTTCCGGTGATTGCTTCCGGTGGTGCCGGTACAATGGCTCATTTTGCGGATGTATTTGAGCAATCTGGTGCCGATGCGGCCCTTGCTGCCAGCATTTTTCATTTTAAAGAGATTGGTATTCCGGAGCTGAAAACATTTCTTGCTCAAAAGGGCATACCAATGAGATTATAACCCAAATTTGTACCACAATACGGCAAACATGAAAGTTGATTTTAAAAAATACAGTGATGGTCTGGTTCCTGCAGTGATCCAGGATTATCAAACGCATAAAGTGCTGATGCTGGGATTCATGAACGAAGAGGCCCTGACCAAAACAACAGAAACCGGGAAGGTTACTTTTTACAGCAGAAGTAAACAGCGGCTCTGGACCAAGGGAGAGGAGAGTGGTCATTTCCTGGAGTTGAAATCGATTGCCTCCGACTGTGATGATGATACCTTACTGATTAAAGTACATCCTTTGGGTCCTACCTGTCATACGGGGGCAGATACCTGCTGGAGCGAGCCGAATCACAGCGAGGATTTCCTGTTGTATCTTCAGGACATCATCCATCTGCGAAAAAAAGCTCCTGTAGAAGATTCCTATGTGGCCCGGATGTTTTCGAAAGGACTTAATAAGATTGCACAAAAAGTGGGAGAGGAAGCCGTGGAAATGGTCATCGAAGCCAAGGACAACAATACTGAACTGTTCCTCAACGAATCGGCCGATCTGCTTTTTCATTATTTGCTTTTACTTAACGCTAAAGGGCATACTTTAGCAGATGTTCTGGCGATCCTTCAAAAACGTCATTCTAAATAGTTATGCATAAATTATTCATCGCTTTTTTTCTGCTCACTGGTTTTACTGCTGTTGCGCAGGATGGTTTTGAAATACAGGGAATGTTGAAAAATACAAAGCCCAATACCCTGGTGTTCCTCATGAACGGAAGTGATGGAAAAACCATTGCCACCGATACCATCCGCAATGGTGCTTTTTCCTTTAAAGGAAAGCTGGCGGAACCGGATATATTCCAGATTGGTTTTATTGGCTATAAAGAAGGCATTGATCTGTTTCTCGATAATAACCAGGTTGCCATCAACGGAGATTTTAATGAACTCCGGAATGCAACCATCAATGGTTGCCCGGTACAGGACGATTATCAGCTGTTTAAATCCAGGTTCAACCCGATCAGGGAAACCCTGAATAGCCTTGCGGCTCAGATCAGCCCGGAGAAAAATGCGCAGAAGCGGGATTCCCTGATTCGTTTGTTCGAAACATCCAGGGGTAAAGTGCTGGAGGAAGCCAATGCTTTCACCAGCGAAAAGAAGGCCTCTCCGGTAAGCCCCTTTGTGCTATTTGTGATCAGTCCGCTGCTGAGCGGCGTTCCAGAACTGGAGCAGCGCTACAATGCACTTGAACAGGCGGCCAAAAAAGGAACTTTCTCCCGTATGCTGGAGAAGACCATCAGCGACGCCAAAGTGAATGGCATCGGAACAGCTGCACAGGATTTCAGTCAGAAAGATACATCCGGAAAAGTGGTTTCGCTTTCCTCCTTCAGGGGCAAATATGTACTGATCGATTTCTGGGCCAGCTGGTGCGGACCATGCAGGGCAGAAAACCCGAATGTGGTATCAGTCTATCAGCAGTATAAAAACAAGAACTTCACCGTGCTGGGGGTTTCACTGGATCAGAGCAAGTCTAGCTGGATGAATGCCATCCGGAAAGACAAACTTACCTGGACCCATGTAAGTGATCTCCAATACTGGAACAATGCCGTTGCAAAGCTGTACCGGGTGGAAAGTGTACCGGCCAATTTTCTGATAGATCCCAATGGTATTATTATTGCCAAAGATCTTCGGGGAGAAGCTTTACATGAAACGCTGAAAAGGTTGTTGAAATAGCCGTTAAACCGCCCATCCTTTTTTGCGTCTCCTTTTTGTGGATTTTCTATTTTGTTCCTTCATAGCGCGCATGAAGCAATTATTTATTTTCATTTTCCTGTTTATTGCAGGAACTGCACAATCCCAGCAAACTGCTTCCCGCGAGAAAACAAAGTTGGGCATCATTGTAGGGAATCTCGTGGAATACAGCTCGGGGAAAGCCGTTCCTTATGCCAGGATCGATCTTTATCATCACAGTTCGGATACCATACTGTTATCTACCATTTCAGATAAAAACGGCGCATTTGAATTTAACGGGCTTGGGTTTGGTTATTTTTCCCTGGTAGCCAAATCGATGGGCCTGGCAGATACCCGGCTCGACAGCATTTACCTCCGCGCCGACCGGTACGATTTTAATATTGGCGATCTGAAAATGAAGGAGTCCAGTAATGCACTGAACGAAGTGATTGTGTATTCGGAAAAACCCCTGATCGAAAATAAAGACGATAAACTTACTTACAATGTAGGAGAAAGTGCCCTGAGCAGCGGTTCCAGTACTGCAGAAATACTGAAGAATATTCCCCTCATCAATAATGATCCCAATGGCAAGATTCTGCTGAAGGGAAAAGAGCCCAAGATACTGATCGATGATAAGCCAACGGAATTGAATGCGCAACAGTTGCAGGACCTGCTGGAGAGTTTGCCCGGAAGCAGTATCGATAAAGTGGAAATCATGAGCAATCCCCCTCCGCAATATGCCACAGAAACAGGAGGTGTAATCAATATCATTACCAAGAAAGGCAAGATTGGCTGGGTGGGAAGAATCAATCTCAGCGCCGGCACCCGGGGCGAAGGCAATTTTTCCACCAATATCAGCTACCGGAACAAAAAGGTTTCTTTGAACCAATCCATTGGAATGGGTGCCAGTAAAATCGGAGGACACAGTTACAGCAACCGGCAAAATTTTTACACAGACTCTTCCAATTATTTCAATACCACCGGCGCGTTCCTGAATAAGAATCTTCGTCCTAATCTGCGCACCCAGCTGGATTATGAAATGAATAAAAACAATCTGGCCGGTCTGGTATATCAGGGCAATCTGAACCTTTTCGATAACAAGAGCAACAATAGTTACACCAATCTGAACCGGTTCGAAGAAGTATACAAAATCAGTACCCGTGAAAACGAAAGCAAGGGCAATGGATACACGCATGCACTTACCCTTTCTTATACGCATAAAGGGAAACAGAATCTGGCCGAAGTATTTCGGCTGATCTTATCAGGCAACATCAGTAAAAACGACAACGACCGGGATTTCTTTCAGCAGTTTCTGAATCCGGGTTATATACCCACAGGAATTGATTCTGTGCAAACGCAGTACTTTAATTCCATAAACCGTTCTGCCTCTGCAAGGCTGGAATATACCAAACCCCTGCAGCGCAAAGGCAGCCATTTTTCCGGAGGTATTTCTTATCTGTTGTCGGATTACCATAATTACCTGAATACGGCTTTTCAGAGAAAATCCGACGGGGCATTGGTACCCAATGATCTGCTCAGCAACGATTTTTTCTTTGTACAAAATATCTTTACTGCAAGGGGTGGATTCAGTTTCCTTTTTCCGGGAAATATCCGACTGACCGCCGGCGCGCAGGCAGAACAGACCAGTATGCATTTTGATTTTATCAAGGGCAACGTAAGCAATGTTCAAAACGATTATTGGAATATTCTCCCCAATGCCACCCTCCGAAAAGAGTTCGATAAAACCCTGAATACGTCACTCGTTTACAGGGCCACCATCCGCAGACCGGGCATCAATGAACTGAACCCCAATGTAGACTATGGAGATCCTTACAACTTACGCTTTGGTAATCCGTTTCTCCTGCCATCGCTGTCGCATAATTTCGACTGGAACTTCAGCTGGATGAAGGGCAAATATTATATCAATACCTCTCTTGGTTTCAATAAGGTCAAGAATGTGTTCAACAATATCCGCACACTTGCGGAAGGCGGAAAAACACAGATTACCTGGCTCAATATTGCCGACCGGAACGAGTATGAAGCCAGTGCATTCGGAGGGTATACTTTTACCAAGGAATTCAGGATGAATGCCAGTGTGGGCTATACCTTTAACGAGTACAGTGATAGGGAAAAGCAATTGTACAATTACAGAAACGGAGGTACATTTTATACCAGTGTGAATTATACTTTTACGCCCACCAATGTCTGGAATTTTGAAGGATCTGCGCGGTACAACAGTTTCGCCAATCCGCAGGGTAGAAGCAGGAGTAATGTTAGTTTAAACCTGGGTGTGCAGCGAAAATTCTTTGATCGCAGGTTGATCCTTGCTTTCAATGTGGTAGATCCATTCACTCCCCAGCAGTATGTAACCGTAACCAACGGGCAGCGTTTTACGGTGGAAAGTTTCAATGCTACCAGCACCCGCAACTACCGGCTTTCTGTGAGTTATCAGCTGAACCGGCTGGTACAGAAAAGTGCCCTGAACAACAAGGAGAAGGAACAGTTGCTGAAAAAACTGAAGACGCCCAAAACTTAGCGGGCCAGATTAGGCAGCCTGGTTTTGAGCCAGCTGTTTTGAACTGGCACCAGCCAATCGTTCAGCAACATTTTTTTAGTGGTAACCAGATTGTTGAAATACAGTGTATCGGCACCAATGAACCCGTTTTCCAGGGCATAGTTCAGTTGGCTCAGCGGCAGGATTTCCACCTGATCTTTCACTATAAACCCAAGGCTTTGCCTGTTTAGCAGGTTCACCTTGAATTTTTCTTCCAACTCTTTGATTAGGCGGATCGATTTGTCTGCACTTGAACCGCAGAGGCGGTCGGTGGAATCGTCTGCCATCAGCACAATGAACTGGCCAAATAAAAGGTTGGCATAGCCTTTGATCAGCGAACCATGGCTTTCCCATCCTTCAATAAAATCTTTCAGGATCTCTTCTATTTCAAAAGCTTCTCCGATGCTGAACAGACGGTTGCTCTGATAAACCCAAACCCGTGAGTTTTCGTGAAAATCTGCCGGAATATGTTGCTGGTATTGTAAGTCCATAGGTTTTGTTTTATTGCATACTTGCGGCAATCATTTCTGCCACATCTAATACGGCTACTTCGTTTTCTTTCTCCCTGTTTTTGATTCCATCGGTAATCATGGTATTACAGAACGGACAGGCAGACGCAATGAATCCTGCGCCTGTTTCCAGGGCTTCATCGGCTCTTTCTATGTTGATGCGCTTGTTTCCGGGTTCATCTTCCTTGAACATTTGTGCACCGCCGGCGCCGCAACACAATCCGTTGCTTTTACACCGTTTTATTTCCACCAGTTCAGCGTCCAGGGCTTCCAGCACTTTGCGTGGCGCCTCGTAAATATCATTGGCCCTGCCCAGGTAACAGCTGTCGTGATAGGAGATCTTCTTCCCCTTGAATTCGCCACCTTCTTTTAACTTGATCTTTCCTTCGTCTATTAACTGCTGCAATAAAGTGGTATGGTGTACTACATCGTAGGTGCCGCCCAGTTCGGGGTATTCATTTTTGAGTGTATTGAAACAGTGCGGACAGGTGGTTACAATTTTTTTGATTCCATATCCATTCAGTACCTGTATGTTCTGGTAAGCCATCATCTGGAACAGGAACTCGTTGCCCGCTCTGCGTGCGGGGTCGCCTGTGCAGGCTTCTTCCTTGCCCAGTATGGCGAATTTTACACCTACCTTGTCCAGAATGGTGGCAAATGCCTTGGTGATTTTTTGAGCGCGCTGGTCAAAACTGCCTGCACATCCAACCCAGAACAACACTTCAGGTGTTTCTCCGGCTGCCATCATTTCCGCCATTGTATTGATCTTCATAAGAATGTTTTATAGTCTTTCCAATAAATTAAGAGGCCATTTCTGTTGCCCATTTGTCCCGCTCATCCGGAGAAAACTTCCAGGGAGCAAAATTATTTTCAATATTGCTGAATGTTCCGTTCCATTCCTGCGGAGCATTGCTTTCTTCCATGATCAGTGATCTGCGCAACTCCATGATAATATCGAGCGGAGCAATGCTGACCGGGCAGGCTTCCACGCAGGCATTGCAGGTTGTGCAGGCGCGCAGCTCTTCTACCGAAATGTAATGGTGCAGCAGGGATTTACCATCGTCCTGGAAGGTTTTATTCAGGTTGATGTTTCTGCCCACTTCTTCCAGCCGGTCGCGGGTAGACATCATGATTTTACGGGGACTCAGCAATTTGCCTGTAAGGTTGGCCGGGCAGGAAGCAGTACATCTTCCGCACTCGGTACAACTGTAGGCATCCAGCAGGTTTTTCCAGCTCAGGTCAAAAACATCTTTTGCACCAAAACTGGCAGGAGGGGCTGCATCGGCAGGCGTAAGTTCCGGCTGCATGGCATACAGTACCTCGTTTTGTACGGCAGGCATGTTTTTGAGTTTGCCCTGGGGCTCCAGCCTTGCAAAATAGGCGTTGGGGAAAGCCAGTATAATATGCAGATGCTTGGAATAGGGCAGGTAGTTCAGGAAGAGGAAGATGCCGATGATGTGTAACCACCAGGCACTGCGTTCCATACCGGTGAGCGTTCCATCAGAAAAACCGTTGAAAAGCGGTGTGAGCATATCCGAGAAAAAGAAGGCACGGGTAGCAGGGTAATGCGCTGCACCACGGCTTTGTAAAACCTGGTCTGCCGCATTCATCAGGACAAACAGGCTCATCAACACAATTTCGGTGAACAGGATATAATTGGCATCGCTGCGGGGCCAGCCATTCAGGTCTTTGCTGATGAATCTTTTGAGCCGGATCAGGTTTCTGCGAATCAGGAAGATGGCACAGACCACAATGACGGCAACAGCCAGAAATTCAAAAAAAATGATGAGCCATGTATAGGCGCTGCCTAAAACCGGCAGAAAAAGCCGGTGAGTGCCCAGAACACCATCCAGTACAATTTCCAGTACCTCTATGTTGATGATGATGAAGCCTGCATATACTACCAGGTGAAGCAAAGCCACCAGCGGGTTCTTAAACATTTTTTTCTGTCCAAGCGCCAGCAAAATCAGGTTATTCCATCGTTTGCCGGGATCGTTGGAGAGGTCTTCTTTCTTTCCAAGCAGGATGTTGCGCTTGATTTCTCCGGCTTTTCTGGCAAACAGAAAACTGCCGGCTACAGCCAGAATCAGGAACCCGATTTGTGGTATATAATGCATACGAAACTGTTATACCGCTAAGATAGCAATTAAAGGCTTGCAGGAACCAATTGTTGATTGCATTTATTGTTGTTATTTTGGATCATTAAACCATCACGATGTCCGAAAAAAGATATATCCTGACCGCCGGGGAGGCTGCACAGAAATTACACCGCATGAGTCTGCAACTGGCAGAAAATCTGAGCGGCAATACTGCACCGGTAATACTAGTGGGTATCCGGAAAAACGGAGTGGTGCTGGCAGCCAAAATAGAAGCCTTGCTGAAGCAGTATATTCCCAATCCACTTCAAACAATTTCTCTGCAAATGGACAAGCAACATCCTGTTGATGTTCAGTTAAGCGCTGCGGTGGAGCTGGACGGGGCAAATGTTGTTTTAATAGACGATGTGGCCAATAGCGGCAGAACCATGCTGTATGCGCTGAAACCGCTGCTGGAATATCATCCGCTTTCTATCCAGACCATGGTGCTGGTAGAACGGATGCACAAGCTCTTTCCGGTGAATCCGGACTATGTTGGTTTGTCGCTGGCTACCACAAAGGAAGACCATATTCAGGTAGAAACCGAAGCAGGAGAAGTGACCGGCGCATTTGTGGGTTGATTGTTTTAACTTTAAGCCTCATCAATACCTTCTTCGATGGAAAAGCTGATTCCTGCCTTAAATGAGCGCATCCTCTCATTAACCATGCGCATCAAAGACACTTATCCTGAACTCCTGAAATACATCGATGAAATGCCTGTAACGGTGCCCAATGAATCCGATCCGCATGTTCGTGCAAAACAACTGCAGGCCTACTACGATTCATTAAAAAACATTCTCAATAAATATGCGCAGGGGCATGGATGGGAATTGCATTAATACTGATGGTTATCTGAACTTTTATTATTAAAATTGCTTACTAAAAAATGATCATATGGACGCTTCCATACAGGAAAGAATCAATGTTTGGGTGAATGGAAATTACGATACAGACACCAAGAATACTATCGCCGATCTGCAAAAGAACCATCCCGATGAACTCGCGGATGCTTTTTACCGGAACCTGGAATTTGGCACCGGTGGCCTGCGCGGCCTGATGGGAGTGGGTACCAACAGAGTGAATAAATACACCATTGGCATGGCTACACAGGGCTTTGCCAATTATCTGAGAAAAACATATCCGGAGGGAGATATCAAACTGGCCATTGCACACGACAGCCGCAACAACAGCCGTTTCTTTGCAGAAACCACCGCAAATGTTTTTTCGGCCAATGGCATTCAGGTTTTCCTGTTTGAGTCCTTGCGCCCTACACCGGAGCTGAGTTTTGCCATTCGACATTTGGGATGTAAGGCAGGTGTGGTTTGTACTGCATCACACAACCCCAGGGAATACAATGGATATAAAGCCTACTGGAACGACGGTGGACAGTTGGTACCGCCGCACGATAAAAATGTAATTAAGGAAGTAGAGGCCATCCACAGTGTGGATGAGGTAAAATGGACTGGTGGAGAAGCCAATATTACCCTGATCGGAAAAGAAATGGATGATGCTTACCTGAACATGGTGAAGGGGCTGAGCGTTTATCCGGATGTGATTGCTCAGCAGCACGATCTCAAAATTGTGTATACTCCAATTCACGGAACAGGCATCACCCTGGTGCCCGAAATATTAAAACGTTTTGGGTTTACCAATGTAACCGTAGTGGAAGAACAGGCAACGCCGGATGGCAATTTCCCGACTGTAGCCTATCCCAATCCGGAAGAAAGTGAAACCATGAGCATTGGTTTGCAGAAAGCGAAAACGCTGAATGCCGATATTTTACTGGGAACCGATCCTGATGCAGACCGGGTTGGAATTGGTGTAAAAAATCATAAGGGAGAGTGGGTGCTGATGAATGGAAACCAGACCGCCGTGCTGGCATTCGCCTATATGATGGAAGCCCGCAAGGCCAAAGGCATTGCCCGCCCGAACGATATGGTCATTACCACCATTGTTACCACCGAAATGATCAACGAAGTAGCCCGCCAGAACAGTGTGGGTTGCTATAATGTGCTCACCGGTTTTAAATGGATTGCAGAAAAAATCAAGGAATTGGAAGGCCGGGAGAACTATGTAATTGGCGGAGAAGAAAGCTTTGGATTGATGATTGGCGATCAGATCCGCGATAAAGATGCGGTAAGCGCCGTGGCACTGATGTGTGAGATGGCCGCATATGAAAAAGCCAAAGGCAGAAGCCTTTTCGATAAAATGATTGAGCTCTACGTTCAATATGGTTTTTACTACGAAAACCTGATCAGTATTACCAAGAAGGGCATGAATGGTCAGAAGGAAATTGCAGCAATGATGGAAGGTTACCGGAATCAACCGCCTTCTTCCATCAATGGTTCGGCCGTGGTTACCCTGCTCGATTATGAATTGCAAACCGGTAAGAATCTGCAAACCGGGGAAACCTGGGCTATCCATCTGCCCAAGAGCAATGTACTGCAGTTCATCACTGCAGACGGCAGCAAGATTTCTGCAAGACCTTCCGGAACAGAGCCCAAAATCAAGTTTTATTTCAGTGTACACACCAAACTTGCTTACAAAGATGAATTTGATGCCAAACAACTGGAGTTGGAAAACAGGATCAAGGGAATCATCCGGGATCTGGAGCTTGGATAAATAGGTGCTTCTTCTGTATATTCGCGGCATGCGACCAGACAGAGAATACAAGGATAGTTTTCAGCACAAGGGGATGAGGAAAAAGCTGATAGAATTACTGCGCGAGAAAGGAATTACAGACGAAGCAGTACTGGAAGCTATGAACAATATTCCGCGTCATTATTTTCTGGATTCGGCTTTCGATAAGATTGCTTACGAAGACAGGGCATTCCCTATAGCCGCAGATCAAACCATTTCGCAGCCTTATACGGTGGCGTACCAAACCCAGTTGTTGCAAGTGAAAAAAAACGACCGGATTCTGGAAATAGGTACCGGTAGTATGTACCAGACCACTGTGCTGGCAGAAATGGGTGCACAGACTGTATTTACCATAGAGCGTCAGAAGAAACTCTTTGATGAGCAAAAAAGATATTATCATTTTCGCAGTAAATATCCCAATATCAAATTTTTTTACGGTGATGGATTTGCCGGATTGCCCACTTATGCACCATTCGATAAAATCCTGATTACCGCAGCCGCACCTTTTATACCCCCCAAGCTGGCGGAACAACTTAAACCAGGTGGATTTATGGTGCTGCCGGTAGATGAGGGAGATGGACAGCGGATGCTGCGTATCACCAAGAAAGAAGACGGAACCATTGAGGAAGAAGCATTTGAGCGATTTTCCTTTGTGCCCATGTTGACCGGAAAGAACGAATAGGGCGCTTTTTCAGTAAATTTTAACGGCCCGAAATGCAGGGGAGTATTTTTTTGTACTAACTTGGTGTCAAAATAATACTATGACTAAACCGGCTAAAATAAAGCCGCTTAAAAGCAAATCCGGCGGTACTCCGCTGAGGAGCAGTGTATTATCAATCGTAAAAGACCCTGTAGGGGCATCTGCTGCCAGCACGGCCGTAAAGGTTCCGGGCGAGATGACCGGGTTCGAAAAAATGGTTGTTTTGGAAGGAGGTCTTTCCAAAAATGACCTGGTACAACTCAAAGACAAATCCGGATTGGGATACGATCAACTGGCGGATGTGCTTTCTGCCGCAAGAACCACCTTAATCAACAAGAAAGGAACAGAACGTTTCAGCAGGGACCTCAGCGAGCGGATACTGAGCCTGGCAGATATCTATTCTTACGGATATAAAGTATTCGAAGAAGTAGACAAATTCAACGAGTGGATCAACACACCCAATGCGGCACTGGGCGGCAAAAAACCCTTTGACCTCCTCAATAACCAGTTTGGCAGAGAAGAAATCAAAAACCTGATCGGTCGTATTGAGTACGGCGTTTATTCCTGATCTCCCTATGATCGTTTATCGTGTATCCCAAAAGCAATTTGCCACTGATCTTACAGGAGAAGGAGCGCGACTCTTTGGCGGCCGCTGGAACCATGTACATACCGCCTGTGTTTACACTGCTGCTACCAGGGCGCTGGCACTGCTTGAATTTTCCGTGAATGTAAACAGGATGCTGGCACCCAAAAGCCTGAGCCTGGTGGCAATAGAAATTCCTGAAAAAAATATCCTGGTGCTGAACAGCGCCGACCTGCCTGAAAACTGGCGGGAAATTCCGGCACCGGGAACTACCCGGGATTTTGGCACCGGTTTACTCCTGGAAGCACGGTACCCGGTGATTGCCATACCTTCTGTAGTTGTTCCGGAAGAATACAATTATCTGCTCAATCCCCTGCATAAGGATCATATCAAATTCCGGATAGCGGCAGTTTCAGAACTCAATTACGACGGCAGAATTAAAGGCTAGCAGGGCACAAAAAATAAAGAGTGGCTGCTTTCGCAAACCACTCTTCTCTTGAACTTACTCTAAAACTCAACACAAAAACTATTGCTGCATCATATCCATACCGCCGTTCTGATCGGCCTTGGTATTCTTGCGTTTGAATAATGTTGCATCAAACTTACCAAAGCGATAACTGAAGTTGAGCCGCAGGATTTGCGGGTCTCTTCTGCGCTGGCTGGTCTGATTAAAGAAATTGCTTTGTGAATAGGATTCAAATAACTGGGTTCTGAAAATGTCGTTCATGCTTAAAGTAAGCACACCGGTTCTTCCGTTCTTCCAGGTAAAGTCTTTTCGAATGGCCAGGTCTACGCCATATCTGGGAAGGTTGTATCCCTGCGCTCCGGACTGAGGGCCACCACCAAACATCATACCGCCGCCACCGCCGCGACCACCGCCACCGGTGCTGGGAGGTAATACGGTTTTAGCCATGTAGTCTGCACTCAGCTGTATGGAAATGCCTTTTGCTACTTTGAATGTATTGTTCAGTTTGGCAAACCAGCTCAACTGCTCCTGGCTCAGGTTTTCCTGACCCGGAACATTGGCGTTGATTTTTGAATTGAACAGATTCAGGCTGGTGGTCATTTCCCACCATTTGGTTACCGGCATTTTGTTGGTCAGTTCCAAACCGTAAGTGAACGCTTCATTGGCATTAATGTATGTGCTGAAAAATGCGCTGTCTCCGGGTATCAATGCATTTGCATCGCGGTAAACATAACGGGTAATCAGGTTGGTAGAATATTTAAAGAAGGCAGTAGCAAGGAAATTGGAGCCTTTCTTGTATGCGTTATTCCACGACATTTCGAAAGAGTTGGTGAACTCCGGCTTAAGACCTGCGTTACCAATGTTGATGTTCTGCGGATCAGAATAATCCGGGAAAGGCATCAACTGAAAGAAGTTAGGTCTGTTAACCCTGCGGGAATAGTTGATCTGGTAATCCTGCTTGTCGTTGATCTTATAAGTAATGAAGGCACTGGGGAACAGGCTCAGCGGATAGGTTACCTTGAAGTTGGCAGAATCCTGTCCTTTTGAATTCAGCAAAGTACCGTTGTAGTTGGAACTTTCTGCACGCAGCCCCAATTGGTAACTCCATTTCTTTACTTTAAAACTGTAAGTGGTGTATGCTGCATAAACCTGGTCGGTGTATTTGTAACGGCTGCTGATCATTGGCACCAATTCGTAAACATTGGTAGAATTATTCATCCGGTACTGATCCAGGATATTGCTGAAATCGCGGATAGCTCCCCTGGCACCAGCTTCAAATTTGGTATCGTCTGAGAATGGATTTTCATAGTCGATCTGGAAAGTGTGGTTAATGGTATTGCCATTTCCCAAACCTCTTTGCAACAACGGAGATCCTTTGGCAGTGCCATCCAGGAAGTAATTTCGGTTGGCTATATTCGATTCGTTATTGTTCTTGCTGTTGTTGTAATTATAATCTGCGGAAATATTGTGTCCGTTCTTTTGAAAATTGTGCTTGAAACTCAGTTGGGTTCCTACGTTCTCGAAGTTGGAGATTGAGTTGGTGTTGATGTTGTTGTAAGAACTGAGTGAGCCCTTAATGGTAGAATCCACCTTCTGCGTCTGTTCGTTTTCGAACTGACCTTTGTTGTAGTTGGCGGTAACAGAAATGGTATTTCTGTTGTCTACAAAATAATCAATACCACCTCTGAAGAATGCAAAATAACCTTTGTTGGTGGAGTTTTGCAGGTTATAAATACTGCTTGGTGTAGTCAACAGGTTGTTTCGGTCGGTAATACCTTCCGAAATGGATTTACGCTGGTTGTAGCTTCCGCTACCGGTAAAATTGATCTTGTTCTGACGAAGATTGATGTCTCCTCCAAGGTTCACTCTGCCACGTGCATCAATACCGGTTCTCAAACCACCGTTGTAACCGGTTTTCTTGTTTTTCTTTAAAACAATATTTAAGATACCTGCATTGCCGCCGGAAGCATCAAACTTGGCAGAAGGGTTGGTGATCAGTTCCACCCGATCAATAATATCGGAAGGAATCTGGTCCAGGGTAATGGTGGTAGGTCTTCCGTCGATGAACAATGTTGGGGCGGCATTTCTCAATGTAACATTACCGTCGATGTCTACATTCAGGGCAGGAATATTCCTCATCAGTTCGGTAGCGGTTTGACCGGAACCCATCAGGTTCTTGTCTACATTGAAAATTTTACGGTCGATGCCCATTTCGAACTGGGGTTTGCTGGAACTGGTAACGGTTACATTGCCCAGGTTGGTGGCGTCTTCTTCCATTTTGATATTGCCCAGGTCTTTATCGGCCATGCCCAGCAACTGCTGCATATTGCCCGCAGAACGGTCTGTAGGCATCTTGATGCCAAAGGTGATGGTCTTTTCCAGGTTTTTATAGCCCAGCGAGCTCATGATCAGTTTAAAGTTGCCAAATACAGGCAGACCATCAAAACCGAAATCTCCGTTTGCAGGGGTAATGGTAGTACCCAGAATGGCTTCCTTCATTTTTTTGGTAACGGTATCAAATTTGTTTCCTTTCAGCTGAACGGTTACCCCTTCAATGCCCTTTCCGGTTTTGGAATCCACCGCCTTTCCGTAAAAATGGCCAATATTCATGTTCTGACCGTTGCCGCCATTTCTTGCGCCCATCATGCCTGGCATCTGTGCCGTGACAAAGGAACTACTGAAAAACACGAGGGTCAGTATAACTAATAAATTACGTATCATATTCATAAATTAATTCAATGCAAAATTGCATCAGGTTCATGTGGGTCTTTTCCGCTTTATACAAACGGTAATAAGACAAATTTGAATGGATAAAGTTTAGTCAAATAGGGTGCCACCCGCCTGTACAATCGGTGATTGGCTATTTAGATCGGTGATCAGGCAATAAGTGTCAATAATACCTGGATGAGTCCAATTATAAAACCCAGCACACCACCAATAATCTCCACAAAACGGAACTCTTTGGCCATAATGGCATTCAGCATGTTCTCCAATTTGTCGGAAGAAAATCCGCTTACTTTTTCAATCACGATTTTTTCGAGGTCCAGCTCTTCCTGCAGGTTATTCATGTAGTTCTTCATGATTACAGGAAAGAGTTCGGTTAATTCGGCAATAAAGACAGCTTTCAGCTGATTAATCGTCTTGTCTCCGATAAACATACTGATGACCGGCATCTGATCTGCCAGCTTTACCCTTAAAAAGTGGTCAATATGCTGTTCTACAAAGGGCATTAGTTTCTGAACATTGGCAGGGTTACTGATTTTTGTTTCAATATCCTGAAAGGACAGCAGCTCTCTGCTGACCATTTTCCCCAGTTTTTGAGCAAATTGTTGCTGTCTTTTTGGGAAAATACCCTGAAACCGGATGCCGAGTATGATTTTGGGCTCTCTGGGGTGAAACAGCATCTTAATGGCTATCCAGTTGGTGAACCAACCAATAAAGGCAGAAATCAGCGGGATCAGGTAAATTAGTTTCATACTGATATAAAATTTAAAAACCTATAAAACAGGAGTCTTATAGGTTTTATAAGGGGGAGAACGATGGGTCTCGAACCCACGGCCTTCAGTGCCACAAACTGACGCTCTAACCAACTGAGCTACGCTCTCCGTTTAAACGGGCTGCGAAAATAGGATTTTTTTTGAAAAAACAAACAATCCAAACCTTTGTTAATTGGATATATTCATGATATAATAAAATCATTTTAGGTTATTTTTGGGCAGATCATGCAAAATTTCAAGCAATTTATGAAGAGTAGAAAAGGTTTGGTACTCACAGTCATCGTATTATTCGGTGCACTTTTTTTTGCGTTCAGGAACATTGGGGGGAGTAACACCAATGAAATGGTTTCGCTTCAGCAACGGTTACTGAATGCAGTAGGAGCCCTCCTTGAGCAGGAACACTTCAGTCCAAAAGCCATCAACGACGATTTTTCCCGGAAAATATTCAAGGAATACCTTGATCAGCTGGACGGCGATAAAAGTTTGTTTTTGAAGAGTGATATCGATGCCCTGAAAAGATACGAAACCAGCATTGATGATGAAATTCATGGATCGCCCCTGGCTTTTCAGCCTGCAGTAAGCGCCATTTATGCAAAGCGGGTAGCGGAAGCCAGCCAACTCTATAAGGATATCCTGGCCAAACCGTTCAATTTTTCAGAAGAGGAGTCGGTTCAACTGGATGGGAAAAAGCTGGCTTTTGCCGGAACAGAGGCAGAACGGGTAGATCGCTGGAGAAAAAAACTGAAATATTATACCCTGGAGCGCTATACCGATCTGCTGGACCAGCGCGAAAAGAACAAGGATCAGAAAGGTTTCATCAGCAAGCCGGACGACAGCCTGGAGCTGGAAGCGAGAAGTAAGGTCATTAAATTCATGGACCGGACATTCAACCGGATCAAAACTAATTTTAACGAAGAACAGCGATTCAATTCATTTGTAAATGTGGTGACCAACCTGATGGATCCGCATACCGACTACTATCCACCGATAGAAAAAAGAGGGTTTGATGAACGGATGAGTAATCAGTTTTATGGTATTGGTGCACAGTTGCAGCAGAACGACAATGGAATAAAAATTGCCAGCCTGGTAACGGGTGGCCCGGCATGGAAGTCTGGTCAGATTGCAACGGGAGATATGATTGTGAAAGTAGGACAGGGAAAGGACGAACCCGTGGATGTAAGTGGATATGAAACCGAAGATGCCGTAAAACTGATCCGCGGAAATAAAGGCACAGAAGTTACTCTTACTATTAAGAAGCAGGATGGCACTACCAAAGTGGTACACCTGATCCGTGAGAAAATAGAACAGGACGAAGGATTGGCCAGAAGTGCGGTTATAAAGGATGGAAACGATAAAATCGGATATATTTCTCTGCCGGATTTTTATGCCAACTTCGAAGACCAGAATGGCTTTCGCTGTGCAGATGATGTTGCAAAGGAAGTGGCCAAACTTAAGGCTGAAAAAGTAAAAGGCATCATCATCGATCTGCGATTCAACGGAGGCGGGTCGTTGGTGGAAGCGGTAAAAATGGTTGGCCTGTTTATTAAAAACGGAACCGTAGTGCAGGTGAAGGAGAGGGGAGGAAAGGTAGACAGCAGAACCTGGAGAGACAACGATGAATCTGTTTTATACGATGGCCCTTTAACCGTACTGGTGAATGAACTGAGTGCTTCGGCCAGCGAAATTTTTGCTGCTGCCATTCAGGATTATAAACGTGGCCTGGTGATTGGCAGTACCTCCACATATGGTAAAGGAACTGTTCAACGCCCGATTCCATTTGGAAAGCCCATTGATTTTTACAGTGGCAGAACCGAATACGGTGCGGTTACACTTACTTTTCAGAAATTTTACCGGGTCAATGGAGGTTCAACCCAGTTGAACGGTGTGGTGCCGGATATCATTATGCCCGATTCATACGAATACATGAAAATCCGGGAAAAAGACAACCCCAATTCATTGCCATGGGATGCCATTGCCAAAACAGATATACAGCCATGGCAGTTTACCGGAACAACCGATTTGTCGGTCATCAGTATGCAGGAGCAGGCCAAGCTCAATGCCGATGCCAATCTGAACCTGCTGCAAAACAACCTGCGCTGGCTGGCAAAGAACAGTGAGCATCCGGTGGACCTGAAACTGGATAAATACCGGGCCCAGCAAAAGCAGTTGATGAACACCGTGAACCAGAACAATCAACTGCTGAAACTGAAACAGGAAATGGATGTGGCTGCCCTGGAGGCAGATAAGGATAAGTTTTACAACAATCCGGATAAGAACAAAGGAACCCGTTATCAGGAATGGCTCAAATTCCTGAAAACAGACCTGCATATTGATGCCGGAGTAAAAGTGATCAAAGAAATTGCCCGGTCAGAAATGACCGCTACTGTGCAGAAATAGCCCCCCTTGAAATAGTTTGTTTTGTTGCTGACCAGAACGAAAGTGCTAAATGGAAAATAAACCGGAAAAAAAGTGGTACGCGTTGTATACAAAACCACGTTGGGAAAAGAAAATTGATGCGGCTTTAATCAGAAAAAGTATCGAAAGCTGGTGCCCGCTTCAAAAAGTGGAAAGACAGTGGTCCGACCGTAAAAAAGTGATTGAAGATCCTTTATTCAAATCGTATGTATTTGTCCGGATCGCCGATGCGGAAAGACGCCTTGTGCTGATGACCGACGGGGTGCTGAACTTTGTACACTATTTGGGGAAACCTGCAGTCATCAAGGAAGATGAAGTGAACAACATCAAAATGTATCTGGCCGAAAAAGATGCCCGCATTTCGATTATTTCGGATGAGGGTTTCCGTGAAGGGGAGAAGATCAGGGTTAATTTTGGCGTATTCATGGACAAGGAAGGAACCGTAATGCGTGGAAACAGAAAAAAAGTATACGTGCAGTTGCAGAGTCTGGGCCAGGTAATGGTGGTTGAATTCCCGGCAGAATATTTGTCTCCGCTTTAATAGAAACCATGTTTAAATCTTTTTTCCGGTCAGACCGCATCGAAAGGGATCTTTCTTTTATAGGTGTGGACATGCATTCGCATATGTTGCCGGGCCTCGACGATGGCGCTGTAACCCTCGAAGAGTCCTTGGGTTATTTCCGGCTGATGCAGGAATGGGGGTATCGTAAATGCATCGCAACACCCCATATTTTCAGGGGCGTTCACAACAATTCACCGGAAACCATTCTTCCTGTTTACGAAAAGGTAAAATCAGCGCTGCAGGAAGCCGACATACAGATTCAGCTGGAGGTTGCAGCAGAATACATGGTGGATGAATCTTTCATGGATCTCTTGCAACAAAAGCAGCCATTGCTGACCATCGGCGGAAAATATGTGCTGATCGAAATGTCTTATGCTGCACCTTCACCCTTTATTGAATCTGCCGTATTTCAGCTGAATATTCTGGGCTATAAACCTATTTTGGCCCATCCTGAGCGATATGGATTTTATCATTTCAATTTTCCCCAATACGAACGTTTGCTGGAAATGGGATGTGTATTTCAGGTGAACCTGTTGTCGCTCAGCGGCTACTATGGAGACGATGTAAAGAAAACTGCTGTTAAACTGATCCGCGCAGGTAAGGTACAACTCATTGGTACCGATCTGCATCATTACAACCATGTTGATGCCATTAAACAGTTTACCATTACCAAAGCGTTTTATGATATCACCCGCAACATGCAGTTGCTGAACCCCTCATTGTTATAATTTCCAGTTTACCAGCTGATTGGCCCATTCGGCCCGGTAGGGGGTGCTTACACGGATATAATTGTCGGTATAGCCTTCCATCATACCATCTTTATTGAAAGCTTCGAACAGCACTTTGCGCGTTTCACCGGCATGCTGCTGTGTGAAGTATTGCAACTTCATATAAGACAGGTTTCGCAAGGCTTTATTGCGTTCGTTCCTGATGTGAACAGGTACCACCGGCTTAAATTCCAGCGCCTTGGTGTTGGCTCTTTCGGAATAGGTAAATACGTGGAGATAAGATACGTCGAGGCTATGCAGGAAATCGAATGTTTCTTTGAAATGTTCATCGGTTTCTCCGGGGAATCCAACAATCACATCCACGCCAATGGCAGCATGGGGCATCAGTTTCTTAATCAGTTGCACCCGTTCTGCATACAACTCCCGTTTGTACCGTCTGCGCATCATGCCCAGAATTTCATTAGAACCACTTTGCAGCGGAATATGAAAATGCGGCATGAACTGGTCGCTGTTGGCTACCCATTCAATGAGCTCGTTGGTTA
Organism: Sediminibacterium sp.; assembly: GCA_028687975.1. Taxonomy (GTDB): domain Bacteria; phylum Bacteroidota; class Bacteroidia; order Chitinophagales; family Chitinophagaceae; genus Sediminibacterium. Next base: position 21,966 of record JAQTZD010000029.1, read on the forward strand.
ATAGGTTGGGTTCGATGGAAGAAATTCTGTAGCGGTCAATGCCGGGAACAGCATCCAGGGCTTTTACCAGGTCGGTAAAATTTTCTTCATGCTTTTTATCGCCATCGGGCCCTTTTCCAAAATCGCCCAGGTTTACACCGGTGAGTACAATTTCTTTAACGCCATCTGCTGCCAGGTCTTTTGCGTGCTTCAATACGTTTTCTACCACATCGCTGCGGCTCTTGCCCCTTGCCATGGGGATGGTACAGAATGAACAGTTGTAATCGCAGCCATCCTGCACTTTCAGAAAACTGCGGGTGCGGTCGTTTTGCGAATAGGAAGCATTGAAGCCGCTTACTTCCTCAATATCGCAGCTGCAGATTCTGGCAGGGTCGCCGGTTTTGGTCAATGCGCCGATATGGCTCACGATATTGAATTTCTCTGCAGCACCCAATACCAGATCTACGCCGGGAATTTGTGCAATCTCTCCCGGTTTCAATTGGGCATAACATCCGGTCACTACCACAAAACTATCCGGAGATTTTCGCTGAATCCTTCTTACTAGCTGCCGGCATTCCTTGTCGGCATTGTCGGTTACAGAACAGGTATTGATCACATACACGTCGGCCAGATCAGTAAAATCCCTTTTTTCAAAACCCTCCTGTTCCAGTAGCCTGGAAAGGCTGGAGGTTTCTGAAAAGTTGAGTTTACAACCCAGTGTATGAAAGGCAACTGTCTGTTTTTTGTTCATCGGGCGGCAAAGTTAAGAAAATACCCCGAAGACCCAACTGTGATGGCTGTTTAGCTCATTGAAAGGCATATTTTCTAAGATTTTCTTAATTCTCCCCAAACAGGCCGCGGTATTTCAAATTTTAGTTATAATAAACTATGTTTGCCCGTCTTAAAAAACCAAAACCGGTATGAAGTTTAACAAGATCAATAACATCACAGGCTGGGCCGTATTTTTAATTGCAAGCCTGGTGTATATCATGACTACAGAAGCAAGGGGTAGTTTCTGGGATTGCGGTGAATTTGTGAGCAGTTGCTTTAAACTGCAGATTCCCCACCCTCCGGGAGCGCCTTTGTTTGTTATACTGGGCAGAATATTTATCATCGTATTTGGCGATAATCCAATGAATGCGGCTAAGGCAGTGAATATCATGAGTGCACTGGCCAGTTCTTTCACCATTTTATTCCTGTTCTGGACCATTACGCATTTCGCCCGCAGAATTGTAAATCTGAAAATATCCGAAACCCCCAGTGCTTACCAGATATGGTCTGTAATGGGTGCAGGTGTGGTTGGTGCGCTGGCCTATACTTTCAGCGATTCTTTCTGGTACAGTGCAGTTGAAGGGGAAGTATATGCATTGTCGAGCTTTTTTACCGCCATTGTATTCTGGGCAATCCTGAAGTGGGAACACCAGGCAGATGAGCCGGGTGCAGACCGCTGGATTGTGTTCATCTTCTTCATGATGGGATTGTCTATCGGCGTTCACCTGCTGAACCTCCTGACCATTCCTGCCATTGTAATGGTGTATTATTTCCGCAGATATGAATCTTTTCATGTGTCCTATGCTGCCATCCGCGGATGGTTCATTAAGATTGTACTGGTAGGTGGTGTGCTGGCCTTTATCGGCGCACTGATCAGTGCCGCCGGAGAAGCAACCGACCGTGTAGCGATGGATGGAACCGTAGCCGGACTGATGATCCTGGCAACCATCATTGGTGTAGGAGCACTTTTCCTGATCGAGCGCTGGAAGCCCAATGAAAAATCTTATTACGGTGGAATGTATATCTTCTTTATCATCGGATGTGTGATTACCGGTGTGGTACAGGTGGGTATTATACAGTACTCTGTTAAGCTGGCCGGAACCTTTGATCGTTGGTTCGTAAACGGTGCAGGTTTGCCATTCTTCTCTGGTTTTGCTTTCTTCTTCCTGCTGGTGGCAGGCCTGATCTGGTATGGCATGAAGCTGGCTGCTAAAAAATCATGGCAGTACTTAACCCTGTCTTTGTGGTGCATTACATTCATGTTCATCGGATACAGTACCTATTTAACCACTATGGTCCGAAGTAGTGCAAATCCTTCTGTGGATATGTACAATGTAGACAACCCGATGAGTCTGGTGGGTTACCTGGGTCGTGAGCAGTATGGTGATTTTCCTTTACTCTACGGACAGAAGTTTACTGCTCAGCCTGTAGATCTGAAGAGTACAGGAATGCGGTACCAAAAAAGCCATGATAAATACATTGAACTGGGAGAGGATAAGAAATATGTATATGCAGCGGAAGATAAAATGGTATTCCCAAGAGTATGGGATGCCAGCGACGATCAGTACCATGCGTACTACTATTCTTCTTTCCTGAATATTCCTAAATTAAAAGATGGCAGTTACGAACGCTCGCCCAATCAGATAGACAACGTTAAGTTTTTTGTAGGGTACCAGGTTTACTGGATGTATTTCCGCTACTTTATGTGGAACTTCTCCGGTAAGCAGAACGACCTGCAGGGCGTATACACCGGCAATGTAAGAGACGGAAACTGGATCACCGGTATTCCACTCGTAGACAACCTGATGTATGGTGATCAGAGCGCCATGCCGGATACACTTAAAAACAACAAAGCCAACAATAAATTATTTGCCCTTCCTTTCATCCTCGGATTGCTGGGTATGTTCTACCAGTTCAAGAGAAAGAACGACGACGGAATAGTCAACTTCCTCATGTTCTTCTTTACAGGACTGGCCATTGTACTGTACCTGAACCAGGCCGGAAACCAGCCCCGTGAGCGGGATTACGCGTATGTGGGCAGCTTCTATGCATTTGCCGTATGGATTGGTCTGGGCGTGCTGAGTGTACGCGACTGGTTCAGTAAAAAACTGAGCCAGCCGGTAGCTGCGTCACTGGCAACCATCATCTGCTTACTGGCTGTTCCCGTACTGATGGCACAGCAGGAGTGGGATGATCACGACAGAAGCAAGAAATTACTGTCTGTTGATCTGGCAAAGGATTACCTGGAGAGCTGTGCACCCAATGCCATTCTCTTCACATTTGGCGACAATGATACCTATCCGCTGTGGTATGCACAGGAGGTGGAAGGTGTTCGTCCGGATATCCGTGTAATCAACTACAGTTTATTGGGTATCGACTGGTACATCAATGTGCTGCGATACAAAGTGAACCAAAGTGCTCCGATTGATGTTATATGGTCTGCAGAGCAAATTGAAGGAGGTAAGCGCGATTACGCATTGTATCGTCCCAAGCCCGGTATTCCTGAAGATCGTTACTACGATTTGTACGATCTCATGAAGAACTATGTAGGCAGTGATGATCCTACCAAAATGGAAGACCGCGGAGATGGAAATGCGTTAAGTACATTCCCTGTTCGCAGGTTCTCTGTTCCGGTAAATAAGGAGGAAGTACTGAAGAATAAAACAGTCAATTCAACCGACAGTGTGGTGAACGAACTTCGTTTTGAGTTGCCTAAACAGTCTATGATGAAAAATGATATGGCTGTACTGAATATCATCGCAGCCAATCAATGGAAGCGCCCTGTGTACTTTACCAGCCCAAGTGTAGATCTCGGTTTTGATCAGTTCCTGCGCAGAGACGGATTGAGTTATCGCCTGGTTCCTGTTCAGGATTCCAGGGTCAATACCGACTGGATGAAAGAAAGAGCGCTGAATGTATTTGGATCAGGTAATGCCAAACTGAAGGGAGTATATTTTGACGAAGAGAATCGCAGACACCTGAATACCATTCGCTCTGCTTATGCAGAACTGGCGATCGACCTGGCTGCTAAGGGAAGAAAAGCCGAAGCAGTTCAGGTGCTGGAGAAAGTAGACAAGATGATGGATGAGGGAAACTTCCCTTATGGCATGACCAGCAGAGGCAATATGCACAACCGGAACTCGCTGATGTTCCTTGAAGCATGTTATATGGCCGATGCAAAGGCCCTCATTCAGAAAGTATCTGCATCTGTGAAAAAAGACCTGCAGCAGCAGGTTAAATATTACAATAGCCTTACCGGAATAAAGGCCGAGATGATGGAAGATGAGAAGAGAATGACGGAGAGTTATATCGAGGGCATGGGCCGGATGCAAACAATCTATAATCCTGCCATTACAATCCCCGGAAAGCTGATGGCGCCGAAGGACAGTGGAAAGTAGTGGCAACAACCGTTGAACTATGAAAGGACATCGCTTTGAACAATTCAAAGCCAAAGATGCAGCGGGCAGCGTTTATGAAAACCTGTTACAGGCTTTTATAGAACTGCTCACGAGAATGAACGGAGATGCAGCGGCTGCATTGGAGTGGATGACCGAGTTCGACCGGAAATACCATGTATTGGGAGAAGACTACGGTATGGCGGACTTCATTGAGGACCTTAAAAAGAACGGGTACCTCAATGAAGACCCGCTCAACGGATCATACAATATTACCCGCAAGGCCGAACAAACGGTCAGAAAGTCGAGCCTGGAAGAGATTTTCGGGAATCTTAAAAAAGGAGAGCGGGGCAATCACCACACATTCAGACCAGGAAAGGGCGGAGACGAAGTGAATCCGGATGTTCGTCCGTTTCAGTTTGGTGATATGCTGGAGCAGATCGATTTTACAGAGAGCATCCGCAATGCACAGGTGGCAAGAGGGGTGGATCAGTTTTCCATGCAGGAAGATGACCTGCACATACGGGAAACCGATTTCAAAACCCAGACCTCTACCGTTTTACTGATTGATATTTCGCATTCCATGATTCTTTATGGAGAAGACCGGATTACACCGGCCAAAAAAGTGGCGATGGCTTTGTGTGAACTCATTACAACACGTTACCCAAAAGATACGATCGATATTGTGGTGTTTGGCAACGATGCCTGGACCATCGAAATCAAAGACCTCCCTTATTTAAAAGTGGGGCCATACCATACCAATACGGTTGCCGGTCTGGAACTGGCCATGGATATTCTCCGGAAGAGAAAAAATCCCAACCGCCAGATTTTCATGATTACCGACGGTAAGCCCACCTGTTTAAAGATTGGCAACAAATACTACAAGAACAGCTTTGGGCTGGATCGCAAAGTGGTGAACCGTTGTATTAACCTGGCTACACAGTGCAAGAAACTCAAGATCACCATCACTACATTTATGATTGCAACAGATCCCTATCTGCAGCAGTTTGTATCTGAGTTTACCGAAGCAAATAACGGGAGGGCATTTTTCTCTACCCTGGATAAACTGGGCGCCTTTCTATTCAGGGATTTTCAGAGCGGGAAGAATAAAAAGGTATACTAGAACTTGATTAAATTACCATAATGAACATTGAACATATTATTACACTCGGTCAACTGAAACAGTCCGGATACAAGTCCAAAACGGTGCATGAAGAAATCAGGCAAAACCTGATCAATGCCATCCGCAACAAAGAAAATCCCTTTGAGGGAATACTGGGCTACGAGGATACCGTGATTCCTGATACAGAGCGGGCATTGCTGAGCAGGCACAATATCCTGTTTCTCGGACTCCGCGGACAGGCCAAAACCCGGATGGCGCGTCAGATGGTGGACCTGCTCGATGAATATATTCCAGTGGTGGCAGGCAGTGAGGTGAACGATGATCCCCTGAATCCAATGAGCAAGTTTGCCCGTGACCTGATTGCGGAAAATGCCGATGAAACACCGATTCACTGGGTACATCGCAGCGAGCGATATGGAGAAAAACTGGCTACCCCCGATGTGAGTGTGGCCGATCTGATCGGGGATATAGACCCGATTAAGGCAGCCAATCTCAAACTCAGTTTTGCAGATGAAAAAGTAATCCATTACGGCATCATACCGAGGAGCAACCGGGGAATTTTTGTTATCAACGAATTACCCGATTTGCAGGCGCGGATACAGGTTGCCCTGTTCAATATTTTACAGGAAGGCGATATCCAGATCCGCGGTTTCAAGCTCAGGATGCCCCTGGATATTCTGTTTGTATTTACAGCCAATCCGGAGGATTACACCAACCGGGGAAGTATCGTAACTCCTTTGAAAGACCGGATACAAAGTCAGATTTTAACGCATTATCCAAAAGACCTGGAAACAGCGCTGGCTATTACGGAGCAGGAGGCTGAAATTCTGGAAGCGCAGCAGGAGAAAGTAGCGGTGAGCGACCTGATCAAAAGACTGATTGAACAAGTGGCATTCGAAGCACGTTCCAACGAGTATGTAGATAACAAGAGCGGGGTGAGTGCCAGGTTAACCATTGCTGCGCTGGAGAATGCGGTGAGCAGTGCAGAACGCAGAACAATCATCCACAACGAAGCAAAAACACAGGTCTGGATCAGTGATCTCAATGGTATTATTCCGGCCATCACCGGTAAAATTGAACTGGTATATGAGGGCGAGCAGGAAGGACCCTACCAGGTTGCAGTGAACCTGATCGACCGATCCCTCCGTACGCAATTCGTTTCCTATTTCCCCGATCCGGAGCAAGCCAAGGCTAAGAAAATCCCTACGGGAAAAAAATCTGCGGATAAAAAGCAGCAGGAAAATCCCTATAAAACCATTACTTCCTGGTTCGACAAGGGCCACACGCTCGATGTATTACTGGATATGAAGGATGCAGATAAAATTGCGGCATTGTACCAGGTAGATGGTTTGTACGGGTTGGTAAAAAAATACTATCCCCAAGCCAATGAAAAGGAACATGCACTCCTGATGGAGTTTGTATTACATGGGCTGGCAGCTTACTCACTTATTGGCAAACGGATACTGAACGGACAGGTGCAGTTTCAGGATCTGATGCGAGGAATGATGAACTTCAGTGAGCTGGGGCAGGAGGAAGATGATGATTACAACGACATGGATGATTATAATCCTTAAGAAGAAACCTTTACATTAAAAGAGCTGATCCTAGATCAGCTCTTTTAATTTTGCTACAACAATATCTATTTCCTCTTTGGTGTTGTGTTTGCTGAACGAGAAGCGAACGGTTACCTGATTGGGGTTGTTGTTGATGGCGCGGATTACATGAGATCCCTGGTCGGCGCCACTGGTGCAGGCGCTTCCTCCACTGGCACAAATATTGTTGATGTCGAGATTGAACAGGATCATCTCACTTTTTTCGGTTTTAGGGAAACTGACACTCAAAACGGCATAGAGGCTTCTGCCCAATGTGTCTCCGTTGAAGCCTACTCCCTTGATGTGTTTTTTCAATTGCTCCATCATGTAAACCTTCAGGCCCTTCATGTAGGCGCTGTCTTGCTCGTAGCCGGCAGTAGCCAGTTCAAGCGCTTTTCCGAATCCTACAATGCCGTAGAGGTTTTCGGTGCCTGCACGCATATTTCTTTCCTGGCTGCCGCCGTGGATATAGGGCTTGATTTTTACGTTCTCATTGATGTAGAGCATGCCGACTCCTTTGGGGCCATGAAATTTATGGCCGGCGCCGGTAATGAAATGCACAGGCGTGTTTCTTAAGTCGAAGGGGAAATGCCCTACGGTCTGAACAGTATCGCTGTGGAAAATGGCATTGTACAGTTTACAAAGATTGCCTACGGCATGCAAATCGAGCATATTGCCGATTTCATTGTTGGCATGCATTAAAGTGACCAGGCATTTTTCTTCGCTTTCTGCAAGAATGCGCTCCAGGTCTTCCAGGTCTATATGTCCATTGGGAAGCAGCTTTACATAGCTCAGTGCAGCTTCGCCGTTGTGGTACAAATACTCCACAGTATGCGTGGTGGCATGGTGTTCTATGACCGAACTGATGATGTGTTTGCAGCCCAGGTCGCGCACAGCAGATGTAATAGCCGTGTTGCTGCTTTCTGTGCCTCCTGAGGTAAAGAAAATTTCTGCTGGATGCGCATTCAGCAACTTCGCCACCGACTTACGGGTGTTTTCAATGGCCATCCTGGATTCTCTTCCGTACGAATAAATGGAAGAAGGGTTGCCAAAATGAGTCGTCAGATAAGGCATCATAGCTTCCAGTACTACCGGATCCAGTGCCGTGGTGGCTGCGTTGTCGAAGTATATTCTTTCCATGACCGCAATTTACAAATTACTAGTCTATAGCTTTGCTAATCTATTGAGCCGCCTCCCGGATATCTTCCATCAGGCGTTTGGCAATATTGGCCGCAACCGTATCGCTGTTGCTCTCCGCATAAATCCGGATAATGGGCTCGGTATTGCTGCTCCTGAGGTGAACCCAGTCGTTGTCGAACTCAATCTTCAGACCATCTTCTGTATTGATAGGGTTCTTTTTGTATTTATTGCTGATATGCTCAAAAATCTTTTTGAGATCAGTATTGGCAGTCAGTTCAATCTTGTTCTTGCTGATCACATAATCAGGGTAGCTGTTTCTCAACTGCTTGGCAGATTTGTTCTGTTTGGCCAGATGCGTCAGGAACAGGGCAATGCCAATAAGGGCGTCACGACCATAATGCAGATCCGGCACTATGATTCCGCCATTTCCTTCGCCACCAATCACCGCATTCACTGCTTTCATTTTGGTGACCACATTAACTTCACCCACGGCGCTGGCAGTATAGGTTCCGCCATGTTTCATGGTAATATCCTTCAGGGCACGGGTACTGCTCATATTGCTCACCGTGTTGCCCTTTTTGTTTTGCAAAATATAATCGGCTACGGCCACCAGCGTGTATTCCTCTCCAAACAGAGAACCATCTTCGCAAACAAAGCAGAGCCTGTCTACATCCGGGTCTACCGCAATGCCCAGGTGGGCTTTCTGGGCGTTCACTTCGTTGCAAAGGCCTCTCAGGTGTTCCGGCAGTGGTTCCGGGTTGTGTGCAAACTGACCGTTTACTGTTTCGTTCAGTACGGTAAAATCTTTTACACCCAAGGCTTTCAGCAGGGCAGGTACCGCAATGGCGCCTGTGCTGTTGATGGCATCCACCACCACTTTAAATTTGGCTTTTTTGATTGCCGCCACATCCACCAGCGGATAATTTACAACCGCCTCAATATGTTGATCCAGAGCTGAGGTATTTTGCGTATAACTTCCCAGTTGATCCACCGAAGCAAAATCAAAGTTTTCACTGGCAGCTATTTCGAGCAGTTGTGCGCCATCTGCGCCACTGATGAATTCTCCTTTTTGGTTCAGCAGTTTCAGGGCATTCCATTCTTTGGGGTTGTGGCTGGCGGTAAGAATAATTCCACCTGCCGCAGCTTCAAATACCACGGCCATTTCAACGGTTGGGGTAGTGCTTAATCCCAGGTCTACCACATCCAGGCCCAGGGCAATCAGGGTGTTGACTACAAGACCTTGTACCATGGCGCCGCTGATTCTGCCGTCTCTGCCGATCACTACTTTCTTACCTGAACCAGGTTGTTGTTTTAACCAGCTGCCGTATGCGGCGGTAAATCTTACGATGTCGATGGGGCTCAATGTATCTCCGGGTTTCCCTCCAATGGTGCCACGAATGCCTGAAATGCTCTTAATTAATGCCATATTTTTCAAATAATCTGTCTGCAAACATAATTCAAATTTTTTGTTCGCTCCTTCGTTGTAATATTGCAGTTGAAACATTAAATATGCCCGACAAAGCCTGGTATAAAGATTGGTTCAATTCTCCTTACTACCATCTGTTGTACCAACACAGAGATGAGGAAGAGGCAAACCTGTTTATAGAAACCCTGATCCGTTATCTGAAACCAGAAAAGGGAAGTCTGATGCTGGATGTGGCCTGTGGAAAGGGAAGGCACAGCA
>JAQTZD010000030.1:0-10862 GCA_028687975.1 Sediminibacterium sp.
TGGCATCTTTAAGAACACAATTTGAAGTTCCCGGCAAAATGAAAACCTGGTCCTTTGCCCTGATGGGTTTTGGATTGGCTGTTTTGGTATACGGAATGATCACCAAAGGTTTCAGCTCTGATGAACACGAGCAGGTTCATTTCTGGGGTACGTTGATGTATAATTCTATTTTCTTTACCCTGATCTGTAATGCCAGCATGTTCTTTATCAGTGTTACTACACTGGCGCAGGCAGGTTTTACACAGACTTTCCGTCGTATTCCTGAAGCGATTTCCACCATGGTGCCTATTTTTGGTGTGATCACTTTTGCAGTATTGATGTACATCGTTTTTGGCCACAAACACCATATCTACCACTGGTTGGATACTGAGGCTGTTGCGGCTGATCCTATCCTCAGAGGTAAGGCAGGATTTTTGAATCCCAATTTCTTTGTGATCTGGAGTACTTTAACCATTGGATTGTGGAGTTACCTCGGATGGAGAGTTCGCAAGCTGAATGAAGAATGCGATAATTCAGAGATGGATCCAGAAACCGCAGCTAAGTTTATTTATCGCGGTACTGTAAGAACTGCCTTGTTCACCGTTTGGTTTGCATTAACTGTAGGTTCTACCATTCCTTGGTTGTGGATGATGAGTATCGACGCGCATTGGTATTCTACCATGTACAGTTGGTACACATTTGCAAGTTCATTTGTTTCCGGTATGTCTTTGATTGCCCTTTGGGTAATTTACCTGAAAAACAAAGGTTACCTGGAATTAACCACACAGGAGCACCTGCACGATATTGGTAAGTTCATGTTTGCATTCTCTATCTTCTGGACTTATCTCTGGTTCTCTCAGTACATGCTGATCTGGTACGCGAACATTCCCGAAGAAACCGTTTACTTCAAGCATCGTGTACAAGGGCCATACAAAGGAATTTTCTTCTTTAACCTGATCATCAACTTCCTGTGTCCTTTGCTGATCCTGATGAAGCGTTCTGCAAAAAGAAACTATACACTGGTTGCTTTCATGGCAGTACTGATCATTTTCGGTCACTGGATCGATTTTTACCAAATGGTGATGGGATCATTAATTAAAGAGCACGTAACACTGGGTATACTTGATTTCGGAATTTTAAGTTTCTTCGTGGGAGCACTGATATTCTTTGTAGCAAGAGCGCTTGCAAGCAAACCGTTGATTGCTAAATATCACCCTTACCTGAAGGAGAGTATCATTCATCAGGTATAATTCAACCCATTGGTAAAAATTAAATTGTTAGAATAAGTTAATATAGATAGCACTATGACAATGTTTTTAATCACCGCGGTAACAGTACTGATCTTTTTGGTCATCTTTCAGATCGCCAAAGCAAGTGAGTATGTAGCCATTCTTAAAGGAGAGGAAAGAAGCCGAAAGGAAAACAACAAGATCAATGGTTTCCTGATGGTTGTGTTCCTGGTACTTGGCCTGTTTGGTGTTTGGTACTGCAATAAACTGCTCTTTAATAAAACCTTGCTGGCACATGATTCAGCGAGTGTTGAAGGTGCTCGTGTTGACTCCATGTTATGGATAACATTGGCTGTTACCGGTATTGTATTTATTGCAACACAAATCTTGTTGTTCTGGTTCTCTTATAAATATCAGGAAAGCGAAACAAGGAAGGCGCACTTCTTTGCACACAGCACTAAACTGGAATTAATCTGGACCATTATTCCAGCCATTACCCTTACAGTCCTGGTAGTTATTGGATTGCGTAACTGGTTCCTGTTCACAGGTGAACCTCCTAAAAATGCAATGGTGGTGGAAGTAACCGGCAAGCAGTTTGGCTGGATTTTCCGCTATCCCGGTAAGGACGCAACTTTTGGAAAGAAATACTATAAGCAGATCGATAATGCATCGAACTCTCTGGGTCTCATCTGGGACGATCAGTTGTCTCACGACGACCTGGTAATGGAGCAAACCATGTACCTGATTAAGGGAAGACCCGTTAAACTGGTGATTGGATCAAGAGATGTGGTACACGATGTGGGTCTGCCTCATTTCCGTATGAAGATGGATGCGGTTCCCGGAATCCCTACTACACTTTGGTTTACTCCAAAATATACTACAAAAGAAATGAAGGAAATCACCGGCAATCAGGACTTCCAGTATGAAATCAGCTGCGATCAGATGTGTGGTAACGGCCACTATTCAATGAAAGGCGTTATTGAAGTATTGGATCAGGAAGAGTACGATGCTAAAATGGCCGGTATGAAGCCTTATTACTATTCTGCTTTCCCGGATAAAGATCCATCTAACGTAAAACCTGCAGCAGATGCCGCAGCATCAAAGATTATCGCAAAATTGTAGAAAACAGGCACCCGGGATTGCCGGATGTTTAAAAAAATAAAGAGTCAGTATGAGTAACGAAGCCGTTTTACACGCACCTGCGGCAGCAGGTTCCCTGGATCATGGTCATGGTGAGCACCACGAGCACCATCATCATGAAACATTCATCTCCAAATATGTTTTCAGCATGGATCACAAAATGATCGCCAAGCAATTCCTGATTACGGGAATGGTTTGGGCTGTGCTGGGTGGATTGATGAGTGTACTTTTCCGTTTACAGTTAGGTTACCCCGACAGTACTTTCCCTTGGTTGGAAGATTTGCTTGGCAAGTGGGCAGCAGGAGGTAAAATTTCCCCCGAAGCTTACTATGCGCTGGTAACTACCCACGGAACCGTACTGGTGTTCTTTGTATTGACTGCCGGATTGAGCGGTACCTTCTCTAACTTTCTGATTCCATTGCAGATTGGAGCAAGAGATATGGCTTCTCCTTTCATGAATATGCTCAGCTACTGGTTCTTCTTTGCCGCCAGTATCGTGATGTTGTCTTCTATGTTTGTTGAAACCGGCCCCTTCAGTGGAGGTTGGACAGCTTATCCTCCGCTGAGTGCGCTGGGTGACGCTTCTCCCGGTTCTAAAACAGGTATGGATCTCTGGATCATTGCTATGGCATTGTTTGTTGTATCTCAGTTGCTTGCAGGTCTGAACTATATTTCTACTATTCTGAATATGCGTACCAAGGGTATGAGCATGACCAGAATACCATTAACCATGTGGGCACTGTTCTTTACAGCCGTGTTGGGAGTATTGTCTTTCCCTGTATTGTTATCCGGATTTATCCTGTTGATATTCGACCGTAACTTCGGTACCAGCTTCTATCTTTCTGATATCTTTATCAATGGAGTAGGTGCTTTACCAAACGAAGGTGGTAGTGCCATTCTCTACCAGCACTTGTTCTGGTTCCTTGGGCACCCCGAAGTATACATCATTCTGTTACCTGCAATGGGTATTGCTTCTGAAGTAATGTCTGTGAACGCACGCAAGCCGATCTTTGGATACATGGCCATGGTTGCATCTATGTTTTCAATCGCCATCCTGGCCTTCCTGGTTTGGGCGCACCACATGTTTGTGACCGGATTGAATCCATTTCTCGGATCTGTATTCGTGTTGCTGACCTTGCTGATTGCGGTTCCTTCCGCCATTAAAGTATTTAACTGGCTTACCACTTTGTGGAGAGGTAATATCCGTTTTACTCCGGGTATGCTTTTCGCGATCGGTTTTGTAAGCTTGTTCATTTCAGGTGGTTTAACCGGTATCTGGCTGGGTAACTCAGCGCTGGATATTCACCTGCACGATACCTACTTCGTTATTGCCCACTTCCACATTGTGATGGGTGTTGCAAGTATGTTCGGTATGTTCGCCGGTATTTATCACTGGTTCCCTAAAATGTACGGACGTTTCATGAACAACACCCTGGCGTATATCCACTTCTGGGTTACGCTTGCCGGTGCGTACATGATCTTCTGGCCTATGCACTACCAGGGTCTTGCCGGTATGCCCCGCAGATACTACGATTACAGTGTTTGGGAAAGCTTTAAACAATTTGCCGAACTGAACCAGTTCATCAGTCTGGTAGCCATGATTGTATTTGCTATTCAGATCCTGTTCCTGTTCAACTTCTTCTATTCTATTTTCAAAGGAAGAAAAGTAACTACCGAAAATCCATGGGGTTCCAACTCTCTGGAATGGACTACTCCAATTAATCCTGGTCATGGTAACTGGGTAGGAGAAATTCCTGAAGTACATCGCTGGCCTTATGATTACGGTAAGGATGGTAAGGATCATATTCCACAAACCACACCGATCGGAGCCGACGAAAGTCACCATTAATTCAACAAAACTGAACAGCTTTAGCTGTATTCGGTAACGATACTTCAATGCTCCCGATCCGGGAGCATTGTTTTTAAACAAAGGACCACACATGACAAAACACGTGGAAAATAAAACAGCAGTAATTCCTTTCAGCCTTGCATCCAAGCTGAAAGACTATTATCTGCTGATTAAGTTCACGCTGAGCTTTACGGTGGTTTTCTCTTGTGTAATCTGTTATTTGCTGGCACCCAAAGTGGTGGAGTACGATTGGTTGATGATTCTGCTCCTGTTCATTGCGGGTATGCTGGTTACCGGCAGTGCCAATGCCATCAACCAGGCCGTTGAAAAGGATACGGATGCGGTAATGAAGCGCACTTCCAACAGACCGGTTGCAGCAGGAAAGATGTCTCAGACCGAGGCGTACACGTTTGCGATTATTGCCGGAGTGGCAGGGGTGGCCATGATGTGGTATTTCTTTAACCTCTCTTCTGCCCTTGTTTCAGCATTTAGCCTTTTTTTATACGCATTCATTTATACTCCACTGAAGAAAATCAATTCGATTGCCGTATTGATTGGCGCTTTCCCTGGTGCGTTGCCCTGCCTCATCGGGTGGGTAGCCGGGAATGATGATTTCAGTGCCGGCGGTTGGATCCTTTTGGGTATTCAGTTTCTTTGGCAGTTCCCTCATTTCTGGGCCATCGCCTGGGTAGCGCATACCGATTACAGCAAGGCCGGGTTTAAATTATTGCCTGCAGATAAGGGACCTACCAGGTTTACTGCCATGCAAACAGTGATGTATTCTGTGCTGATGATACCAATGGGTGTGATGCCTTATTATTTCGGACTTACCGGTGTAACCAGTGTTTGGATTTTACTGGGCTGTAATATTTTCATGGTTATACAGAGCTACCGGTTGTACAGATCAATGGATGTAAAAGCGGCCAGAAGGGTGATGTTCAGCAGCTATATTTATTTGCCGATTGTTTTGCTGGCAATGCTCGCAGATAAGGCTGGATAGATAAAATGATTTATATAAATTAAAAATAAAGTGATGATGACAGCAGTGCAGGCCAATGGGCCACAAAGAATCCATCGCCATAAATTCACCCTTTGGGTGGCTATGGGCAGTATGGTCATGATGTTTGCCGGGTTAACCAGTGCTTACATTGTAAAAAAGAACCAAAGCAGCTGGCTGGAATTCAACCTGCCAATGGTTTTCTGGTATTCAACCGCCGTGATCCTGGTGAGCAGTTTTACGATTCAGACGGCATTTCAGGCGCACAAGGCAGGAGAAATGGGGAAATACCGTATCTTAATAACCCTGACAGCTTTGTTGGGGATCGCCTTCCTGGTAATGCAGATCATGGGATTTTCGGACCTGGAAGCCAACGATATTGCCTTAACGGGTAGCAGGAGTAATTCAGCAGCTTCTTTTCTGCTGGTGATTACCGGTTTGCACATGCTCCATGTTTTAGGGGGCGTTGTGGCAATTTTGTATATTTTCTTTAGAGCCTATAACCCGGCAAGTAAGGCCGGAAACAGCCTGCCGGTTGAACTGGCGGCCACTTACTGGCACTTTGTAGACGTACTTTGGATCTATTTATTCATATTTTATAACTGGATAGGGTAATAAAGAAAAATTTGCATTCAATGCATCTTTTTTCACCGCTAGCCAATACTTTTGTAATCGAAATTTAAGACCATTATGGCAACAACTGCAACAGCACCAACCACCAACGCATGGGGAGGTGGTAAAAGTCCCTTTAATGTAGAGTACGGCAAAGTAATGATGTGGTACTTTCTGATGAGTGACGCATTTACTTTTGGTGCGTTTTTGATTTCTTATGGTACCATCCGCTTTTCTACCAATGGATGGCCTGACCCCAACGAAGTATTTAAGAGTTTCCCGTTTGCACCTGAGGGTGTGCACGCACCGTTGGTGTTTGTTAGTATCATGACATTTATCCTGATCATCAGTTCTGTAACCATGGTACTGGCAGTGCAGGCTGGTAAGAATATGGATAAAAGTGGGGTAGTTAAAAACCTGATCTGGACCATTATTGGCGGTATCGCCTTCCTGAGCTGTCAGGCATGGGAGTGGAACCACCTGTTACACGAAGGTGCATGGTGGGGTAGTAATCCTTTCCTGAACCATGATGGTACAGCTTCCTCTACCAACTTTACCAACTACTTCTTTACCATTACCGGATTCCATGGATTCCACGTGTTCTCAGGAGTAATCATCAATATTGTTATGCTGATCATGACGCTGGCCGATAAGTTTGAGCAACGCGGTCATTACCTGATGATTGAAAAGGCCGGATTATACTGGCACTTTGTAGACCTGGTTTGGGTATTTGTATTTACCTGCTTCTACCTGATTTAACTTTAAAACTTAACTATTACAATAAGCTTATTTATGGAACATACTATTGAACATGGTGAACACGCAGGAGGAGGTACAAAAGAAATCGTACGCGTTACGGTGATCCTTACTGTATTAACAATTGTTGAATTAATGCTCGGTTTCTGGATGATTGGAATTCCTTTGGAAAGTACCGGTCTCAGACTGGCTATTAAAGGTGTGATTGTGATCCTGATGCTGGCCAAGGCATTTTATATTGTTGCATATTTTATGCACCTGAAGCATGAAGTAAAGAACCTGATCATGACCATTGTGGTGCCGCTGACATTGTTCGTTTGGTTCATTATTGCGTTCCTCTACGATGGTAATTCTTTCAAAACCCTGCGAAACACTTATGACCCTTATTATAAGGAGCAAAGCATGAAGAAGGTGGAGAAAAAGCAAGAAACCAAGCCTGCAGCGCATGGTGAACAGCATGATGTACAGGAAGCAAAGCACTAGAGATGCTTGAGCTTGAAAAAAATTGATACAGTTTGAACCATCGCTGCATTGCGATGGTTTTTTCTTATACCGGAGATTATGAATAAAAAAGCAATATTAGGATTATTGGTGGCATTGGGAATTCCACTTGCCTGCTATTTTATTTTGCGTTCGGCCAGCGCACATGCGGTGGATATGCCCAGAAAATACCTGTTGGATACCGTAATTACCAGGATAGAAAAAGGGAAAACGATCGACGACAGCATCTGGCATAAAACATCCAATATTCACCTGGTGAACCAATTGGGAGATTCAGTTGGCCTGTTTGATAAGCATGGCAGAATTGTGGTAGCAGACTTCTTCTTTACCAGTTGCAGAAGCATTTGCCCCAAGCTTACTTTGAACATGGTTAAATTGCAGCAGTCCTTCAAAAAAGGAGGAAATGTCCGAAACCGGATTGATACTTCCATAGTGCAGTTTGTATCTTTTACGGTAGATCCGGAAAATGATTCGGTTCCCGTTTTAAAAGAGTATACACAACGATTTGGGGTAAACCACGATAATTGGTGGATGTTGACCGGGAAAAAAGATTCCATTTACCGGTTTGCGTTTGAAGAGTTAAGGGTCGATAAGTTCAGTGATGAGCCCATTAGCCCGGATTTTGTTCACACGAATCGTTTTGTGCTGATAGACAGAGACCGGATCGTAAGAGGTTATTACAATGGCCTGGATTCTGCTGATATGGCCAAACTTTCAAGAGACATTGGTTTGCTGATGCTGGAGAAAGACCTGAACAGAAAAGGAGGAGTGTTCCAGCAGATTATAGACCTGAGCTGGCTTTGGTTGATTATCCTGCTGGCAATAACTTTCTTTACATTGTATATTACCGGTCTAAAGAAGAAAAAAGACCAATAAACGAAAGCATATGTTACCTGCAAGTATTGCCAAGAATGATCAAAAAGCACGTTGGATAATCGGTGTATTTTCCGTGATAGTTTTTGTAGTGGTGTTGGTTCTGGGAAGGGTGAAGCTGGATGTAAATCCGGGATTTGATGTGCAAATTTTTGCGAAAATAAATGCAATCATTAATTCCATTATTGCGGTATTACTGATCGCTGCTTTGGTGGCAGTCCGTACGAAAAACTATCTGTTACACAAAAGGATCATGATGACTGCACTGGTGCTATCTGTATTTTTTCTGCTTTCCTATATAGCACACCATTTACTCGCCGGCGAAGCCAAATTCGGGGATGTAAACCACGATGGAATGGTATCAGAAGCAGAGAAATTGGCCGTAGGTCCGCTGCGTACAGTCTACTTCATTGTTTTGATTTCACATATCATACTTGCTGCAATTATTCTTCCATTTATTCTTTTTACATCTTACAGAGCTTTAACTGCAGCGTATGCAAAGCATAAAATGCTGGCAAGGGTAACCTGGCCATTGTGGTTTTATGTTGCCGTTACAGGCCCGTTGGTATACTGGATGATCAGCCCTTACTATCAATAGGCAAGGCAGCGAATAACCGGACCGCCCGCCTACTGATGTTGTAAGGTATCGGGGGATGTTAAGGTTTTTTGGTGAGGATCAACAGCTCGTTGGCCTGAATCTCGGAAACATACCGTTTTACACCCTGCTTATCTGTATAGTTCCGGTTAATCAGTTTGCCTTCTATGACAACTTCGGTTCCTTTATGCAGGAATTTTTCGGCCAACTCGGCAAGCTTCCCCCAGGCTACAATGTTATGCCATTGGGTTTCTGTAATCTTTTCTCCTTTTGCATTCCGGTAGTTTTCGTTGGTAGCCAGACTCAGGTGTGCCACTTTCCGGTCTTCACCAATTGTTTTTATATCGGGCTCCTGTCCGAGGTTTCCGATCAGCTGAACTTTGTTTTTCATCGCATTCATGCAATTCTTTTTTAAGTTGAGTAGTAGCAGTAAGTACTGCGGTTCACAGCACAAATATGTTTTAGTTCCCGAAACCAATCCGTTTTTAAACGGATACATCCGTAATTAAACGATTACATATACTTGTCAGATAACCGTAGGATTTTTCGGAGGGCTTTTGTACTTTGGCTTTTAATTCATCGAATATGCAGACAATACTTGGAGCAAACGGAGCAATTGGAATAGAACTGGCGAAATGTCTGAAACAATACGCCAGCGATATTCGTTTGGTGAGCCGTAATCCACAGAAGGTGAATGAAACCGATCAGTTGTTCCCTGCCGACCTTACCAGCAGGGATGCTGTTTTTAAAGCGCTGGAAGGTAGCAGTGTGTGCTATGTAACCATAGGATTTGAATACAAATTAAAAGTATGGCAGACCAATTGGCCGGCCTTTATCGGCCATGTGATTGATGCCTGCCAGGCCAATCGCTGCAGATTGGTTTTCTTCGATAATATCTATGCAATTGGCAAAGACCATGTGCAACATATGACCGAGCAGTCGCCTTTTAGCCCTTCCAGTAAAAAAGGAGCCATTCGTGCAGAACTGGATCAGCAGATCATTAAAGCGGCAGAAGCAGGTAAAATAGATGTAATTATAGCAAGGGCCCCCGATTTTTATGGCCCGGTTAAGCAATCCAGTCTTTTGATGAACCTCGTATACGACAATTACCAGAAAGGGAAACCGGCACAATGGTTTTGTAATGCAGATATGCCACATAGTTTTGGCTACACTCCGGAGCTGGCATGGGCAACCGCATTGCTGGGTAATACCGATAGCGCGTATAATGAAATCTGGAATCTTCCTGTAAGCAGCCATGCTCCTACAGGAAGGGAGTGGGCTGCAATTTTTTCCGAAGCCATGGGTGTAAAAAATAAGATAAAAGTACTACCTGCGTGGATGGTAAGGGCACTGGGCTGGTTTATTCCTGCAGTGGGAGAAATGCATGAAATGCTCTACCAGTACGACCGGCCATATGTATTTGATTCTACTAAATTCAATCAGGCATTTCAGTATACCCCCCGTACCAATGAGCAGGCCGTAAATGAATTGCTTCAACAAATGACAGCAGCAGCTGCTGAGTAAAAACTGATCAAATCAGGAACGTGATAAAAGACGAATCAGGCCGTATTATTACGCTTGAAACTGGTCGTATATCTTGTATTTTGGTCTGGTTTGTAACCTCCATATCTACCAGATGACATTGACAAAAAAAACGTGTTTGCATTGCAGCAAAGAACTGAAAGGGAGATCAGACAAAAAATTTTGTAATGATTATTGCAGAAGCAGTTATCATAACCTGCTTAATGCAACTCACAGCAATTATGTTCGGCAAATCAATTGCCAGTTACAAAAAAACCGTCGAATTTTAGCAGCTGCTTATACTCGTCAAACCAAAGAAACAATAGTTCCATTCCAGGACTTGTTGATGCGGGGATTCAGTTTATTGCATTTTACACACCGGCAAAAATCGGGCAGAGCCGGAAGTTATATTTACTGTTACGACTACGGTTACCGGATGGTTGGAAAAAATGCAATGAAAATTATTCAATCTGTTTCCGAAGACACTGCTCCTCCTGATAAGCCCCAAAGCCGTTGCTAGTAGCGGATTCTGACCCTTGTAACTCCTGCAGGGATCATATCTACTTTTTGGGCAGCGGCTTTACTCAGGTCGATGATACGCCCTTCTATGAAAGGGCCTCTGTCGTTGATTCTGACCCGAACGGTTCTGCCATTGGCAAGATTAGTAACTTTCACTTTGGTTCCAAATGGCAGGGTTTTATGCGCTGCAGTCAGTTTCCGCTGGCGGAAGACTTCTCCATTACTGGTTTTTCTGCCTTCATATTTGTCGGCATAATAAGAGGCATAACCCGATTCTGTTCCGGATCTGGC
>JAQTZD010000030.1:10962-14833 GCA_028687975.1 Sediminibacterium sp.
GCTTCAATACCTGTAAATTCTTCAATCCCTTATGCAAAAGGCGCTTTCACTACTTTTGCTTTAACAAGGCTATTCCTGATATCTATATAAATTTCGCTGTCCAGTGCAGCATGTGCAATGGCTACATAACCCAAACCAATGGCTTTGTTGAGGGAAGGCGCCTGTGTGCCGCTGGTTACTTTACCAATAACATTGCCGGAGGCATCCTTGATCTGATAATCATGACGCGGGATGCCGCGTTCCAGCATTTCAAATCCGACCAGTTTGCGTTGAACGCCCTCTGCTTTCTGCTTTTCGAGGATGGATTTTGCTGTAAAATCTTTGGTGAACTTGGTGATCCAGCCCAGTCCTCCTTCCAGAGGGGAAGTGGTATCATCAATATCATTTCCGTATAAACAGTAACCCATTTCCAGCCGGAGGGTGTCTCTTGCGCCCAATCCGATTGGCTTCAATCCTTGAGGGGTGCCAATTTCAAAAATGGCGTTCCAAATTTTATCGGCTGCGCCGTCCGTGTCTTCAAAATAGATTTCAACTCCTCCGGAACCGGTATAGCCGGTTGCACTGATGATTACATTTTCAACGCCGGCAAAAGTTCCCTGCACAAAAGTGTAATACTTGAGGTTCATGATATCTTTATCGGTAAGGGGCTGTAGTATTTTGGTGGCGTTGGGTCCCTGAATGGCCAGCAGACAGGTTTTGTCGCTGATGTTTTCCATATCTGCACCTTTGGTATTGTGTCCGGAGATCCAATTCCAGTCTTTTTCAATATTGGAGGCGTTCACTACCAGCAGGTAGGTTTTGTTTTTTTCAATACAATAAACGATCAGATCGTCTACAATACCTCCGTTATTATTGGGTAAACAACTGTATTGTGCCTGACCATTCTCAATTTTGGAAGCATCATTGGAGGTAACGCGCTGAATCAGATCAAGGGCATGTTCGCCCCTCAGCATGAATTCACCCATGTGGCTTACATCAAAAACACCGGCATTTTTTCTTACGGTGGCGTGTTCATCGTTGATGCCGGAATAACTGATCGGCATATTGTATCCTGCAAATTCGGCCATTTTTGCCCCAAGAGCAATGTGTTTCTGAGTGAAAGCGGTGTTTTTCATTACAATCATTTAGGCCCACAAAGTAAGAAAAAAAAGAAGAACCCCATCCCAACAGGGACAGGGTTCTTTTTCCAACCTGTACCAACCTATTTTACGACAGCATATGCAACAGGGATATCCTGCTCACATCTGATCCGAAATCTATCAGCTCCACCGTTTCTTTGATGGCTGTTTTGATATTGGGTTGAGCCGAATTGGGTTCAACAACAGTCACTTTCTGATAGCGGTAGCGGTTGGTGTCTACCGGCTTGTCCAGTTCTTTCTTCAATTCTTCTGCCTCTTTTTGCTTGCGCTCGTATTCTTTTTGAAGTTCATCCCTGCTTTTCTTGAAATCTTCAATGGCATCAGATTTGTTTTCTTCCTCTTCTATTTCTTTTTTATTGGCTCTTTCGAGTCCTCCGGGAGTCATTATGTACTCCACATTAGAGCTGAGTCCTCTGTGATCTCCGGAATACCAGTCTTCATCCCAGTCAAAATCATTTCTGCCATTGTTGATATTGAACCAGTTTAATCTTCTGTTTACGTTTGGATCAAGCTGAATTTTCTTTCCGATGGGTACCTGTATATTAACAATCACCCCTTGGTTACGGAATTTGGTTCCTTTCTTGAGGCTAAAGCCGCGGTTCAGGTATACCAGGCTGTCGTCCTGTTCAATGCCATATTTAATTTCATCTACATTTTTCAGGGCATTCTCTTCATCGTATCCATGGCTCACTTTGGTATAGAGAATATGGTACAAAGAATCGGGGCTTTTGGTGAACCGGAGATTGATGTTGTTCAGGATCAGGCTATCATCATCCAGGCTAACAATTCCGTCGAAGCGCATCCATTTGCCCACAACCCTCACCCTGGAATCGGCCACTTTCAGCATTAATTTATTGTTGGAGGGCTGAAGTATATTGATGGTTGCCTTGTCCATGGCACGTGCATCAAAATTTTCAGATATCAGGGCAACCAGGAACACTGCACTGGCGATACCCAGGGTCCAGAGACCGCCGAAAGTGTATCCGAGGTATTTGCTGTGCGATTTGGTACCCATGATTCTTCTGATCAGCCAGATAACGATGCCTACAGCAGGTACAAATAAGAAGAGTAACAGGGTAGACCATGCCAGGAAATTCTGCCAGAATCCTTCCAGCACAAAATCCTTTAAGGGAAACACACCCACACTGGCTACCATTACTGCGATCAAAGCTATAAGCAGTGCAAATGCTATGATTCCGGCAATGAACAGGAAGAAGGCTTTGAACAGGATGCCAATTGCATTGAATAATTTGTTGCCGCCTTTTTTGGTTGCATAAGAAGCTTCGGAACTAAACTGTTTTCCTTTCTGGCTAACCGTACTTCCAAACTCAGAACCAAATTCTTTGGCTTTTTCAGAAAATTCACCACCCCATTTTTCAGCACGGGCCTTGAATCCTTCCAGGTCTTCCTGAATGGTATTCTTAATGGTGTGCAGGTCTACTTTTTCGCCCCGCATTTCCAGTTTTTCTGAGGCACTTTTGGCCTCAGGAATCACCGCCCACAATACAGCATACACTATGAATAATGTACCACCAAAAGAGCTGAATACAAAATCAGGGAAATCGAAGTCGAACCAGAAAGCACCTCTGAACAGTGATGAGATAATACCGATGACCAACGGCATGGCAAAAATCAGTCTTGGAATCCAGATAGCGATATTGAAATAGGTGGCGATACCGCTGGCAACACCTGCAACCACTTTTTCTTCGGGGTTGCGATACAACCTTTTGGTAGAAGGTACATTATTGTCCAGTGAACGGGAAGGTAAAATCACCCACATCAGGATATAGAATAAGAACCCGGCTCCACCGCTGAATACAAAGAGTACAAAAATTAACCGGATAATGGTGGGATCAATGCGGAAGTAAGCTGCCAAACCGCTACAAACACCACCAATGATCTTTTCATTGTCGTCTCTGTATAACCGGCCTCTGTTAGACGCGCCCTGGTTTTCGTAATTGCTGCGGGTATCTTCCTGGCCGGTTTTATCTCCACCCAGCTGAGACTTTACATTATTTTCTTCTTCCTCAAAGTCTTCAGGACGGCCCATACTGTCGATGATGCAGTTTACATCTTCTCCGGTAATGCAGGTGCTACCCTTTTTAAGGCGCTCCCCAAAGAGTTCTGCGATGCGACCTTCAATATCATTGATGATTTCATCTCTTCCCTCTTCATTAGCAAAGAATTTGCGCAGGCTTTCCACATACTGCTTCAGCACATCGTAAGCAGCCTCTTCAATGGGAATTACCCTGCCCTGGAAGTTTATATTAATTACCTTTTTCATGGTATGTTTATTTAGCTTGGTTAAGGTTGGTTTTGGTTGTTTTCGGTTTCTGGAGGTGCCGTTGGTTGGGTGAGCACCTTAACTGCGTCGGCCAGTTCGTTCCAGGTTCTTTCGAGTTCACCGTAAAAGGCTAGTCCCTTTTCGGTCATCACGAAATATTTGCGGGGCGGTCCACTGTTACTTTCCACCCAACGGTAAGTAAGCAGTTCTGCATTTTTCAATCTGGTAAGCAGCGGGTAGAGCGTACCCTCCAGAATGTGCAGGTTGGCGGCTTTCATCCTGTCGACCAGGTCACTGGGGTAAACTTCTCCCTGGCGAATGATCGATAAGATACAAAATTCCAACACGCCCTTTCGCATCTGACTCTGTGTATTTTGAATATCCATGATTATTGTTTTATGGGGTGATAGATGGATGCTGATTAGTTCAGAAGTCTTCTGGGCATTCT
>JAQTZD010000030.1:14933-31578 GCA_028687975.1 Sediminibacterium sp.
AAATTGGAAGAATTCATTAAAGCAGAACAGGAATTGGCTGCATTTGCCAAGTCGCTTTCGCATCCCGCCCGCATAGCCATTCTTAAAGTACTTGCACAAAAAAACGAATGCGTCTGCGGAGAAATAGTAGAAGTATTGCCACTGGCACAATCTACTGTTTCGCAGCACCTGAAAGAATTGAAAGAAGCCGGATTAATTAAAGGAACAATAGAGGGTCCCAGAAGTTGTTATTGCATTAACTGGAAAGCATTTGAAAAATTCAATCAATCATTTAATCATTTATTTCATAAACTGAAAGACCAGCAGGCTGCTTCCTGCTGCTAATTCGCAAAACATACAATATGAAAAACGAACAGGAATTAAAAGACATCGTAAAAGAAAAATATACCGCTATTGCTGCACAGCCGATTGAACAGAACCAGGCTTCCTGCTGTGGAGCGGGAGGTTGTTCCACTGAAGTGTATAATATCATGAGTGATGATTACACCCAATTGAAGGGATATAATTCCGATGCCGATCTTGGATTGGGCTGTGGGTTGCCTACACAGTTTGCAAAAATAAAAGCAGGTGATACCGTAGTAGATCTGGGAAGTGGCGCAGGCAATGATTGTTTTGTTGCAAGGGCCGAAACCGGTGAAACCGGAAAAGTGATTGGCATCGATTTTACCCCGGCTATGCTGGAGAAGGCAAAAGAAAATGCCGCTAAACTGGGCTATACCAATGTGCAGTTTCGCGAAGGCGATATAGAGAATATGCCACTGGCATCTAATGTAGCAGATGTGGTGGTCAGCAACTGTGTATTGAACCTCGTTCCGAACAAAGACGGTGTATTCAAAGAAATTTTCCGCGTATTAAAACCTGGTGGCCATTTCAGTATTTCCGATGTGGTGCTGGTTGGCCAGCTTCCGGATGCACTTCGGAAAGATGCGGAAATGTATGCAGGTTGTGTTTCCGGCGCTATTCAAAAGCAGGTTTACCTGGAACTGATCAGCAACAATGGATTTGATCATATTATCATTCAGAAAGAAAAAGCCATTGTGATCCCGGATGATATTTTGAAGAATTACCTGGGCGAACAGGAACTGGTCGATTTCAAAAACGGAACAACCGGTATCTTCAGCATTACTGTTTATGCAGAAAAGCCTGCAGCGAAAACCTGTTGTACGCCGGGAGGAGGCTGTTGCTAAGATAAAACCAACGAATGAACTGTTATGGAAAATTGCCATCCTGCTGCGGAAAGGAAAAAATTATCCTTTCTGGACCGCTATCTTACGCTTTGGATTTTTGCTGCCATGTTACTTGGAATTGGCATCGGGTATTTTTTTCCCGCTGTTAGTGATTCTGTGAATGCATTTTCCAGCGGCACAACCAATATACTACTGGCCATTGGTTTAATACTGATGATGTATCCCCCGCTGGCCAAAGTAAACTATGGTAAAATAGGGGAAGTGTTCAAAGATACAAAAGTGCTGGGGCTTTCTCTGTTGCTGAACTGGGTGATTGGTCCGCTGCTCATGTTTGTATTGGCCATTCTGTTTCTGAAAGATTATCCCGAATACATGGTAGGGTTGATCCTGATAGGACTGGCCAGGTGCATTGCCATGGTGATTGTTTGGAATGAACTGGCGGAAGGCAACCGGGAATACGCTGCAGGATTGGTAGCACTCAACAGTATTTTCCAGGTATTCTTTTATAGTTTTTATGCCTATCTCTTCATAACAGTTTTACCACCTTATTTTGATGTGGAGGGATTGCCCGTATCTATTACGATTGCAGAGATTGCTAAAACAGTCGGCATCTTTCTGGGTATCCCATTTGCTGCGGGTATTATCAGCCGATACCTATTGATCCGATGGAAGGGCGAAGCATGGTTCAATCAAAAATACCTTCCTGTTATATCACCTGTAACGCTGCTGGCCTTACTGTTTACCATTGTAATTATGTTCAGTCTGAAAGGTCAGTTGATTGTTCAGATTCCAGGAGATGTGGTTCGGATTGCTATTCCATTGCTGATTTATTTTGCTGTCATGTTTCTGCTGAGTTTTTTCATCGGGAAAAAAATGGGAGCAGATTATTCCAGAAACACAGCAATTGCTTTTACTGCAACCGGCAACAATTTTGAACTGGCCATTGCGGTGGCCATTGGTGTATTTGGGATCAACAGTGGCGCTGCATTTGCCGGTGTTATTGGTCCATTGGTCGAAGTGCCCGCGTTGATTGCCCTGGTGAATCTTGCTTTTTGGTTTCGAAAAAAATACAAGCTATGAGTCTTCTTTATCCTGAAATCAAGTCATTTTTGCAAGCAGCAGAAGGACGTTTCAATTCCATCTCTGCCGAACGAAAAGAGGTGCTGCGCCGTTTCAGCAGTTACATCGGGCAAAAAACTGCGCAGCATCAGCAGGTATTACTCACGTTTATCTGTACACACAATTCGAGGAGAAGCCATTTTGCCCAAATCTGGGCCCAGGCTGCTGCAGCTTATTATCAGGTACGGGGAGTGGTTTGTTATTCGGGTGGAACAGAGATCACTGCTTTCAATCCCAATGCTGTGAAGGCCTTGCAGAACGCCGGATTCCGGATTACCGGAAATGCCAATGAATCCAATCCGCATTATCAGGTTTTTTTCAGCGATCAGGAGCCTCCGATAGAAGCATTTTCCAAAAAATATACAGATGCTCCTAATCCCGGCGTAAACTACGGAGCCGTTTTAACCTGCGACCATGCAGATGAATCCTGTCCGGTTGTATTTGGCGCTGAGGAAAGATTTAAAATTGCCTACAGCGATCCAAAATTGTCGGACGGTTCCCCGCAGCAGGAAACTGTTTACAAAGAGCGGTCGGCCCAGGTTGCTACTGAAATGTGCTATGTTTTTTCTTTGATTGAACAGCGTTAAGAACGTGTGGAATCATCCGGTTTGCCCAGGATGGATTCAATAACAGACGTGAACAAGGAAACGAGAAAGCTGAAAAACAAAGCAGTCCACCAGCCGTTTACCTCAAAACCCGGAACGATCTTATCAACAATTTGTATGATGAAGACATTGATAAACAACAGAAATATTCCGAGCGTGAGTACAGTAAAGGGAATGGTAAGCACAATAAGAATTGGCTTCACAAAGTTGTTTAGTAAGCTCAGTACCAATGCTACCAGCAAAGCTGTAACCGTATTGTCGATGGTAACCCCCGAAAGCAGGTAGGCCACAATCAGCACCGCAACTGCAGTAGCAATTGTTTTGGTAAAGAAGCGTCCCATAGGTTTTTTTTAGATTACTACAAGTTCGTAAAAAGAATCCGGATTCAGGTACTTTTTCGCCAGATCCTGTAATTCATCCGCACCGGTTGTTTTAATCTGGGCCACACTGTTGTAGAAGTAATTTTCATCCACTCCGTTCAGTACATAGTTTTTCCAGCGGGAGATCAGCTGAAACGGTCCATCCAGTTCTCCCAATACGGAACCAATCATGTAGTTCCTTACCAGGCTCAATTCATCTTCTTCGATCGGTTCATTGCAAAGCACCTGCATTTCTTTGTATACTTCCTGTATAGTGGCTTCACAAACCTCTCTTCCGGCTTCTGTGCTGATCATCCAGGCACTGTCGTGTATATGATTCTGGATATAACTGTGTATGCCATAAGTGTATCCTTTGTCTTCCCGGATATTGCTCATTAACCTGGATCCAAAAAAGCCACCAAATACATTGTTCAGGATCTGCACTTTGGAATAATCCGGGTGATGCCTGTTGGGGAAAGGTCTGGCCATTCGGATAGCGCCCTGAACACCTTCGGCATCATTGATGATGCTGAATTTTTTTTCGGTGGAGGGGTGCAATGGATGTTCTATAACAGGAATGGTTTTTTGTTGCAGTGGCAACTTCCCGAAAATTTCATTTAATTGCTTATCCAGGTTGGCCGGAATTTTACCTGCAGTAAAAATGGTGCAGTTGCCTTCGGTATAAAAACTGCGGTGGAATGCAACCAGTTCTTCTCTGTTCAGGTTGTCGTAATCCAGTGTGGAGGTATACTTTCCATATGGGTGCTGAATGCCATATACATATTCATCGATCAGCCTGTTGGCAATGAAATCGCATTTTTTCAGATTTACTTCCAGTCGTTGTTTTTGGTTCCTGCGATAGGTGTTCAGCTCTTCTTCCGGAAATACAGACGCCGCAATAATTTCCGCCACTACCGGCAATAACTCACTGATGTGTTTACTGAGACAGTGCAGGGTTATGGTAGCAGTTTCGTTGTAACAGCTCCTGTTCAGGTAAGCTCCGTAGAATTCAAAGTGCTCATTGATGCTGAATGCATTTCGCTTCGCTGTTCCGTTCTTCAGCATGAAATTGGTCGTTGCAGCAACAATGTTTTTCTGTTCATACCAGTTGCCGGCATAAAAGACCCATTCGATCAACAGTACTTCCTGTGTGCCTGCATCCAGGCTGTAAACCGGCACGCCATTATCCAGTTGATACTGGTTGCATTTTTTTAACTGCAGATCAAAGCTTACGGCATCTGTTATGGGAGGGGTAATGGTTCTGTTTAAAGTCATTGCTGTTATTTGATCTGTTACTTGGCGTGATAGTAGATGGTATTGCTGTTGGACTCTCGGAAAATCTGCAGGCTGTGCTGAGTCACATCCTCGGTTGTGATGTGCCTGTATTTGTTGAGCTCTGTATTCATTAGAGCCGCATCGCCCATGAGCTCATACATGGCCAGGCTGTTGGCTCTGCTCATTACGCTCATGTCTTCGAATGCAATCACACTTTCCGTTCTGTTCTTTACTTTAGTAAGTTCTGCTTCTCCGATGGGTGTTTGCTGTATTTTTTCCAGCTCTGCGGTAATAGCGTTTTCGGCCTGCTCCATACCGGTTCCTTTTACCAGCTTGCCTTCAATAGTAAGCAATCCGGCGTCCATGGTTCCGAAATGATAACAATCCAGGTTGGAGAAGAGTTTTTGTTCTTTTACCAGTGCCTGGTAAAGGCGTGATGAACCGCCACCACCCAGAATTTCGGTCAGCAGATCTGCCACATAGTAACCTTTCTCGAGACGGGCATCCATATGCCAGGTTTTGATAAAGGCATCCAGAGGTACTGCCGCCTCAACCTGCAGTTTGCGTGCTTCCTGTTGTACAGGTTCCTGGGGAAGATCGCGTACATATTTTTCCCCTGAAGGAATTGGTCCGAACCATTTTTCAGCCAAACGTTTGATGTTGTCTGTTTTTACATTGCCAGCTACTACCAGAATTGCGTTGACCGGACGGTAATGCTTGAAAAAGAAATGCTTTACATCATCAATATGTGCATTTTCCACGTGGCTCAATTCACGACCGATGGTCATCCATTTGTACGGATGAACTTTATATGCCAGTTCGCGCATTTTATGCCAGATGTCGCCATAGGGTTTGTTGAGGTAGTGTTCCTTGAATTCTTCGCAAACTACTTTTCGCTGAACGGCCAGGCTTTTTTCGCTGAAAGCCAGACTCAGCATCCGGTCGCTCTCCAGCCAGAAAGCAGTTTCGATATTCTGCGCAGGAAGCTGGCAATAATAGTTGGTCAGGTCGTTGGTGGTATAGGCATTGTTGTCTCCGCCCGCCCGTTGAAGGGGCTCGTCGTATTCGGGTATATTGATGCTCCCACCAAACATCAGGTGCTCAAATAAATGGGCAAAACCGGTTTTGTCCGGATGTTCATCGCGTGCTCCTACATCGTAGAGTACATTTACAACGGCCATTGGTGTGGCAGTGTCTTCATGTACCAAAACGGTTAAACCGTTGTCTAAAGTAAACCTGTTGTATAGTATCATAGTCACAAATCAGCACGCAAAATAGTTCATTGAAAGTATAAATCCCCAAAGGGAGGCTGCTATCTGCGGATATCTTTTACATCCATGGTAAGTACCAGTGGCGCTTCATTGCGGAACACAACTACTTTTATTTTGCCAATGGCATTCTGGAACAGGTTTTTATAGGTTTGAATGTTTTTGGAAAAATTACTTTCCACCGCAAAAATGATGTCTCCATTTTTGAATCCGGCCTTGTCTCCGGGGGAACCTTTCACAATATCAATCACTTTAATTTCTCCATCTATCTGGTAAATCCCCAGCCCTGTATAGCTGTAATCGAATTGTTCATTGTAATGCCGGTTGGGCCGGATATGTATGGTTTGCTGGGGATAATTGAGGATGACGTTGAATCTTCGCAGCAGGTCGTTTCCCATAATGCCCCCCAGGGTGGGATAGGAGGTAATATTGTAAGTGTCGTCGAAAATATGTACGGGTACATTCCTGAACCTGAAAGGACCTATTTTAACCGATTTGATCACGGTCAGTTCCATTTGTTTTTTGCCTCCCAAACCCTCTGCCTGCGTAGGAAAATACTTTTTCTTGGCTTTGAAAAGGCTGCTGTCTTCTATGAAATCCCTGGAAAGTAAAAAGCATAGTCCTGCCCCCGAATCAAAAATCAGTCTTGTATTCACTTTTCTGCTGTCTTCCAACTGGGCCATTTGTCTTGGTAAAGTGGTAAAATTGGGTCGCAGCAGGTAGCCTCCTCTTGGATACCTGAACGTACCGGGAGTATATATTTCCAGCATATTAGCATCGTAGTCTATCCGGATTACGTACCGGCGGATAAAACTGTATCCGATGATTCCATCAATCCGGATTCCGTAAACACTGGTTAGTAGTTCGTAGTCGTTGATATGAAAATCGAGGTTTCCCGCATTCAGGCCGGGGAAACTGAGCTGGTGATTTTCGGCAAAATCAACATTTCGGATGCCTGCAATCCCCCGAATGGTTTTTTCGCTTTTGGTGAGCGGGATATGCAGCCCGGCAGCTGTTGCCGAATCCAGCGAAATACCTCCGCTGCCCGTATCGAACACAAAGTTAAGAGAATCTGCAAACTGGTCCAGTTGCGCTTTTACAATGATAATTCCCCCCGATAGCTGGTAAAATGATATGCGGGTAATTAATTGACATTCCGGGGCAATAAATTCCTCTTGGGAAAATCCATTCAAGCCGGAAATGAGGCCAATAGCCAGAAGCAGGCGGCGCAGCATATGCGAAATTTAAGAAGGAATAACCGGGTCTGCAAATATACAAGGCAAATTAGGAGAAGGTTGCATCAGTTCACACCGAACAACATTACCTTTGTACCGTTTATACATTTATTATGCAATTAGCAGATTTATACCAAAAAGCCCTGGCCTTTGAATTTCTGACAAAGGAAGAGGGAATGTTTTTATTTGAACACGGGCCTTTGGCCGATTTGATGCATATCGCAGATGAACTCCGGAAAATTCAGGTTCCGCATGGTAAAGTAACCTGGCAGATCGACCGGAACGTAAACACGACCAATGTATGCATTGCCAATTGTAAGTTTTGTAATTTTTACCGGATTCCCGGCCATCCGGAAGCATATATCACCGAAATGCCGGCCTACAGAACCAAGATTGAAGAAACCATCAAGTATGGCGGAGACCAGCTGCTGTTACAGGGCGGGCATCATCCTGAGTTGGGCCTGGATTTTTATACCAATATTTTCCGCCAGCTGAAGCAGGAATACCCCACCATTAAACTGCATGCACTCGGACCACCCGAAGTGGCGCATATTGCCAAGCTCTCCAATAAGAGTCACCACGAGGTGTTGAAGGCACTGAAAGAATCCGGTCTGGATTCCCTGCCCGGCGCAGGCGCTGAAATTCTTGTAGACAGAGTCCGCAGGCTGATTTCCAAAGGAAAATGTGGTGCAGATGAGTGGCTGGCAGTGATGCACGAAGCCCATAAACTGGATATTACAACCAGTGCTACCATGATGTTTGGTCATGTGGAAACCCTGGAAGAACGTTTTATACACCTCGTAAGAATCCGGGAGGTACAGGCAATGAAACCGGAGCATGCAAAAGGATTCCTGGCGTTTATCCCCTGGACATTTCAGGATGTAGATACCCTGCTTACCAAGATCCGGGGTGTTCATAACCTGACTACACCGGACGAATACATCCGTATGATTGCCATCAGCCGGATCATGCTCCCCAATATCAAAAATATTCAGGCCAGCTGGTTAACGGTGGGTAAGCAAACTGCACAGATTTGTCTGCATGCCGGAGCCAATGATTTTGGCAGCATTATGATCGAAGAGAATGTGGTGAGCGCTGCCGGTGCGCCGCACCGGTTTACCTACAGAACCATGCAGGATGCCATCCGGGAAGCAGGATTTGAACCACAGCTCCGGAACCAGCAATATGAGTGGAGGGAAATTCCGGAGGCGATCCAGGAGCAGATGATTACTTACTAAATTCCGGGCAAATCGAATAAATTTGTCTGGTACAGTTTTAAAGTTAACTTTAAAACATAGCTTCCATTGTTGGGAGCCCTCTATTGAGATGAATATATTTAAAGCAGTCATTTGTCATGATTATTCTGTGCTCCGTGCGCAGAAAAGGGCGCTTCAGGTAAAAACAAACGGAGTGCATATGATTGGTATCGCATGGATTGCCAACGTATTAAGTATTGCAGGAATATATATTATGTATTTTCTGGTGAATAACCGGAGAAACGATATCTACGATTTGTTATTTGAACTTCATTACTGGGAACTGGCCGGAAGGGTAGGAATTATCATATTACTGGCATTTATTTATCTGATCAGCTTTGCCGCTTTTGGGGGGAAACAGACTTTTTTAAGTATTATTCAGGAATTTTCTCATATGGACGAAGCCCGTCAGATGGCTGTTTCCAGAAGCGGTGGGATCTATTTTTATGGTTCCCTGCTCGTTTTTATTATAGTGGTGGTTTCCCTGCTGTACCTGATAAAAGTGGCCGGCTACTAATCAAGTCAACTTTTTTTGCAAGTTTTGTAACAAATCTCCCATTGGCACGTACCAATAGTATACAAAACAATTACTGAGACCTGTAGAAACTGTTTATGACCGAACGAGAGTACAATCATTGTGTGAACGAATATGCCGATAATCTTTACCGCTTTATCGTAAAGAATCTCCGGCACGAGGAGGACGCACGGGATATTGTACAAACCGCTTTC
The DNA here is from genome assembly GCA_028687975.1 of Sediminibacterium sp. Classification (GTDB taxonomy): domain Bacteria; phylum Bacteroidota; class Bacteroidia; order Chitinophagales; family Chitinophagaceae; genus Sediminibacterium. The sequence continues at coordinate 23,967 of JAQTZD010000030.1, forward strand.
GAGAAATTATGGAAAAACAGGGATTCAGTTGAAACAGCAAAGTCCAAATCTTACCTGTTTACTGTGGCGTATAACCAAATGATTGATCATATCCGGAAAAATAAACGGATTCAGCTGAAGGAGGATTTTTCTGAAGATGGAAGAACGCAGTACCAGCAGCATGGGAATATGCGGAAAATACTGATGGAGGCGTTGAACAGGCTGAATGAAACGCAAAGAAGTCTGGTGATGCTGAAAGATTATGAAGGATACAATTATGAGGAGATCGGAAAAATCATGGATCTGAACGAAAGTCAGGTAAAAGTATACCTGCACCGTGCGAGAGTGATATTGAAGAATTATCTGGTAAGCCCCGAAAACGTACAATAACAACATGCAAATTACCCGCCATAATTACGAAACTTATTTTCTGCTCTGGATAGACGGGGAACTGTCTGTAGCCGAACAGGAAGCTGTAGCGCTTTTTGTAGCGGAGAATCCGGACCTGGCCGAAGAACTGGCTTTGTTGCAGGATGCCAAATTGCAGGAAGACGACGAGCAATTGTTTTTTCCGGATAAGACCATCCTGATGAAACAGGAATCTGCAGGCATTTCACTGAATAATTATACGGAATATTTTCTGCTGTATGTAGACGGAGAGCTTACTCCTGCCGAGCAGCAGCAAACAGAGCTCTTTGTTTTGCAGCACCCGCAGTTACAGGCTGAATTCTTACTGTTTCAGCAAGCAAAACTTCCGCAGGAACAGATCACTTTCCCGGATAAATCGGTCTTGTACCGGAAAGAACAAAAAGAAAAGCCGGTTGTTTTCATGATGTGGCGGAGAATAGCGGTTGCCGCCGTATTAACCGGCCTTGCTTTCTCCGTTTGGATGTTGGTTCCGGATGATACCCTGCAAAAGAATCCGGCTCCGCTGGCGGCCAATGCCGGGGTGAAAGTTTCGCAAAGTCCGGTACTGGAGAACAAAGGCAGCAAGCCCTTACAGGCTGAGCCTGTAGCGCAGCAGTCCGGAACAGTTGCTCCGCAACTGATGGCAAAAAATAATGCAACAGGAAGGCTGGTGGCTGAAAAAAGGGGCAGTTCAGAAGCACAGGCTCCGGACAACAGTCAGTTGATTGCATCTTCCGGTGAAGTGACCCTTCCGGAAAACCAGGGATCAGCAATTGCAGAAACGATAAGTGCAGCCAATTCGCAAACAGAAACCGGAAACATTGGAGCAGAGGATCTTGAGGTGAAACAATTAAATAATACGCAGGCCCAGGCAGCAGACAATGACCATGCAGACCTGATCAGGCCAACGGTATACAAGGAACTCGTTACAAATGATAATAGTAAAAGTCTTTATGTAGGTACTATGGAAATCAACAAGGATAAACTCCGCGGCTTCCTTAGAAAAGCGGGTACCATATTCCGTTCAAAATCCAGACAGGAAGACGATAAAATCGACACAGAAAAGTAAAACAATTTTATGAAAAGAATTCTGACAATGGCAGCATGCCTTTTTGCTGCGGGTGCAGGTTATGCACAAACCGACAGTACCGAAATTAAAACGGATACCGTTAAGGTGGGTAATTTCATCATCATCAAAAAAAAGAAGGGTGGAACAGATGATGAAGACGGTTACAAAAAGAGCAATAAAAATCTCGACCTCGACATGCTCCTGCGAATAGAGCGTCGTCCGGCCAAAAACAAAAATATCAGTACCAACTGGTGGATTCTGGATCTGGGATTTGCCAATATGAGAGACAATACAGATTATACCTATGCCCAGGCTGGCAGTTATTTCAGAACACTCAGACCAGCAGATGGTCCAGTGAATGCAGACAGTTATCGCCTGATTACCGGAAAATCGACCAATGTAAACCTCTGGTTCTTTATGCAGAAGCTGAATGTGAGCAAGCATGTACTCAACCTGAAATATGGTCTTGGATTAGAAATGTACAACTTCCGGTATGATACCCGCCTGAGTTACCGGAAAGACCCTCAGCCATATGTGTACAACGATTCCATTGGCTTCAGCAAAAACAAACTGTATGCAGGATACCTGACCGTACCTTTTATGCTGAATGTGAATACCACACCCAACAACCGGAAAGGTTTCAGCTTTAGTGCGGGTGTTAGTGCCGGATACCTGTTGAGTAGCAGAAACAAACAGGTAAGTGCGGAGCGGGGTAAACAAAAAACCAACGGAGACTTTAACCTGGAACCCTGGAGATTTGCAGCCATCGGAGAAATGGGCATTGGTCCGGTGCGTTTGTATGGCTCTTACAGCCTGAACAAGTTTCAGAAAGATATTACCCGGGTAGAACAGTTCCCTTATACAGTAGGGATCCGGTTCAGCCGCTGGTAAACCATCCGTCTCTTTTTTCTCATGTTAATAGTCGCTCCCTTTTCAGGGAGCGTTTCTATATATATGAGTTGATTATAATTAACAAACCAGTCACAATGATTTTTCTTAGTTTCCGTTAATAAAGAAAACGTTCATGAAAACCCTGGCTTACTGGATGGTTCTGTTGGGTGGGGTATTGATTACCACATCGTTCAGAAAGCACAAAACCATCAATCCCCTTACGGCAGATAAAGACACTTATTCGGTGTATGTGATCAAAAGTGAGTATGCCCTGAAAGTGTACGACTCCACCGGTGAGTGGATGGCCACCTACCCGGTTGTTTTTGGCAGCCAGGATCTGGGAGATAAAATGATGCAGGGCGACCGGAAAACACCCGAAGGGGTATTTCATATTGCAGGGAAAAGAGCGCACCAGAAATGGACCCGCTTTTTGATGATTGATTATCCCAATCAGGAGAGTATGGAGAAGTTTAATCAGCGAAAAGCTGCAGGATTGATCCCTGCCAACGCAAAGATTGGCGGAGAAATCGGTATTCATGGAACGCTTCCCCACGGAGACAATGTGATTGATCAGTACCGCAACTGGACAGAGGGTTGTATCAGTACCAAGAATATGTATATACAGGAGCTGTTCAGCCTATTGCCCGTAGGAACAAGGGTAGAAATCCGGCGTTAGTTTTTGTTTAGTTTAATCGCATTCAGCCAGTCGATAATACCTAGTTGTATTTTGGAAGCCACTTGTGTATGGAACAGGGGTTTCACAATTCTTTTTTCATCGGATTCATTGCTCACAAAAGCTATCTCCACCAAACAGTTGGGGAATTCCGTTGGTGAATTCAATGCAAAATTGAAATGACCAATGTTGCCAAACTCTTCCAGTTTCAGTTCCAGCATTCGTTTCAGCACAGTTTGGGTAAGGGGTCTGAAACCAATATGCTTGTAATAAGTGCTAACGCCTTTGATGGCCGGATTGGAGCTGGAATTCAGGTGCAGGGAAATCAGCAGGTCGGGGTTTTGTTCCTGTAACCAGAGGATCCGGTCTTTGTTGTCGAAAGTTGTATCGCTTGAACGGGTCATAATGACCTTCTTCACTTTTAATTTTTTCAATGATTTTTCCAGGGCTTTAGCAAAGCGCAAAGTATATTCTTTCTCCGAAGTGTTGAGCAGGGGTCCGGTTGAACCTGCATTGGTTCCCCCGTGTCCTGCATCGATGGCAATGGTGAGTTTGCGGATGTCTGGTATGGCAGGCTGTCGCTTCACGCGCAATTGCAGGGTATTGCCTTTGTAGCCGATACCATACCCCCAGTGCTGCTGGTGTTTCAGTTCAACCGTTACCCTTACCAGATCATCTTCTACCTGGTTGTAATACACGTTTTTGATTTCTTTCAGGCTGCTGAGCTGGGTAACCCAGTTGGTATTGCTTTGCACGCCAAACAAATCGATCATGATCCTGGAAGGGCCGATTTCCATCCATGTTTTGTATGGAAGTTTTTCCGGTAAACTTATATTCAGGTAATCCAAAAGGGAATCTCCCTTTGCTACAAATGATCCGGTAACATAAAACGGCTTTTTAACCGGTGAAGCGGAATCTGCTTTTATAAAGGATTTATCAAGGTATGCACTGTGCCATTTAGACAACTGTATCTTGTACATACCTTTTGCCGAATCAACAATTTTCAGCAATACATTGGTATCTATATACCCCATTTTGGCGCCGCCCAGCCGGTCTTCGCCCTGGCCATATGCCAGTGCAGGCAGTTTCCCGGTTGTGCGTCCGTATCGCGGAACTACTTGTGCGCTTTCCTGCGCAGCAGTACTTAAGCAGATCATTACCGCCAGTAAAATGAGGTATTGTTTCATTTACTGAAGGTAAAAAAATCGTTTGCATATACCATAAAAAAAGCGCCTGCAATGCAGGCGCTTTTTTTATGGTTGAATCGGATTACAACTTGTATCCGTTGTCTGCTACCAGACGCTCTGCAATTCTTCTGCGGGCATCTTTGCTGTTGTATGCTTCCACTTTGGTGAAACGCTTCAGGCCAATATGCATCATGCGCAGTTCGTCGCCGTCTGCAAATGCATTCAATGCATCCTTACCGGATTTGTTGATGCGATCTGCAGCATCGTACAAATAAGTCCTCATCATGTCGGCGTACAGGGTTGTTGCAGCTTCTCCCTTATCCCTGGTCAGTTTCATTACACGAAGCAATGCGCTTTCCACATGGTATAATTCAATAGACATATCGGCAATATTCATCAGGATTTCCTGTTCTTTATCCAGTTGCATCATCAGTTTTTGTACTGCTGCACCGGCAACCATCAGGATGGCTTTCTTAAAGTTGGCAACGGCCTTCAATTCTTTTGCAAAAGGACCTTCGTCTTCGCTTCCGAAATCAGGAATGCTCATCAGTTCTTTCTGAACTGCCATAGCAGGCCCCATTAAATCCAGTTTGCCTTTCATTGCACGCTTCAATACCATATCCACCGTTAATAAACGGTTGATTTCATTGGTGCCTTCATAAATGCGGTTGATCCGGCTGTCGCGATAAGCTTTTGAAATCATATACTCATCGCTGAATCCGTTACCACCATGAATCTGCACACCTTCATCCACCACATAGTCGAGTGTTTCACTACCGAATACTTTCAGAATGGCACACTCAATTGCGTACTCTTCTGCTGCACCCAACAACGCTTCCGCAAATGTTTTACCACCTGCTGCCAGTTCGTGTTCCTTATCATCGATCCATTTGGCTGTCCGGTAGAGAGCACTTTCGCAAACCCATAAACGAATGGCCATTTCTGCCATTTTATGCTTGATGGCGCCGAATTTGGCAATAGGCAGTTTGAACTGTTCTCTGGTAACCGCATATTTAACAGAAGTATCGGTTGCTTTTTTAGCTCCGCCTAAAGTAGCAGCGCATAATTTTAAACGGCCGATGTTCAGGATGTTAAAGGCAATGATATGACCTTTGCCAATTTCACCGAGTACATTCTCTACAGGAACCTTACAGTCCTGGAAGTACAGCTGAACGGTGGAAGATCCTTTAATACCCATCTTGTGCTCTTCCGGACCCTGGGTAAATCCTTCTGTACCACGCTCTACAATAAAGCCGGTGAATTTATCGCCGTCAATTTTTGCAAATACGGTGTACACATCTGCAAAACCACCGTTGGTGATCCAGCATTTTTGTCCGTTCAGGATATAGTATTTTCCATCGTCGCTGAGTTTAGCAACGGTTTTTGCGCTCAATGCGTCACTGCCGCTGTTGGGCTCTGTTAGTCCATAAGCCCCTTTCCACTCGCCGCTGGCCAGTTTGGGAATATATTTTTGTTTCTGCGCTTCGGTACCAAAATATAGAATTGGCAAAGAACCGATACCGGTATGTGCGGCAATGGCTACAGAAAAAGAATGGCCTCCTCCGAGTCCTTCGTTTACTATGGTGGAGGTAATGAAATCCTTACCCAGTCCGCCGTAGGCTTCCGGGAAAGAGGTAGACAACAATCCCTGTTCTCCGGCTTTTTCCATCAATGAAGGAACGAGACCGGGTTCCTGCTTATCGATCCTTTCCACAACTGGAAGGATCTCCGTTTGCAGAAACTGCTCGCACATGTCCATTACCATGGATTGTTCTTCGTTGAAATCTTCCGGAATGAAAGTTTCATACGGGTTGCTTTCTTTGATAATCCACTCGCCGCCCTGAAGGGCTTTTGCTTTGTTGGTGGCTTCCATTGTCGTTAGTTTAAATGTTTATTATGTATAAGTTTTTTTTCGGCAGTTATTTATCAATGATGTCCGGAACGCCTCCTGTGAGGTTGTCGTACACCCTTTGAAAAACAGATTTAACCGTTTCTATTTCCTGTTTGCTTACGCCGACCAGGGCCTCACTCATGGTTTGATTGGCCAGATCGATGGTAATGTCTTGCAGTTCATATGCCGCATCCGTTAATGCTACCAGGTTAATTCTTCTGTCGGTAGGAGAAGCAATCCGTTTAACCAGTTGCTGCTTTTCCAGGTTATCGATCAACCGGGTAATACTGGGTTTGTCCCGAAAAGTTCTGTTACAAAGCTCCTGCTGACTCAGTTTATCTTCCTTCCATAAGTGATATAAAACACTCCATTGTTCAATGGTGATCTCCAGTCCTGCATTCCTGAAATTCTTCTGCAATCTTCTTGCCACTGCGGTAGAAGCCATGCCATTGATCACGCTGTATAACTCCCCTCTTTTAAATTCCCCCCGCATAATTTGGTTGTTTGACATATAGTTAGTTATGCAACTAATTTCAAAATAAGTTCGTTTCTTTGATACTACCAAGAATTAATTGGTAAAATTTAGCTTAAAAGCCTATGAGCAGCCAGTTTATACCATATGGTCCTTCCAAGCTCCATTACAGGCGTTATGGAACAGGCCCCCAAATGATATTCTGTTTTCATGGTTACGGGGAATCTGCGGAACGGTTTGGCATTTTTGAGCCTTATCTGGGCAGGGATTTTACCCTGATCGCCATCGATGCCCCGTTTCACGGCGAAACGGACTGGCAGGGAGAGCTGCTTTTCAGGCCGGAGGAGCTGCTTCAACAGATGCAACAGATCATGGGCGAATCCCGGGAACCGGTCATTTTATTCGGATACAGCATGGGAGGCAGGATGGCCTTAAAAATATTTGAGCTGATGCCACACCAGGTTAGCCGCATAGTGCTGGTTGCTCCCGATGGCCTGCATAAAAACAAATGGCAGTGGATCAGTACCCAAACCAAACTGGGGAACCGGATTTTTCGATATGCTATGCAGTATCCTGGTTCGTTGTTCAGTCTGCTCAATATGGCGGAACAGCTCCGCATTTTCAACAAGCGGATCAGCAAGTTTGCACATTATTACCTGGACGATGCAGATAGCAGGAAAATGCTGTATAAAATCTGGACCACCAACCGCCGGTTCAGACCCCATCCCGGTAAGGTAAAGCCGTTGATAAAACAGTATAAAGTGCCGGTACAACTCATCTTCGGGAAGCACGACCGAATCATTCCGACCTGGAGAGGGCACCAGTTTGGAAAAAATATGAAACACCTGGTACAGGTGGCCGAACTGGAAGCAGGGCATCAGTTGTTGCAGGAGAAATATGCAAAACAGATTGCTTCTTTTTTTGTATCGGGATAATGGTTTTCTTTGTTGTAGATGACCGCAGCCTTTTTATCAATCGTCATAGCCATTATTGCAGCTTATTGTTTGCTGATCTGGATCTACCGGTATTGGTTTCTGCGGCT
>JAQTZD010000031.1 GCA_028687975.1 Sediminibacterium sp.
AGTATTTATTCAGATCCTTTAACCGAAGCATTTCGGCCTGACCCGGTTTCAATGGAAGCTCCTGCCATTGATTGGCTTTGGGATTAATCCGTAAGGTATCTCCGCCCACCGGAACCCACAGTGGGAGATCGAACCCCTCCACCGCATCAATCCAGCGGTAAACCAGCTTATCCTTTTGATAAGACAGGTAATACTCCAGCACCGGTACCTGAATACCACGAAGGTATTGATCAAAAATTCCTTTAACAGAAAAACCGGTATAAGGCGGCATGAATTGCTCCAAATCGGAAGTGGAAACCGTTCCATGCCAGTACTTGCGATTCATGGCCCGGAGCATTGCCCGGAATTTTTCGTCGTTGTTCATGGCCATGCGAATACTGTGAATCATGGATGATGCTTTATAATACATGTCTCCGCTTCCGGTTGCCTGCACCTGGTAGGGTGCAATAATTGGCCGGTCGTTCTGAATATTTTTCCGGCTGCCGAAATTATAGTCGTTGCCTGCCTCTTTTCCATCCAGCCATTCCGTAAACAAGGTTTCGCTGTAATTGGTGAACCCTTCGTGAATCCACATATCTGCAATGTCTCTGGAAGTAATGTTATTGCCGAACCATTCGTGACCACTTTCATGAACGATGATAAAATCCCATTTCAGTCCCCAGCCCGTTCCGGACAAATCCTTACCGAGGTACCCGTTTTTGAATTTATTTCCATAAGCCACATTACTCTGGTGTTCCATTCCCAGATAGGGCACTTCTACCAGTTTGTATCCGTCTTTATAAAAAGGATAAGAGCCAAACCAGTGTTCAAAACATTGCAGCATGGGTTTTACCTGTTTTAATTGCTGTAATACGCTGTCTTTTCCGGGCTGCAGCACATAGTAATCCAGGCTCAGCATGCCAGATGCTCCTTTGAATTGCTCTTTAATGAGGCTGTACTTTCCAATATTCATACTCACCCCATAATTGTTAATCGGGTTTTTAACTTCCCATACCCAGGTTCTGGTGCAGTCTCCGTGTTGAATCTGTTGTTTCAACCGGCCGTTGGATACGGCAGTAAGAGTATCAGGTACCCGGATCGAAATCAGCATCCCGGCATCGGGCTCATCTGCCTGATGATCTTTACAGGGCCACCAGGAACTGGCGCCCAGCCCCTGACAGGAAGTGGCTACAAACGGGGAACCACTGGCATCTTTTTTCCAGCTTACCCCACCGTCCCATGGGGGGTGAACTGCTTCGCGGGGAGTGCCATGATAGTAAACGCGGATGGAAGATTGTTTTCCGGATAAAAGTATTTTACCATAGTCGATGATGGCTACATTGCTGTCTCTTTTGAAAGAAAGCAGCCTGCTTTTTGTTGCCGAAACGACCGTTGTTACGCTGTCGATGATTAGTGGCTGCTGTAGGTCGATCTGCAAATACCTTCCGGCTTTAACAGCCCTGAAACGCACTTCCACATTGCCCTGCAGCGTTTTCTGCGCAATGTTTGGCGTGAGTTGAAGATTATAATGCAAGAGGTTCCACCAGGCCCGCTCCGGGGTAATGCTGCCCCGCAGGCTGTCTGCTTTGGTATATTTTTTTTCAACAACAGTCTGCCCCTGTAAACAAAAGGAGAGGAGAAAAAAAATGCTGCTGATGGCAACTGTTCTTATATTCATGGTTTAAAAGTAGGATATTCAGAATCATGTTTGTAAAAGCCAATACCAAACTGCTTTATTTTTCGGGATATGTGCTGTTGATTGTTTCCCTTTTTACAACGGTATCCTGCACCGAAATGGTTGCAGAAAAAAAGCAGGTATTTTATTACAATGAAGCTACCGGCATTGCCACGCTGGATCCTGCTTTTGCCAAAAACCAGAGCATCATGTGGGCGGTACACCAGTTGTACAATACGTTAGTGGAAATAGACAGCAACCTCAACATCGTGCCATCCCTGGCCAAAAGCTGGGAGATCAGCGCCGACAGAACCATTTATACTTTTCACCTCCGCGATTCCGTATTCTTTCACGATGATCCCTTGTTTCCCGGAGGAAAGGGAAGGAAGCTTACTGCCGCTGATGTGGTATACAGTCTCGGCAGGATCCAGGACAAATCGGTGGCCAGCAGCGGTGCCTGGATTTTCAATAACCGGATTGCCGAAAATGGTTTCCTTGCTTTAAACGACAGTACATTTCAGCTGAAACTGCTGAGCCCGTTTCAACCCATCCTGGGTATCCTCAGCATGCAATACTGCAGCATTGTTCCCAGGGAGATAGTGGCACATTATGGCAAGGATTTCAGAAGCCATCCCTGCGGTACTGGCCCGTTTAAATTTGTTTCCTGGGATGAAGGAGAAGCCATGATCCTCCACAAAAATGAACAATACTGGGAGCGGGATTCTTCCGGTAAGCGGTTGCCCTACCTGGACGCTGTGAAACTGAGTTTTTACGACAATAAGGCCACGGAGTTCCTGCAGTTCAGGCAGGGCAGGCTCAGTTTCATCAATGATATTGATGCTTCTTTTAAAGACGAGATTCTGTCTAAAAAAGGCTTGCTGCGACCCGAATGGAGCAACAAAATTCAGTTGAAAAAACATCCTTACCTGAACACAGAATACCTGGGTATTCTGGTAGACGAAAAAAACGATCTGGTCAAAAACGCACCCACACGGTTAAAAGCCATCCGGCAGGCCATGAACTATGCCATTAACCGTCCGCAGCTGATGATGTACATGCGCAATTCCATTGGCATTCCTGCCGAAGCAGGTTTTGTTCCGGGCGGACTGCCTTCGCGCAATACAGAAACCGTACAAGGATATCATTATGATCCGGAAAAAGCCAGGGAACTGGTAAAGCAGTCGGGATACAATACTGCGAACCAGCCTCCGGTTAAATTACTGACCATTGCCATTTATGCAGATGTGGCCAGTTTTATTGCCCGCCAGATAGAAGAGATCGGTATTAAAGTGCAGGTAGAAGTAGTACAAAAGAGTCTGTTGCTGGAACAGACGGCCAAATCCCAGGCCTTGTTTTTCAGGGGAAGCTGGATTGCCGATTATCCGGATGCGGAAAACTATATGGCCATGTTTTACAGCAAAAATCCAGCTCCGCCCAATTATACCCGCTATGCCAACCGGGAGTTTGATGCACTCTATGAACGTGCCTTGCAGGAAACCAACGATTCTGTTCGCTATGATTTGTACCGGAAAATGGATCAGATCGTCATCAACGACGCTCCGGTAATTCCGGTATGGTACGATATGGCCATACACCTGGTACAACCCCATATCAGCGGGTTTGGGCCCAATGCCCTGAACCTGCTCGAACTGCGAAGGGCAAAAATCAATGCTTCTTCAACTTATCCTTAAATACTTTTTCGAATTTTTCCAGTTTAGGTTGAATTACAAAACGGCAATAGCCCTGGTTCTGGTTGTTGTTGTAATAATCCTGGTGATAGCTCTCCGCAGGATAAAAGTTTTTGAAGGACTCTATCACGGTTACGATTGGTTTTGCCCAGGCACCACTTTTGTCCAGGGCTGCTTTATATTTCTCGGCCTTTTCTTTTTGCGCTGCATTGTGGTAAAAAATAGCACTGCGGTATTGTGGTCCCACATCATTGCCCTGCTGGTCCATGGTGGTGGGGTCGTGGGTTTTCCAGAATACCTCCAGCAATTCATCGTAGGTAATTTTGGAAGGATCGTACACAATGCGGCAGAGTTCTATATGACCGGTATTCTTATCACATACCTGCTCGTAGGTCGGGTTCTCCACATGACCGCCTCCATAGCCACTCAGTACATGAATAACCCCGTCCAGCCGCTGAAAAAAGGCTTCTGTGCACCAGAAACAACCTTCACCAAAAGTAGCGGTATCGGTTTTAATTCCTTCAGGATCAATTGCATTATCCATATAAACGGTTTTCTCTTTTGATTGCTTGTCGGGAGCTGCGCAGGAACCCAGGCACAACCCAACAGAAAATAAAATAAGGGATATTTTTTTCATGGTATAAGAGCCTAAATATACATGCTTGCGATATAACAGCAGATCCTCCTGTATAGTTTAACCCTTCTTTAAATACTGGCCGAAGATCATTGCCACATTCATACATTTTGGTATATTTACGTACCCGTAACCGCTATGAATCAAACAGCTCCATCCAAAAAGGAGTGGTATTTCCGTATGGAAATGCTGCTGCTTGCTGCGCCGATGCTTTTTTCCGGCCTGCAAATCCTGTTTTATCAGGTACTCTTTATCAATCCATATCTGAGTGCATCTGCCCCCGTTTTTCTGAGCAATAATCTGCTGATTACACAGATTACCGTTTTACTGGTTCCATATGTGTTCCATTGTTTTTTACGGGAGCAGGATATCCGGAACACATTCATTTGTAAAATTCATATCATGGGGTCTGTTTTTCTGATGGCAGCAGGTCTGTTTACCTACCAGGTTATTCAGCCGGCATTTCCCCATCAGGCCTCTCCGTTACTGGAAACTCCTCAAAACCAGTTGGGCATGGAAGCAGGTTTTTTCACCTACCTGGTGCTGGGCACCCAGGTTTTGCTTCAGTTGGCATTCATTTTGTACTCCCTGATCCGGCTGTTTCCTGCAGCAAAAAAAGCAGCTACGCACCGATATGCATAAAGAGTTGCTTCCGGGGCTTACCTTTGCACCCTAAATTGAAAAGGCTCTCTCATGCGTTTATACCCGGAATCGGCGTTATCACAGCTGGAATTTGACAAAGTAAAAGATCTGTTGGCGGAACTGTGCAAAACCGACATCTCCAGGCAAAAAGCCGCCAATCTGCGCATCCATACCAGGAAAGATTACATCGACAGAGAACTGCGGCAAACCCATGAATACAAAATGATCCTGCTGCAACAGCAGTATTTCCCCAATGAGTTCACCCTGAACATCAGCAAAGACATCAAGCTGCTTTCCATACCCGGCGCCCTGATTACCGGCGAACAATGGATGCAGATCAAAAAGCTGACCGAAAGCATTGGCAGCATATTTCGCTGGTTCGACAATGAAAGAAGAATTGCTTTTCCTGCATTAACCGAAGTAATCAAAGACAGTTATTATGAAAAGATCATTGTGGAAATGATCAATGAGGTACTGGACGATTCCGGCGTGGTAAAAGACAATGCATCCGACGAGTTGCAGAAAATCAGGCTCAGTCTTTTCAAACGCCGCAATGAACTGCGGAGGATGTTCGAGAAAGTGGTTCAGAAAATGGCCAAAGCAGGATACACTGCCGATATAGACGAAAGCTTCAGCAATGGTCGCAGGGTGATTGCGGTGTTCTCCGAACACAAGCGACAGGTGAAAGGTATTCTCCACGGAGAAAGCGACAGCCGGAAAACGGCCTTTATTGAGCCAGAGGAAACCATTGAACTGAACAATGCTGTTTTTTCGCTGGAGAATGATGAAATAAAGGAAGTACAAAGAATTCTCCGGGCACTTACTGCCCGCTTATCGGTGTATGCACCCTTACTGTCGCAATACCTCCAGATCATTGGCGAATATGATTTCATCAGGGCTAAAGCCCGGCTGGCAGTTAATATGAATGCCAACCTTCCCGAGGTATCGGACAAAGCGCAGGTGCAACTGGTGAACGCATACCATCCATTGCTTTTTTTATACAATAAGACTTCGGCTAAACCTACCATTCCGGTTAGCTTAACCCTCAACGACCAGCACAGGATCCTGGTGATCAGCGGCCCCAATGCCGGAGGTAAAACCGTTACCATGAAAACCATTGGGCTGAATCAGCTGATGCTGCAAAGCGGCTTGCTGGTTCCGGTAAGTGCATTATCGCAAATGGGTATTTTCAAGCAATTGTTTATTCATATCGGCGATACACAAAATCTGCAGTTCGAACTGAGTACCTATTCCAGCCACCTGCTGCACATGAAGCATTTCATGGAAAATGCCAACGGCAGAACCATGTTCTTTATAGATGAGCTGGGAAGCGGGTCCGACCCCAATCTGGGCGGAGCATTTGCCGAAGTAATCATGGAAGAACTTTCCCGCAGACATTCCTATGGTGTGGTAACAACGCATTACCTGAACCTGAAAGTGATGGCCAATCATACCCAGGGTATCCTGAACGGCGCCATGCAGTTTGATGAGGTAAACCTGTTGCCGATGTACAAACTGATTACCGGAAAGCCGGGAAGTTCCTACACATTTGCCATTGCGGAAAGAATCGGTTTACCCAAACACCTGATCAACCGTGCCCGCAAACTGGTGGATGAGGATCATTTTAAACTGGACAGACTACTGAACAGAACGGAACAGGATTTGCAGCATCTGGAAAAGGAAAAGAAGGAACTGAACCGGCTGATGAAAGAAAATGAACGCCTGAAAAAGGAAATGGAAGTGGTGATGAACAAGGAGCGGCACCGGCAGGAAGTAGAATTGCTGAAGAACCAGAATAAAATCACCGAAGAACGGTTGGCCTATCTGAAAGATATGGAGCGGAAACTTCGGCAGGTGGTGTTGGACTGGAAAAAAGCAGAAAATAAAAATGAAGTGGTGAAGAATCTGCAGAACCTCCTGTTCAAACAAAAGGAAACCATTGTGGTGAACAAGCTGGCTAAAAAAGTAGATCTTAAATACAAAGAACTGAACCAACAGATTGTGATTGGGTCGCTGGTAAAACTTAAAAAAAATTACCAGGTAGGGGAAGTAAAAGAAATTCGTGGCAAACGGGCAATTGTACAAATTGGAGCCCTCCCCATGAATGTGGATCTGGCCGATTTGGTTCCTGTACAGAAAATGGAAGAACCCAAACAAGGATAAAATCCGGATGCTATGAAAGATACAATAGAACAATTTTATTTCCAGGTAGCATTAAACGACTGCATCATTTCTTTTCAGGAAGTGACCGGCCTGGTAGAAGAAACCCAGGTTATTGAATATAAAACAGGCAACAGTCCGATTTTCTCTACGGTTAAAATGCCCGGGATCAGGAAATACGGGAACATTACTTTTAAAAAAGGGATAGTCGTAAAAGGGAATTCACTCAATCCCCTGATCAATGCTGTTCAGTTGAATCAGATTGAACGGAAACCCATCACCATCAGCCTGCTCGATCAAAAAGGGCAAACTACCATGCACTGGATTCTCCTCAACGCATTCCCTGTAAAAATAACCGTGCAGGAAGATGAATCTGCCACCCGGAGCACACCGCTGGCTGTAAGCAGCCTGGAAATTGCACATGATGGAATTGAGATCGCTGCACCATAGCACAACGGATCAGTTTTTCCCGATTCTATAAATGGGATTTCCCGATTCGGCAGTGCCCTGAATCAATAGCATGCTAATCTTGCATTTCAAATCAAGAGCAGTATGATACGTGTAAGTTTAGCAGTAATTAGTTTCCTTTTTATTCAGTCCATTCAGGCACAAACCACCCCAAAAGATACCACCGTTATTATGTCGGGTAATCTGCCGGACATAACAGTAGTAGGCAGAAACAGTAAGAGCGATATACAGCAGATGCCGGAAATCGTAGGCACGTCTATTTACGCAGGAAGAAAAAGTTCCCTGGTAGTGGTAGATAATGTACAAGGCAATGTAGTAACCAATACCATTCGCCAGGTACTGTCGAAGGTACCGGGTATTCATGTTTGGGAGAGTGACCCGAGTGGTATCCAGATCGGAATTGCCACCAGGGGCCTCAGCCCCAACAGAAGCTGGGAATTTAATGTTCGCCAGAACGGCTACGATATTGCTGCAGATCCTTTTGGTTATCCCGAAGCCTATTATAATCCGCAATTGCAGGGTGTACAAAGAATTGAAATTGTAAGAGGCCAGGGCTCCCTGCAATATGGTCCGCAGTTTGGTGGCATGGTGAACTATATTCTGAAGAACGGCAGTGAAATCAACCGGCCATTCGAGTTCGAAACCCAGCAAACATTGGGCAGCAACGGACTGTTTAATTCGTACAATGCCATCGGCGGTAAAAAAGGAAAAGTACATTATTATGCCTTCTTCGATCACCGCAACGGGGATGGATGGAGACAAAACAGCCGATATTTTTCCAATGCAGCATTTGGAACAGTTACCTATTATATTAGCAGCAAATTTTCAGCTACAGCAGAAGTGATGCAATCGCATACCCGCAGTCAGCAGGCCGGCGGTTTAACCGACCAGCAGATTGTACAGAATGCACAACAAAGTTTCAGAACCAGGAACTGGTTCGACCTTACCTGGACTACCCCCGCACTGATCCTGAATTACCATTTCAACGGAACGACCCGCTGGAACACTAAGTTTTTTGCCACTCTCGGAGACAGAAACAGTGTAGGTTACCTCTCTGCCATTACAGTAAAAGACAGCATCAATTCCGCCACAGGCACTTATAATAACCGAACACTCACCGCAGACCGTTACAGAAACTACGGTCTGGAAAGCAGGATCATTGCTTCGTACCGGCTGGCCGAAATGAACAATACCATCTCAGGTGGTATACGGTACTATACCGGAACAACCTACCGCAATGCAAATGGGAAGGGTACCACCGGTACGGATTACGACATGAGCGTGATCGGGCAGTATCCGTCTGATATCAGTTTTGGCTCTAAAAATGCTGCTGCGTTTGTAGAAAGTATATTCCGGATCAACAACCGGCTGCTGATCATCCCGGGTATCCGTTATGAGTGGTTGCAGGGTGCGGCAGAGGGACGCAATGGATTGGATGGCAATGGAAATCCGATTTTGCTCCAGCAGATCACCCGCAGCAGATCCTTCTTACTGAAGGGCATTGGCGCCGAATACCATATTGGGAAAGCTACAGAAATTTATGCCAACTATGCAGAGGCATACAGGCCCATTCAGTTTGCCAACCTGCAGGCTGCGCCCACCACAGATGTGGTGGATGAAAACCTGAAAGATTCCAGGGGATATTCCATAGATCTGGGCTACCGCGGAAAAATCGGTTCCTTTTTACAATTCGACATCAGCAATTTTTACCTGCTCTATAAAAACAGAATGGGCACCATTGTACCTGCCGGCGCTTCTTACCGGTTCATTACCAATGTAGGCAACAGTACCAGTAAGGGTGTTGAAGCCTTTGTGGAATTCAGTCCGCTGAAAGCCATCAAAACCACTTCCAATGCCAACCTCTCCGTATTTGTTTCCTACAGTTATACAGATGCCCGATACAGCAACGACCATAAAGATGCGCTCACCAAAGGTAAAAGAGTGGAAAACGCACCTATGCATATTGTAAGAACAGGTATAACAGCCGGTAGTCCCAAAATTTTATTCACAGCACAAGTGAGCTATGTGGGTGAAGTATACAGTGATGCCAATAACACCATTACCCCAACCGGCAATGGACAAAACGGACTGATTCCATCGTATGTGGTAACCGATATATCGACTACGGCAAAAATCAGCAAAAGCCTGAACCTGAAAGCAGGTCTCAACAACCTCTTCGATGCCCGGTATTTTACCAGGAGGGCAGGAGGGTATCCGGGTCCGGGAGCATTACCTGCCGATGGAAGAACCTTTTTTGTATCCCTGGGATTAAAATTATAGAACCGTATTACAGGATGCAGAGAATGCATAACTTAGCAGAGCACTAAAGCATGCATTCCATGGTAATAGACAGTTTACATAATTTAGACCGTTATGTTTCCCTGCATCCTCGCTTTTCCAAAGCCTTTGATTTCATCAACACCACCAATCTGCATAGTCTCGAAACAGGAGAAATCAGAATTGATGGTGAAGATATCCGGGCCATTATCATGGAAGAGGAACTGGTATCGGTAGAAGAGTCCACCGATGGATTTGAATGCCACAATACCTTCATTGATATACAGGTATGTATCAGCGGACAAGAAATGGTTGGATGGAGATCGAGGGGCACTTGCAATACACCCAAAGCCCCTTATAACCCGGAAGAAGATGTGTTGTTTTTCGAAGACAAGCCCGATATGTATTTTACTTTAAAAGAAGGGCAGTTTTCCATTTATTTTTCGGACGATGTACATGCACCTACCATTGGCAATGGGAGGATCAAAAAAATGGTCATAAAAGTAAGAGCGCAATAATGCGGGTTGTTCTCCTTTTACTGCTTTTGGGAGAAGTGCTTGGCAGCACAGCATCAGCGCAACTCTGCACCGGAAGTTTTGGCGACCCTGTGGTAAATATCACTTTCGGAAACCATGCCTCTGCTACCGGTCCTTTAAAAGCAGGCGTTACCAATCTGAATTATTTATCAACGGGTTGCCCGATAGACGGCAACTATACCATTACCGATGCCACTACCGGCTGCTGGGGATCCAGCTGGCATACCATTTCCAGAGATCATACCGGAGACTACGGCGGCCGGTTCATGCTGATCAACGCCTCGTTTGCAGCTGATGATTTTTATGTAGACACCGTAAAGGGACTATGCAGGAACACCATTTATCAGTTCAGTGCCTGGATCACCAATGTGCTGAGCAACAGAAATTGCGGTGGCCCCAATACCAGTATACCCAACCTCACTTTTAGAATTGAAACCGTAACCGGCGCCGTACTGACTACCTATACTACCGGCGATATAACAGAAGAATCTTCTGTGGTATGGAAAGAATACGGTTTTGTTTTTCAACCCGATATCAATACTTCTTCAGTTGTTTTACGAATCAGCAACAATGCACCGGGCAACTGCGGCAATGATCTGGCATTGGACGATATTCAGTTCAGGCCATGTGGTCCGAACCTGACACCGGCAGTTGCCAATGATGCCGGTTTCAAAGCACCTGTTTGTGAACTGGAACAAAAACCATATCTGTTGAAAAGCAATATTGGAACTGGTTTCTCCGATCCGCAGATTCAGTGGCAGATCAGCAACAACCTCAGTTTGTCCTGGTCGGATATTCCGGGAGCAGTTCAGGCGGAGTATCTCCGGAATCCGACACCCAGCGGCAATTACCGGTACCGTATGCTGATTACCGAAAAAGTAAATGCAAATATGGTTGGTTGTACCATCAGCTCTCCTTATATAGATATTGATGTATCAGAGCAGGAAGCGCTGCCTTTGGGTGTGGATACGATACTTGCCTGTTCCAACACCAATGCGATACTTACAGCAAAGTATATTCCGGGAGCCAATTATAACTGGCAGGGCCCCGCTGGTTTCAGTTCCATCCAACAACAACCTGAGATTCAAAAAATTCAACTGCAACAGGCCGGAAAATATACCCTGAAGCTGTTCAACAGAATGAGCTGTGCTGCGTACGATACACTCTGGATAAAAGTGGTCAACAGCCCCGTTGCCAACATCCGGGTTACCGGTAATAACCTGTGCGAAGGAGATACAGTATTACTCAGTGCATCAGGAGGTATCAGCTATCAGTGGACACCATCAACAGGAATTGCAGAAGCATCTGCTGCCATCACCCGGGCTTTTCCCTCCGCCACCACCACCTACCAGGTGAAAACGATCAATGAAGCCGGCTGTTCGGATTCTGCTTACACGCAACTGGTCGTAATTCGTAAACCGATTGTGGAAGCCGGATCCGATAAAAACATTTTTTCCGGCGGTATAGCAACTCTGGATGGTAAGATAGCAGGACAGTATGCAGGATTTGAATGGACACCGGCAACCAACCTGAGTAATGCGTTTTCTTTAACACCGGTAGCGTCTCCGGTTATCAGCACCCGGTATGTATTGCGGGTGGAATCTATGCAGCAATGCGGAACCGTAACCGATACGGTTGCCATAAACGTATATGATAAGGTAGAGATACCCAATGCTTTTTCTCCTAATGGAGATGGCATCAATGACCGGTGGATGATTCCAGGTTTGGAATCCTATCCGCAATCTGCAGTGCAAATATTCAACCGGAACGGCCAGATTGTATATCAGGCAAAGCCTTATCAGTCCATTGGTTGGGATGGGCTTTACCAAGGTTCAGTGCTTCCATCCGGTGCATACTATTATATAATTGAACGTGGTGCAGGACTTCCTGCCATGAGTGGAACCATCATCCTCATTCGATGATGTTGCAAAATATTGTGTGGTAATAATTAGATAACAATTCCTTCTTCTTAAGCTTATTTTAAGTTAACATAGCCCGGATACCTTGCGTTCAATTGTGAAAGAAATCACAATGTAAACTCAACTATCAATCAATCTGGATTATGAAGAAACCCCTCTACCCAATGAGCATGGTCAGGTTCGCTTTTATAGCGATGATGACCTTATCCTGTTCACTACATGCACACCAGGTGATGGCAGCATCTGGTAATGATGCAGCAAGACCAATCAATGACGGCAAAATTTCCGGCGTAGTCACCGACGACAATGGCAGTCCGCTTGCAGGCGCCAATATTGTCATTGAAGGTGCTTCCAAATTAGCTGTTACAACAGGCAATGATGGAAAATTCAACATTGCACTCGTTCCGGGCAAATACAATGTTTCTGTCAGTTACATCAACTTTAAAGCTGCCAGACAAATCTTGCAGGTTAAGTCTGGAGAGAATGTAGCACTGAGTATTGTGCTGAACCCAGACAAAAATGACCTGAATGAAGTAGTTGTAGTGGGTTATGGTACCCAGAAAAAATTAAACCTTACCGGAGCTGTTGCCCAGGTGAGTTCTGAGGTGTTGGAAAGCAGACCTGCACCAACGCTTACCAGAATGTTGCAGGGGGCATTGCCCAACCTCAACCTGAAAATGGTAGATGGTAATCCTACCAGGGGTGCCACATTCAATATCCGTGGTACTACTTCTATCGGAGCTGGCGGAAGCGCCCTTGTACTGATTGATGGTATTGAAGGAGACCCCAACCTGGTTAACCCGAACGATGTGGAAAGTGTATCTGTATTAAAAGATGCCTCTTCTGCAGCCATATACGGATCAAGGGCGGCATTTGGTGTGGTGTTGATCACTACCAAGAGTGCCAAAAAAGGAAAAATCAAAGTGGATTACAGCGGAAGCTATTCTTTCAACAAACGTACTGTTGTACCCAAAAATGTTACCAACGGATATGAGTGGGCAAAAAACTTTGATGAAGCGTTCAACGCATGGTACGATTACAATTCTCATCCCATTTCCGTAAACAGCATTTATCCGTTTTCGCTGGAATACCTCGATGCGCTGAAGAAGCACAACGAAGATCCAAGCCTGCCTCAGGTAGAATTCAATGCAGCAAAAGGTCGTTATGAATATTTCGGCAATACCGATTGGGATGCTATGGTGAATGCCAAAAACATTCCTTCCTTTGAACAGTCTTTAAGTGTGTCTGGTGGTACCGATAAGGTAAACTACTATGTATCCGGTCGTTACTATTTTCAGGATGGTATCTTCAACTTCAATCCGGATAAATACAACAAATACAATCTTCGTGCAAAAGGAGATATCAAACTGACTCCATGGCTCACCTTCCAGAACAATTTCGACTTAACAACATTCACTTACAAGTTCCCGATGTTCGCAGACGGGGATGGCAACTTCTGGCGCGCTATTGAAGGACAGGGTTACCCGATGGCTGTGGTAAACAATCCGGATGGAACTTATACCAATACCGCCATGTACATGGTAGCTTCCTATATTGAGGGAAACAACGCATCCAAGCGCAACAACACCTATATCAGAAATACGTCTACTTTAATTGCACGTCCGATCAAAGACCTCCTTACATTAAAGGCCGACTTTACTTATTCCAGAGAGTTCCAGGATGAAACCAGGCAGAACGACTACCTGAATTTCAGCATTGCACCCGGAACCAGCTCCAGATTTGGAAGAAGTTTGCTGCGTGGGTACACCACCAATGAAAAATACATTACCGCCAACTTTACAGCAGATGCAACCAAAAGATTTGGCAAGCACGACTTGAAATTGCTGGTAGGATCCAACGTGGAATCCTTTACCGGAAAGAACCTGAACGTGAGCAGAGACGGTTTACTGGTAGCAAATATGCCCGACTTCAACCTGATGGATGGACTGAACTATACCATCACAGGTGGCGGTACCGAATGGGCCTACCTTGGATTGTTTTATCGGATGAACTATGCCTACAACGACCGTTACCTGATCGAATTAAATGGTCGGTACGATGGATCTTCCAAGTTCCCTACCAACCAGCGTTACGGATTCTTTCCTTCGGTATCTGCCGGATGGAGAATTTCCAAAGAAAGCTTTATGGAGCAAACCAGTTCCTGGCTGGATGAGTTGAAAATCCGCGCTTCCTATGGTTCACTGGGTAATGGAAATATTTCTCCTTACCGCTTCCTGGAACAAATGGGTATCAGTAAAACGAGTGTGGTACTGGGAGGTGTTCAAAGAAACTATACTGCTTTACCGGGTGTAATTCCTAACGGACTTACCTGGGAAAAATCAACCACTATGGATTTTGGGGTAGACATCAGTATGATGAAAAGAAGACTGGGTGTTACATTCGACTGGTACCACAGAAAAACGGTGGATATGTTTACAGCAGGTCAGCCGTTGCCGGCTGTATTTGGTGCAGCAGTTCCTTCCGGAAACTTTGCTGATCTTTCTACCAAGGGATGGGAACTGACTTTAAGCTGGAAAGACCAGATTAAACTGGCAGGAAAACCATTGGAGTACAGTATTTCCGGTTCTATATGGGACAGCAAATCGGTTATTACCAAGTTCAACAATCCCAACAATATCCTGAGTTCCTATTATGTAGGACAAACGGTGGGGGAGATCTGGGGATACACCACATTGGGTCTCTTTAAAACAGCAGATGAAATTGCCAAGCATGCCAATCAGCAGTTCATCATCAACTCCAACAGCAATAAATGGTTGCCAGGTGACCTCAAGTTTGCCGATCTGAACGGTGACGGTGTTGTAAATGCAGGAGATAATACTTTAAACAATCCAGGCGACAGAAAAGTAATTGGCAACAATGCACCTAGATATCAGTTTGGCTTCACTACATCAGTTAACTGGAATGGCTTTGGTATTTCTGCATTCTTCCAGGGTATTGGTAAAAGAGACTGGTATTTTGCACCGGAAGCCGGCTTGTTCTACGGACCTTATAACCGTCCTTATGGATATCAGCCACAGACCATGATGGATGATCTCTGGAATGAAACCACCAATCCGGATTCTTATTTCCCAAGATTCAGAGGATATACTGCGCTGGGCACCAACAGATCACTGGGAGCGCCGCAGACCAGATACATCCAGGATGTAAGCTATTTAAGGTTAAAATCACTGACCATCGATTATTCCCTTCCTGCTAACCTGTTGAAGAAACTTGGAATGACCAGGGCTACCTTCTATGTAACAGGACAGAACCTCTTTACCCTGTCCGGATTGTTCAAGCATACGAAGAATTTCGATCCTGAAGTGATGGAGCAGCCAATCGGTGACATCACCAACGGTACAGGACAGGGATATGCCTATCCGATGTTGAAAACAGTCACATTTGGGATGAACATCGGATTTTAATTATACACGCTTTATAACTATCTAACATGAAATTGAAACAATCAATCAACATACTTTTTGCCGGAACTTTACTGTTTACAGGTATCAGCTCCTGTAACAAAGATTTCCTCGATAAAAAGCCGATGGACAAGCTGGTGCCATCCAATTTTTTCACTTCCGAAAAAGACCTGGATCTCTACACTACTTCTTTTTACCAGCGTCAGCTTCCTACCGGTCTTGCGATTGTACAGGATGATGAAATGGGAGACTATACTTCCAAGAGCAATTCCACTTCTTTTATTGCCGGTGCCTACAGCTCGGTAAATGAGGGATCCTGGAGCTGGACCGACCTGCGGAACATCAATTATTTCCTGGAGCGGTACAACAATCCGGTTATTCCACAGGCTGCCCGCAATCATTATGCAGGTATTGCCCGTTTTTTCCGTGCTTATTTTTACTACGAAAAAGTACAAACCTACGGGGATGTGCCCTGGTACAGCAATACACTGGCTACCGATGATTCCAGCTTATATAAGCCAAGGGATCCGCGTACCAAGGTAATGGATTCCGTACTGGCCGATCTGAACTTTGCCTGCGAAAATATCTATGATACCAAAGACGCTACATCCTCTATGGTAACACGTCAGGTTGCTTTGGCGTTCAAATCGAGGGTATGTTTGTTCGAAGGAACTTTCAGAAAATATCATACTCAGTTGAACCTGGAAAGCACTGCAAGCAAATGGCTGACCGAAGCAGCAGATGCAGCCAAAAAAATCATCGATGCAAAAAAATACAAGCTGTATAACACAGGTGCTCCCGCAAAAGACTATCGCACGCTTTTCACCAGCGAAAATCCTGTTACAGATGAAGTAATGTGGTCGTTGGTATTCAACAATGCGTTGAGGAGATGGCATGAAATTACCTGGAAATTCAATAGTGCTACTTATGGATCCAGATGGGGTTTGAACAAACAGTTCATCAATACCTATATGCTCACCGATGGTACCCGTTTTACTGATATTCCGGGATACGATACCATGGTATTTGTGAACGAAATGAAGAACCGCGATAACCGCCTTGGACAAACCATTCGAGGATTGGGTTACAAGAGAAGTGATGGTTCGGCTGCTCCTGCCAATTTTGGATATACGTTTACCGGATACCATATTCTCAAATTCAGCCTCGACGAAAAACGCCTGGATGGATTGGCTGAATCCAATAATTCCATCAGCATGATCCGGTATGCGGAAGTATTGCTAAACTATGCAGAAGCCAAGGCCGAATTGAATCAGATGGATGCTGCGATCTGGAACCAGACCATTGGCGCATTGAGAACAAGGGCCGGCGTAAATT
Source organism: Sediminibacterium sp. (assembly GCA_028687975.1). Classification (GTDB taxonomy): domain Bacteria; phylum Bacteroidota; class Bacteroidia; order Chitinophagales; family Chitinophagaceae; genus Sediminibacterium. The sequence continues at coordinate 16,736 of JAQTZD010000031.1, forward strand.
CCGCCATTCCTGCCACACCCGATACCTATCTGCAAAACATTTACTTCCCCGAAATTGCCGACAAATTCCTGCTGGAAATCAGAAGAGAAAGAGGTATTGAACTTTGTTATGAAGGGTTGAGGTACGCCGATCTGCTTCGTTGGAAAAAAGGAAAATTACTCGAAATGCAGTGGAGAGGAATTTATGTTCCTGCCAAAGATTTACCCATGGACCTGGATGGAAATGGAACACCGGATGTTGCTTTTGTAGACAAAACACCTGCTGTAAAAATCCCTGGTGTTATCTATTACGCGCTGACCGGTTCAGCCAAACTCTCTAATGGCAACAACGGATATATTACCTGGAGAGATGATGAAATCAGGCGCTTCGACGACAAAAAATATTTTCACCCTATTTCAAATGCCGACATCGTATTAAACCCTAAATTGGTTCAGAATCCGGGATGGCAATAAACAAACACATGAAAATCAACTTAAAACTTATCGCTGTTTCCCTGGCTACAGTAGCATGTGCAAACAGTGCATTTGCACAAACAGCAGCAGAGCTCAATAAAAAAAGGATATTGCTTCCCAACGGATGGTCGCTGACACCGGTAGGAAAAAACATTGCCCTGGGCGATCTTCCTTTAAACCTGGTGGTGAGCAACAACAAAAAATACATGGCCGTTACTAACAATGGTCAGGCAGATCATACCATCGACCTGATTGATGTGGAAAAAGGTGTTCGGATAGACAGTATCATCATTGCAAAAGCCTGGTACGGATTAACATTCAGCAAAGACGACCAGTTCATTTATGCATCGGGTGGTCACGACAACCGGGTAAATAAATACGCCATCCTGCAACATAAAATGCAACTGGTAGATTCATTCATCCTGGGGAAAGCATGGCCTGCGAAAATCGGAACGGCCGGTCTGGATATAGACGAATCAATCCATCAGAAACTGTTTGTTGTTACCAAGGAAGCTGGTAGTCTCTATGTATTTGATCTGGCCAGCAAGAAGCTGATCAATCAGGTAAACCTGGGCGCCGAAGCTTATGCCTGCAAATTGTCGAACGATAAAACCAAATTGTACATCAGTCTCTGGGGCAACAAAAAAGTGCTTGTGTACGATGTGGCATCCGAAAAAATCAGTGCGGAAATTGAAGTGGGCGATCACCCTAATGAACTGCTTCTGTCTAAAAAAGGCGACCTGTTGTATGTAGCCAATTCTCAGGACAACTCCGTTTCTGTAATTAATACTGCTAGCAACAAAGTGGTTGAAACCCTGAATGCAGCGCTGTATCCGGGTGCACCAAGCGGTTCTACCAGCAATGGAATTGCTTTAAGCGAAGACGAGAAAACCCTTTACATTGCCAACGCAGACAATAACTGCCTGGCCGTGTTTGATGTATCGGTTGTTTCCAAAAGCAAATCAAAAGGATTTATTCCGGTGGGCTGGTATCCAACCAATGTAAAAGTAGTTGGCAAGAAAATCTATGTTACCAATGGTAAGGGACTCATCTCTTATGCCAACCCGAATGGCCCGAACCCGGTGAATAAAAAACAGGTGGTACTGAGTCATCAGGGAGACAGCACCAGACCTGCGGCAGTGCAGTACATAGCAGCCATGTTCCGTGGTACACTGAGCATCATACCTGAACCTGCTGCCGCACAACTGGCCATTTATTCACAGGCAGTCTACAAAAACACCCCTTACTCCAAATCGAAAGAACTGGTGACGGAAGGGCAGCCCGGCAACCCGATACCTATGAAAGTGGGAGAGAAGTCGCCCATTAAGTATGTGTTCTATATCATCAAGGAAAACAGAACCTACGACCAGGTATTATCGGATGTAAAAGGCGGCAATGGCGATACCAGCCTGCTTCTGTTCGGGGATTCCGTTACCCCCAATCAGCATAAAATTGCCAGAGACTTTGTGTTGCTCGACAACTTTTATGTAGATGCGGAAGTAAGTGCTGATGGTCATAACTGGACAATGGGTGCTTATGCCAATGATTATGTAGAAAAGAACTGGCCGGCATCTTATGGCAACAAAGGAGGTACTCACGGCACATCTGCAACCCTTAAAATCGGGAACAACAAAGACGGCTTTATCTGGGATCTATGCGCCAAATACGATGTAAGCTATCGCTCTTACGGAGAATTCGTGGCAGATGATTTTGGAATCAAACCCAGACTGGATGTACTGAAGGGTCATTCAGCGGTATTTGCACCTTATGGACTGGGCGTAAAAGACACGGTTCGTTTCCGTCAGTGGAAAAAGGATTTTGATTCACTGGTAGCAGTGAATGCCGTTCCGCAGTTTTCCAGCATCCGGATTGGCAATGATCATACGGAAGGCATGCGTGCCGGAAGACCCACGCCATATGCCCATGTTGCAGATAACGATCTGGCAGTAGGTATGCTGATTGATCACCTGAGCAAGAGCCCGATATGGAAAGAATCTGCTGTTTTCATCCTTGAAGACGATGCGCAAAACGGCCCTGATCACGTGGATGCTCACAGAAGCCCGGCCTATGTAATCAGTCCTTATGTAAAGCGTAAATATGTAGACAATACCATGTATACTACTTCCGGCATGTTGCGGACCATGGAACTGATTCTCGGATTACCTCCAATGACCCAGTACGATGCCGCGGCAACACCTATGTGGAGAATGTTTACCAATCAACCGGATTTCACTCCGTTCGATCACCTTCCTTCCAACATCAACCTCAACGAGAAGAACCCTAAAAACACAGCTGGTTCTGCCGTTGCGCAATTGTCCGAAAAGTTCGACTGGAGCAAGGAAGACAAAGTACCCGACCTGATCATGAATGAAATTTTATGGCAGGGCATCAAGGGCAAACCGACACCTTCACCGGTACGTGCAGCTTTTGTAAAAAGAAGCCACAAAGAAGACCGGGCAAAAAAATAAGCCTGTAAAATATATAGCTATTCCAATAGCTTTCCAGAACCCGGTACTATGCCGGGTTCTTTTTTTGATACATATCCGGCCGGCTGATTTCCATGAACCGGTCGGGAATGGCAAGAGAAGTAAAACCGTATTGGCTGTACAAACCATGCGCATCGCGGGTTGCCAGTACCATTCTTCGCAGGCCCTTCACCCAGTCGAGCTCCATCATACATTGCATCATCATTTTGGATAAACCCTTTCCCCTGTATGCTTCCTGAATATATACATCTGCCAGGTAAGCAAATGTTGCATAATCTGTAATAAGGCGCGCATAACCTACCTGTATCCCCTGGTAAAAAATGCCCACACAGAATGAATTTTCTCCGGCTGTACGAACCGTATCGAAGGGTATGTTTTCGGACCAGTAGGCCTCATTGGCCAGCCAATGATGAATCCGATCCCATTGCATCAGCGACCGGTCAGAAGAAAACAGGTATTCGCCAAAGGAATAATTGATTTGTTGCATAATCTGCCGTTTCCGCCAAAAATGAAAGAAAATATTCTCCGAAGCAATGCGGATGGTACAAATGGCACTGAGAAATGGCAAGAGGTAATTCCTCCTGACTAAACAAGGATCAACCGCAATCTACCTGCTGGCTAAAAATCTTTTGAAGTGTCTGAAGCGCATCCGGTGTAAGACCAGGATGAACCTGAGAACATTGAACGATGGTACTTCTTGTTGCCGTAAGCCAACGAAAACGCTCGGCAATCGGCAGGGCTGCAATGGGACTGTTGCAGTTTTTTTCTCCTTTACAGATCTGTTCAAATGCTTGTAGCAACGCGGATATTTCTGCAGGATCGGCCTCTGCATGCAGTGCCCTGATGCGATCGCTGTTGATGCAATACCGTACCTCCAGGAATCGCTGCGCAGCACAATACACCACCACGCCGGTATTCAGGAATTCTTCCCGCTCTACCCTTGGTACAATACGGATCACCGCATATTCAAAGAGATCATTTTTGCACATGCTGCTTTGCTTCGTTTATAAAAACAGCAGAATGGGCTAATCTGCTGGTCAAAAAATGGATATACGCCTCGCGGTGTTCTGCGGGCGAGGTAAATGGCGCATCCGTTACCAGCCATTCATCGGGTACCAGTTCCACAATGGATCGGATAGCAGCTTCGGTCAGCAGGCTCCGGAATTGAATATCTACCTGATCCAACTCGGTTGCCTGTGCTATCAGTACATGGTTTTTAATCATGGAGAACGGCTTCAAAGCCTGTTCTTTCCAGTTATCCCATGAATGATGAAAGTACAGGGCAGCGCCGTGATCGATCAGCCAGAACTCCTTGTTCCACCACAACAGATTGGTATTGCGGGCAGTTCTGTCTACATTCATCAGCAGGGAGTCCAGCCATACAATCTGTGATGCAAGGGTATTGTTCATGGGGATGGCCGCAGGATCGTAGGTTACGGATCCTGACAAATAGTGTAGCGCCAGGTTCAGCCCCGTACTTGCTTTGAGCAGATCCTGGATTTCTTCGTCCGGTTCGGTTCGTCCAAAAGCTTCGTCTAGATGTGCAAATACAATTTCCGGTACTTTGAATTTCAATACACGGGCGATTTCACCGCCAATCAATTCGGCAATCAGCGCTTTAACGCCCTGACCGGCTCCCCGAAACTTCAGCACATACAAAAACCCGTCATCTGCCTCCGCAATCGCAGGCATGGAACCACCTTCCCGAAGGGGGGAGAGGTACCGGGTAACCGTCACATTCCTGATTTCGATATTGGGCATCATTACTGAATGAGATGTGAAGATAGTACTATAGTATAATTTCATGTGGATTTGACGCAGGAAATTGAATCCAATTATATTCGCCGTTTACTTTACTGATATAACCCAGGCCGGGAAAAGGTAAATGAGAAGACATGAGCAATTGATTGCTTTCACTGCTGTTTCCCAATATTTTAATCCTGGTCTCAATCGCCTGTTCAAAATCAACATCCCATTGGGTACCCCAATGAGGTTTATTGATTAAAACAGGGGAGTGAAAAACGTCAACAATATTCTTAATTGATTTATCCTTTGAAAACAAAGTAAAAACCGTATGACCGGGGGTATGCCCTTTGGCTAATTCTGTGCGTAAGCAATCAAACAGGATTTCATCATAACCAAAAAAATCAAGCTTATCTTTTATCTTGTTTAAGATTTTTTGCGTGAACAAAATACTCTTATTGGCTTGTTCACCTCCTAGTTTACTTTTAGAAAAATCAGGCGTAGCGGACATCCAAAAATCATATTCAACTTTGGCAATATAATATCTCGCATTGGGATATATGGTTTGTCCGTCCTTTGCAACAAGCCCTCCGATATGGTCACGATGTGCGTGTGTAATAAAGACATCTGTGATATCGCTCGTTTTAATTCCACCTTTGGCTAAGCTCGCTGTAAGCCATCCCTCGTTGTTTCCAAAATGATTACCGCTGCCTGCATCTATCAAAATAATGCGGTTGCCTTTTTTCACAAGCATCACATTAATGGCTAAATCCAGTTTTGAACTATCTGACAAATGTAATTCCCTGAGTTTTTTACCAAATTCAAGGGCATCTGTTTGGGGTGCAAAGACTGGTTGCGGTTTTTCCAGCATCACGTGGCCATCGGAGAAAAGCATGATTTCCAAATCATTCATTTTTACAACCAGACCTGTACGATTTAAACCATCCTGCAGTACCTGTTTACGATTGGCCTTTACCGATAAAGACGGAACGGTAAAAGCTCCTGTTAATAGCAAACTCGATTTTAAAGCTGTTCTTCTGTCCATAATTTTTTTTCAAAAATATTTCATAAGTTTACTTTAGACAAGTACATACCTTAATGTACTATAGTAACACTAAATAAACTATTGCTCATTATCAATCAATTACAAACAAAAAATATCAAAATGAATTCAACTATTCCTGTCTGCGCAGTAGATTATGCTTTTCGTAGGATTGGTGGAAAATATAAAGGACGTATCCTCTGGTATATACACGAATACAAGGTTTTGCGATTTGGAGAAATTCGTAAATATATCAAAGACATCACCACTAAAATGCTCACACAAACTTTAAGAGAATTAGAAAATGATGGAATGATCAACCGGAAAGTATATCCCGAGGTTCCGCCAAAAGTAGAATACACCCTGACCGAAACAGGTGCAGAGATTATTCCATTCATTAATTATCTGCGGGAGTGGGGGAAGCAACAAATGGAAAAGGAAAACATTCCCCAAATGATAACCCATAAGTGATATTTAAAAAAGGGTGATGTCGAAAACAAGACAAATTTTCGACATAATTAGATTTTTATGTAGATGGATTCGCCATCAAGAGGTATCCATGTTGGAAATTACTCCATTTCTCATCGTTTGAGACAAGTTAGAATACGTTATTAGTCAGGGGATAAATACAAAGGGAATATCCCGGATCAACATCTGATGGATATTAAAAGGATGTTGCACCCAATAAAAAACCCGTGAAACTTTAGTTTACGGGTTTTTTATTGTTTTAGTTTTTTATTTGGCGGAGAGCGAGGGATTCGAACCCCCGGACCTGTAACAGTCAACAGTTTTCAAGACTGCCGCAATCGACCACTCTGCCAGCTCTCCGCGGCAAAAGTAAGGGTTGGGATTTTTTGTACCAAAACTTATTTTAAGCGGTTGAACAATCGCATCAACACTGCATCCGGCGGGCTATATTTGCACCTCAATCAAATTACTTGAAACACCTCGCTGCACTTAATCATTATTTCTGGAAATACCGAAAGCGCTTCTTTATCGGGATGTTTTTTGTGGTGGCATCCAACTATTTTGCCGTGTTGGCTCCCCAGATAACCGGTTATGTGATCAACCAGGTACAGCAACAGCTGCCAGGCAGGCACCCGGCGGTTTCACAGGGGGCACGGGATTCTGTAGTCAGTGCATTCATTACCTGGATTTCGGGATTCCACCTCAGTTTTGCCTGGCTGGTGGCGGTGTGCAGCCTGACCATACTCCTGATTGCCATCGTTCGGGGCGTACTTATGTTCTTTATGCGGCAGACCATTATTGTGATGAGCCGTCATATTGAGTTCGACCAGAAGAACCAGATTTTTCAGCAATACCAACAGCTCGATACGGCGTTTTATAAAACACACAGTACCGGAGACCTGATGAACCGGATGTCCGAAGACGTAAGCAGGGTGCGGATGTACACCGGCCCGGCCATCATGTACCTGATCAACCTGATTACCCTGATCGGATTTTGCATCATCAATATGTTCCGCAACGATGTAAAACTGACCCTGATGGTACTGGCTCCTTTGCCCGTACTGGCGATCACCATTTATTGGGTGAACAGCATCATCAACCGAAAGAGTGAAGTGATTCAGGCCAATCTGTCTGACCTCACTACCAATGCCCAGGAATCCTATTCCGGTATCCGGGTGATCAAATCCTTTGTACAGGAGAAAGCCATGCTGGGATTCTTCGATAAAAACAGTGAATCCTACCGGAACAATGCCATTGGACTGGCAAGGGTAGAAGCCCTGTATTTTCCCAGTATGACCCTGATGATGGGAATCAGCACCATTCTGACCATCCTGATAGGTGGTATGCAGGCCATTGAAGACCCGGGCAAAATTGGCATGATCGTGGAATTTGTGATTTATATCAATATGCTCACTTTTCCGGTAAGCGCCATTGGCTGGACGGCCAGCATGATTCAGCGGGCTGCCGCTTCGCAAAAAAGATTGAACGAGTTTCTGGATATTAAGCCTTCCATTGTAACGCCCCCCGACGCTGTCAGGGATCCGGTGCTGGGAGGATCCATTGTATTTGACCAGGTGAACTTTACCTATCCGCATACAGGAATCAAAGCCCTGCAGGACTTCAGCCTCACCGTGAACAGCGGCGACAAAATTCTGATACTGGGTAAAACCGGAAGCGGTAAAACCACCCTTGCACAATTGCTGCTGCGCTTTTACGAGCCGGATTCCGGAAGCATCACCATTGGTGACCGCCCGCTGAACCGGATCGACCTGCAGGATCTGCGGAAACAGATCAGTTATGTTCAGCAAGACGTATTCCTGTTCAGTGATACCGTAGCCAATAATATACGCTTTGGCGTTTCCGGAGATACGCCGATCGAAAAAGTAAAGGAGGCTGCCCGGTTTGCCAACGTTGATAAAGACATCATGGGCTTTGAACATCAGTACGAAACCATGATCGGAGAAAGGGGAGTTACCCTCAGTGGCGGCCAAAAGCAACGGATATCCATTGCCAGGGCATTGGTTAAAAATCCGGAGATCATTTTGTTCGACGACTGTCTCAGCGCAGTGGATGCCAAAACCGAAAAAGAAATCATCGGCCATCTATACGGCTACCTGCAGGATAAAACCGCACTGATCATTACTCACCGTATTTTTGCCGGGTTCAAATTCGATAAAATCATTGTGCTGAAAGACGGAAAACTCGCAGAAACCGGCACCCATGAATCCCTGATGGCCCAAAACGGATACTACGCAGAACTCTACCAGTTGCAGCTTTCTGAAAAAGGGGCTGAACAAGCCTGAAAAGCGCCCCAGAACCGGTTACCCGGATAATTTCATATTTATTTTGGTAATTCCGAAACATCCCTATATTTGTTACACTTAACAAAGCTTTAACCAAAACATTCAATTGTGGAGTACGAGAACAACGAAAAGAAAATGGAAAGTGTTTACAGCACCAGAATTCGTGCCGGTAAGAGAAGGACTTACTTTTTTGATGTAAGGGCAACTCGTGGAAACGACTACTACCTGACCATTACAGAAAGCCGGAAGCGCTTCGACAACAATGGTTATGACAGACACAAGATCTTCCTGTACAAAGAAGACTTCAACAAGTTCATCAAGGCATTGGGAGAAGCTGTAGATTATGTGAAAACAGAATTAATGCCCGATTTCGATTTCGATGCATTCAACCATGAATACAACGATGGTGAAGGCGAAGGGAACGGAGACAGTTTTGAAGCGGCACCTGCTCAGGCAGCTCCTGCCGAAGTAACTGCAAGTCCTGAACCCGCAGCAGCACCCGTTGCAGAAGAGACCCCGGTAATTAACCCTACCGCTACTGAAGAAGTAGATAAGTGGTAACATTTCGATTGCTTGCCTGAATAAAAAAATCCCCGCGATGAATCGTGGGGATTTTTTTATCAGCCTTATTGGCTTATTTCTTTTTTTCGGTGGTTTGAATATTAATTTTCAATCCTTCTTTACCGCTCAGGTAAACCGCATATTTGCTGGCTACATCGGCAGAGAGTTCTTGTCCGTTGATCACGATTTTACCATCCTTGATATTGATGGAAACATCATCTCCGGAAGCCAGACCGTCTTTTTTCAGGGCTTCAACCAGTGATTCCATTTGAACACCATCAGCAGAAACTGTTACGCTGTCCTGGTTCTGGCTGTTCATGGTTACTTCAATTTTCTTTTCCACTTTTGCTTCAGCAGCTTCAGTAGGATGCAGCTGAGCCAGTGTAGGAGCAATAACCAGAGAAACAATCGACATCAGTTTGATCAGGATGTTCATAGAAGGTCCGGAAGTATCTTTGAAAGGATCACCTACAGTATCTCCGGTAACAGAAGCCTTGTGTGGCTCTGATTTCTTATAATACATTTCGCCATTGATTTCTACGCCTTTCTCAAAAGACTTCTTGGCGTTGTCCCATGCACCACCTGCATTGTTCTGGAAGATACCCATCAGTACACCACTTACAGTAGCACCGGCCAGGAATCCACCCAGGGCTTCAGGTCCGAAAACGAAACCGATGATCAGCGGAGACACGATGGTGATGGCACCAGGCAGCATCATTTTTTTCAGGGAAGCTTCTGTGGAAATTGCCACGCACTTATCGTACTCAGGCTTTCCTGTTCCTTCCATGATACCGGGAATGGTTCTGAACTGGCGGCGAACTTCTTCCACCATAGCCATTGCCGCTTCACCCACTGCACGGATTGCAAGAGAGGAGAAGATAAACGGAATCATACCTCCAATAAACAGAGAAGCCAGTACATCGGCCTTATAAATATCAATGTGCTGATTATCCGGCATTGCTACACCAACAAAAGCAGCAAACAAAGCCAGGGCAGTTAATGCTGCAGAAGCAATAGCAAATCCTTTACCACTGGCAGCAGTTGTGTTACCAACAGCATCCAGCACATCTGTTTTTTCACGTACTTCAGCAGGTAATTCGCTCATTTCAGCAATACCACCAGCATTATCGGCAATAGGTCCGAATGCATCAATGGCCAGCTGCATACCAGTTGTAGCCATCATACCTGCTGCGGCAATTGCCACACCATATAAACCTGCACAGAGGAAAGAACCATAAATACCACCGGCCAAAACAATGATTGGCAGGAAGGTACTTTCCATACCGATTGCCAAACCACCAATGATGTTGGTAGCATGACCGGTAGCAGACTGACGAATAATACTTAAAACAGGACGCTTACCCATGGCGGTGTAATACTCTGTAATGATACTCATCAGTGCACCTACCACCAAACCCACTGCAATGGCACCGATAACACCCGTACGGGTAAATTCATGACCGCGGAGCACCATGGTTTCAGGTAAAATGTATCCTACAATAAAATAAGCTGCAATAGCAGTCAGGATCATTGAACCCCAGTTACCCATATTCAGTGCACGCTGAACTGCATGTGTGCTTACGCCCACTGCATCGCTCACTTTTACAAATAATGTACCTACGATTGATAAGATGATACCAACACCTGCAATGATCATTGGCAACAAAATAGGAGCCAATCCGCCAAATTCATCTACAGATTTGGTTTCCTGTCCCAGCACCATGGTAGCCAATACGGTAGCTACATAGCTTCCGAATAAGTCGGCACCCATACCTGCTACGTCTCCTACGTTATCACCTACATTGTCTGCAATGGTGGCAGGGTTACGGGGATCATCTTCAGGAATGCCCGCTTCTACTTTACCCACCAGGTCGGCACCCACATCGGCAGCCTTGGTATAAATACCACCACCAACACGGGCAAACAGGGCTATGCTTTCTGCACCAAGAGAAAATCCGGTGAGGACTTCGATGGTTCGAAGCATTCCTTCCGTATCACCATCCGGAGCAAAGAAATGTTTTAATACTAAGAATAAACCACCCAGTCCTAATACAGCCAGACCAGATACACCAAGACCCATTACAGCACCGCCTGTGAAAGAAACATTCAGGGCTTTGCTTAAACTTGTTTTAGCAGCTTCGGCCGTACGAACGTTGGCCTTGGTAGCTACTTTCATACCAATGTATCCGGCGGTTGCGCTGAATACTGCACCAATGATGAAAGAGATGGCAATACTCCAGTGACTGCCTTCGTTGTTACGAGCCATAAAGCCCAACAGCAAAGCAACAATCGCCACGAAATAAGCAAGTATCTTCCACTCAGCTTTCAAAAATGCCATTGCACCTTCTGCAATGTAAGTGCTGATTTCTTTCATTCTGGCGTTCCCTGCTTCCTGCCCGGAAACCCAGTTGAATTTAATTAATGTGTAAAGAAGTCCGATAACTCCCATCGCCGGAACGGCATAAAACAGTAGATTGTTCATAAGCAAGTATCAAGGTTTTGTTGGTTCAAGTCCGCAAAAATAGGGTTTATACCAATTTAGACCTTAAAAACGTGCCAATCAGTCATTTATTATTCTTCCAGCAGGGTAGTATCGGCCCGACCGGTGAAAACAGAGCTCAGGTTTCCGGCTGTCCAGATGTTTCGGTTGAACTTGTTTCCAAGGATAATTACGGTGGCGGTGTCGTTGATCAGGCGCCTGAAAACGGCGTTGTTGCCATGCCACCAGCCGTTGTGGTAAACAATAGGCGGGTCGGGTTGCTTTATATATAAGTGCCAGCCCAGCCCATAGTTTTTGTATCCGCGGGTTTCATTGCTCAGCGGATCATAAGACATAGCCAGTGTTTCCGGGCGAATAAAACTGCCACTGTACAGGGCTTTATCCCATTGCAGCAGGTCACGGACGGTGCTGTATACGTTTTTGTCACCGTAAATACAGTCCAGCTTTTCCAGCGGGAACGGCGTCTTCTTATAATTATAGGAAGGAGTATAATTGCCCGTGTCCTTGATGCTGAATACATAACTGTCTTTCATGCCCAGTGGGGTAAAAACACTGTCTTTCATGTATTGCGGATAGGTAATTCCGGTGATTTTTTCGATCACCAGGGCCAGCAGGGCGTAATTGGTGTTGTTGTAGCTGTATCGCCTGTTGGGATTGGATTCCACCGGTGGACGGCGTTCTACCAGAAAACGCAATACATCGTAATTGGAACTGAATCCGGTAAGCCTTACGGGATCTTTTATAATCACAGTGTGCTTTACCCAGCGACCTTTTTTATTCTTTTTTCTGGTCACATAAGAACGGGTACCAGCCAGAAAGAGTTCGTACTTGGGCAATCCGCTGCGATGAGACAAGAGATTCTTAATGGTAACACCGGAGTAGGGAAACCCATTCAAATATCTGCTCACGGGATCATCCAGCTCAATCTTTCCCTGCTCCATCAGGTGCAGGATACTCATAGCCGTAAAAGTTTTTGATACAGAAGCCACATGAAAAGTGGAAGATGCCGTAATCGGCTCCTGGGTTTTCAGGTTGATCGCTCCCCGGTAATCTTCGAATACAATTTCCCCGTTTTTGGCCAGCAGAATGGCTCCGTTGAACCCGGTTCTCAGGAGTTGCTTTTCGTACAAGGGTTGTATAAGATTGGCGTAATATTCTTTTGCTTTATTAGACAGGGGGGTAAAATGCACTGCTTCTTTGTGTGCCAATGCCACCTCCTTGGTTTCAGAAGGAGCGCCGCAGGCCATAACTAAAAAAGATAGTACAGGAATAATCATTAATCGGTGCATTAATTTTTTCTTACATGGGTCAGTATGCAAATATAACCCGGATGTGGCAGAAGCCAAGGTACGTGGAAAACTATCAACCATGTACGTATATAATAAACAGTTAAATTTGCGCATATGAGCATCAAGGAAATCACCAGCTATCCGAAAGAACGAATCAACATTCTTTTTCTGGAAAATATCAGCGACCGCGCAGTACAACAGTTTAAACAAAATGGTTATGTCAATATCCGAAAGCTTAGCGGGGCGCTGAGTGAGGAAGAACTGATCAAAGCCGTGAAGGATGTACACCTGATTGGCATCAGATCCAAAACCATGATTACGCAAAAAGTACTGAGCGCTGCTCCAAAACTGCAGGCAATCGGTTGTTTCTGCATAGGTGTAAACCAGGTGGATCTCAAAGCAGCCACTAATGCGGGTGTGGTGGTATTTAATGCTCCTTACAGCAATACCAGAAGTGTGGCAGAACTGGTCATTGGCGCCAGCATCATGCTGATTCGTAAAATCATCGATAAAAACAATGCAGCTCACCAGGGCATCTGGATGAAAGAAGCCAAGGGTTCTTATGAATTAAGGGGGAAAACCTTGGGCATTATCGGCTATGGAAACATTGGCTCACAAGTGAGTGTGCTGGCGGAGTCCATTGGTATGAAAGTGCTGTTTTTTGATACCGAAACCAAACTGCCCCTGGGCAATGCCCGTTCAGCCAAGAACATGAAAGAGGTACTGTCTCAGGCAGATATTGTTTCGCTGCATGTACCGGAAACTGCACTGACCAAAAACCTGATCAACAAGGCAATGATCAAGAGCATGAAAAACGGTTCCATTCTGATCAACTACGCAAGGGGAGAAGTGGTAGACCTCAAAGCACTGGCAGCAGCCCTTACAGAAGGCCGCCTTAGTGGTGCAGCCATCGATGTATATCCATTGGAACCCGAGAAAAACGGAGATCATTTTGAAACACCGTTGCAGGGATTGAAGAATGTATTGTTGACTCCGCATATCGGCGGTTCCACCGAAGAAGCGCAGCAAAACATTGGAGAAGATGTAAGCATTAAACTGTTCCAATACCTCGAAAGAGGCATTACCAACGGATCACATACCGTACCGGCCATTGGATTACCACCCATTGAGGGGGCACACCGGATTCTGCACATTCACCAGAACGTACCGGGTGTAATGAGTGCCATCAACACGGCTTTATCTAAGAACAACATCAATATCCTCGGACAATACCTGTCTACCAACAGCCAGATCGGTTATGTGGTACTGGATGTAGATAAGAAACTGTCTAAGCAGGCAGTAGAACTACTGAAGGATATTAAACAGACCATTAAAGTACGGTTGCTGTATTAAAGTACAAATGCAGGTAATAGCTATGAAGCAATGATTTGGAGAATAGCCTTTATTTCTGCTGCATCCACAAAATCGTTATCAAAATCTTCCGGCATCTTCGGATTGCGAAACTGTGTAGCTGAAGCTAAGCGGATTCGGGCGGAAGTATGTACTTCAGTGACTCCTGTTTGTGCAATAATATCCGCTACATTGGAACTGTTGAGCCCGCTGCCAGGCATGATGATGATCCTGCCGTCTGCCTGATCCACCAATTGTTTTACCAGACCAAGTCCATCGGTTACTTTGGGTTCCTGCCCACTGGTAAGAATACGGTTACATCCACAGGCAATAATGGTTTCCAGCGCTTCCAATGGCTGGGAGCAACGATCGAAAGCCCGGTGAAAAGTAACTTCCATCGGGTAGGCCGCTTCCACCAGTCTGGCCGTGTTTTCCCGGTCTATGGTGCCATCCTGGTTCAGTAAACCAAATACCACTCCTTCAAAACCCAGCTCTTTGCAGAGCAGTATATCTCTTCTGATGATATCTATTTCATCTGCTGAATGAAAATAATCTCCGCCGCGCGGACGAATCATCGGGAACACCGGAATATGAATCTTTTCCCGGAT
>JAQTZD010000114.1 GCA_028687975.1 Sediminibacterium sp.
GAAGTCTTCTTCAGAAAGAACCGGAGTGAAGATCACCATCAATTCGTAATTGTTCATTACTTGAATTTTTTTGGTTAAAAATTGGTTTTTTCCCAGTGGATTCCTGCAAGCAGGAAAATCTGCCAAATACAGATTTGGGGCTGCAAAGGTATGTAATCTGTATTTCTAATCCAAATTAGTTGGGTTCCGGGCGCTGTAAATCTGTCTTCGCAGGCTTAGACAACACAATATAGGTAGGAAAATGATCGCTGTACCCTCCCCGGTAGCTGTTCCCGTTCCAGGTACGCATGGGATAACCCTTGAACGGACCGGAGGGTTCCGCCATAAACTGCCGGAAATAAATATAAGATCCACTGAGCCGCAGGCCGGCTGAACCGGAATCGGTCAGGGATCGTGAAACCAGGATCTGGTCGAAGAGCCCCCATATATCCCGGTTGGCCAGGGTGCCCAGGCCCTGCAAATAGTGTTTCACCCAGGGATTAAAGAGCTGTTTGTATGCGGGGGCCTGTTCCGAGCCGGAAGCCCTCAGCGTTTGGGTAATGCTTGGATCGGTGGGATTGTCGTTCAGGTCGCCCATCAGGATGATCCTGGCGGAAGGCGCAGTCCTGAGAATGGAGTCCATATGAAGCCGGGCAACTGCTGCCGCTGCAGTCCGGGCCGGGGCGCTCCGGACTTCACCCCCTCTTCTGCTGGGCCAGTGGTTCACATAAATATGGAAGAGTTCCCCGGCAAGGTATCCTTTCACATACAGGATGTCTCTGGTAGCAACAGCTTCCTTGCTTCCGCCGGGCAAAACCACCAGCAGGGGGCGGGCATCCACCGGAACAAACAGATCCGGACGATAAAATAAAGCCACATCTACTCCGCGGGCATCCCTGGAATCATAATGAATGAATTTCAGGCGATGGGCACGCAGTAAAAAATGCCTGGTTAAATCATAGAGTACAGTATCGTTTTCAATTTCAGCTACGCCAATCAGCGCAGCTCCATGCCGGGAATGGGTTTTCCCGATATCTTTTAATACGGTCGCCAGCCGGAAGAGTTTGTTGTGATAAATCTCTCCATGGTATTTTTTGGCTCCTTCGGGGGTAAATTCATCATCATTCACCATCGGATTGTTCACTGTGTCGTAGAGATTTTCGAGGTTATAAAAAGCCACCACCACTTGTTGTTGCTCCCATTGCGGAACGCAAAAAAGAACGAAGGCAGATAGTATTAAACAGTTACGCATTTTTTTATGCGAAAGTAATCTGACAGAATACGTTTGAGCAGGTGTTTGCCGCATTAATCTGCGCGGGTTTCACGGAATTTTGAATGAACTATCCGCAAACAGTTTTTGGCTGATTGAATCAGCCGGGGCAGCCCATATATTCGTGTTGTTTGTGGCCCGCATACCAGATTTTTATGCACCAATTTTTATGGGTACTCTGTTGCTGCCTGTGTTGTATGCGGATGCTGTCCGCGCAATCTCCTGCACCGCAACGAAAGGAGAAGAACCAGTTTGCAGACAGCGCCATACTGCGGCAGTTGCTGGAATCAACTACAGAAACGGATATTACAGAATCAGCCGGTGGAAGCGAAGAGGGCAATACCGCCAGGCAGCTGGTTCCATCGGTATTGCATTCGGGTAAAGACCTGTTTGCTTCAACGGCATCCTTTCATTTTAGTGTAAGAAGGTTTCGCATCAAAGGACTGGACCCGCATTGGTTCCAGGTGCAGCTCAATGGCGCGCCGGTGAATCAGTTGTACAATGGTCTTGCGCCCTGGAGTAGTTGGGGAGGACTGAACGAAGTGATGAACAACAATGTGAACAGCATTGGCTGGCAACAAAATGAATATGGGTTCGGCGGTCCGGGAAGTCTCAGCAACTTCGATTTGCGCGCCTCCCAACTGCGACCTCAAACCACGGTAACTACTGCGGTTTCCAACAGATCGTATCGATACCGGCTTGCTTTCACCAAAGTAGTTCCCATGCATGCAGGCGGATGGGCTTATGCATATTCCATCAGTTACAGAACCGGTACCGATCTGCAGGCACCCGGTACATTCGTGCATGCGCCAGCTTATTTTTTATCGGTCGATAAAAAAATCGGAGAACATCTTTTTTCCATCACCCTGCTGGGAGCAATGCTGTATAGCAGCAGAGCAGTTGCAGTAACCAAAGAAGCGGTGGCCTTATCCGGTTCAACACACTATAATTCGGGATGGGGCTACCAGAACGGCCAGAAAAGAAATGCCAATACGCAGCAACTGCATATGCCACGCCTGTTGTTGTCTCATGTGTTTACGGCCATCGATGCCACAACGATATCCACCACACTGGCCTTCAGTACAGGTGAAAGCGCTGTGTCTGGCCTGGACTGGTACAAGGCTGCAGATCCGCGTCCGGATTATTATCGCTACTGGCCCGGTTTTCAACAAGACAGCCTTTTGCAAAGCGATGTTCGGGCATGGTATGCAGCCGATCCTATGCAGTTGCAGATCAATTGGAACAGGTTGTACGAAGTGAATCGAAACAGCCGGGAGGTGGTTCAGGATGCAGACGGGATAGCAGGTAAACTAACAGCGGGACTCCGGTCTCATTATATTTTGCAGGAATGGGTACAGCAGAATAAAACACTGGTGCTTTGCAGCAGACTGAATCAACCTCTCACCAGTAGGCTTTCCGTACATGCTGGTGCAACTGTTCAGTGGCAGCGGGTACATTTTTTTAAAAGAGTAAAGGATTTGCTTGGAGGTGATTTTTTTGTAGACTGGAATCAGTTTGCAGAAGACCAGCTGATCAATGCGGCCTCATTGCAGAACGACCTGAATCGGCCCAACCGGATACTTACAACCGGCAGCAGGTATGGCTATGATTATTCGATGGATTTTTTCCAATATGCTGCCATGTTGCAGCTGGCCTATGTCGCCAACAGGGTGGATGTTTTTGGTGCAGTTGAATTGTCGGAGTCTGCGCAGTTCAGAACAGGCTATATGCGCAATGGCATTTTTCCCCTCAACTCCTTTGGCCGGTCCACCACAGACCGTTTCAGTGCTTGGTCTGCGAAGGCCGGAATAACGTATAAGATCAACGGAAGAAAATATCTTTTTCTGCATCTTGGAACAAAGCTGCGTCCACCTTTTACAGACGATTACTACCTGTCTCCGCAAACCAGAGACAGCCGGGTTCAGGAAATACAAATGGAACGCATCACCGGCATGGAGTTGGGATATATTCTGCATGCGCCCCTGTTAAAATTTCGTTCCACTGCATATCTGGCTTCCATCAAAAACGGAATGAACAGGATGAGTTTTTACCACGATGGCTACCGTAACCTCGTGAATTATGCATTGTGGAATATTGATCAGTTGCATATCGGAATAGAAGCTGCTGCGGAATTTTCCCTGTCGTTGCGCATGCGCATCAACCTGGCCCTGGCTGTTGGCAGATACCGGTATACCAGCCGGCCTTTTTACAGGATATCCATCGATAACGAAGAAAGCACAACAGAACAGGGATTGGTGTACTGGAAGCAGTTCCCTGTTCCCGGTACGCCCCAGCAGGCTTTCAGTGCGGGTTGTACCCTGCAGTTGTCGGAGCGGCTTTCACTGAGTATTACCGGTAATTATCTCGCGGCTTACTGGGTTCCTTTCAATCCCATCCGAAGAACCTACGATGCATTGCGTTCCCTTCCACAAAACAGCCATTCTTTGTACATCACCCGGCCCGAAAATCTGCCGGATGTTTTTGTGGCGGAACTAACGGCGTTCTGGTCGGTCATGGTCTGCGGAAGCCACAAGGGTAAAACCCGTTACCTGCAATTTTTTTTGAGCATCGGCAATCTCCTGAACCGGTCCTTTATCAGCGGAGGATATGAACAATTGCGGTTTGATCTTGCCAATGCCAATGCGGAAAAGTTTCCTTCAAAATATTACTATGCTGCCGGTAGTAACTTCCTGTTGATGCTCCGGTACAAACTGTAAAATTCATCCATGACTCTAATACACTTATTCCAGCCACTCAGGTGGACATTGTACGGGTTGCTTACCTGCTGTGCTGCCTGTACGGCAAAGTTTGATCAGCCACCCGGGTACACAGGAACAGATTTGCAGGCAACCACAACAATAGCTCGTTTACGACTATCGCATATTCCCGGCAATGCGGAAAAAATGACGGATGACCAGGTAATCACGGGCATTGTTACGGCCAACGATGCAAGTGATAATTTTTACAAGACCATTGTGATACAAGACAGCACGGCTGGTATCAGCATCCGGATGGACGGCTTTGGTCTTGCCGCAGACTATCCGTTGGGGCTGCGGATTTTTGTTCGGCTGAACGGATTGTGGATGGGAGAGTACGGAGGCATGTTGCAATTGGGCGGAGCTGCAGATTTTACGGACCCTGCTTATCCGGAACTGCTTCCGGTTCCAGCCCCGTTGTTTTCAAAATATATTGTTGCAGGCAGTATTGAACCGCTTCCTGCACCATTGAAACTTCGGTACAACGAATTGGATCAGCAGGTACACAGCCGGCTGATAGAACTGGATTCCGCTGAGTTGGCGGCTTCCGATACCGGCAGGCCTTATGCAGATGCTGTGAATAAAGTAACCGTAAGTCATAAGGTTCGGTTTTGCAGTGGAGGCTCCCTGTATTTGCGCACCAGCGGCTATGCCCGTTTTGCCACTGCAAAAACACCCGGGGGCAATGGCCGCATCCGGGGGATATATACTGTGTTCGGTTCGCAGAAACAGCTGGTCATCAGGGATACTTCGGATATGCTCATGCGCGGCCCCCGTTGCTTGTAGCAGATTGCGGGTGGCTCACAAAACAGTTGCGGATTCTCCGGAGTAGAACCAGTTCCAATGTTACCAATTTTTGGTAACTTTATAGAAATTTAAAAGTCATGGGACGAAATACTTCTATCTCACTTGGTAATCATTTTGAAGATTTTGTAGATAATAAAGTAGCTAGCGGCAGATTCAAGAATGCAAGTGAAGTAATCCGGGCCGGGCTTCGGTTATTAGAAGAGGAGGAGGCCAGAGTCATTGCATTAAAAGGATCTATTGAAGAAGGCTTTGAGAGTGGATTGGCTAAGAACTTTGATGCTAAAAAACATTTGGGAAAACTAAAAGCTGCAAAGCATAAAAATGGCTGATTATATTCTGACCAATAAAGCAGTTGAAGATTTATCGGAAATTTGGATGTACACATTCGAAACCTGGTCCGAAGCGCAGGCAGACAGCTATTACTACACCATAATACAGGCATGCCAGGAATTGGCAGATGAAAAAATAAAAGGGAAAAGTTATGCTCAGGTGCGCCCAGATCTATTCGGATTCAGGGTAGGTATGCACATTGTTTTTTATCGGAAGGTCACAGGCAAACCTATAGAAGTTGCCAGAATTCTTCATAGTCAGATGGATTTAAAAAACAGGATGCAGGAATGAGTTCGGGTCTGGTTGGTCCTGGTCATATTATTTTCCAATCTGTACCCCTGATACTACTTTAACAGGCAAAGGGTGGAAAACTGCTGCAGAATACGTAAATTGCTAAGGAGATCCCCTGTAAAGACCAATCCGGAACGTACAGGTTCAACTATTTTCCTATGAAGCTGGTCAATTGGATATTTGGTTCCGCTATTGTGCTGTTACTGATTGTAGTGGCATACGAAGCTACCCGTACCGATGCAGTGCAGGATTGGCTGAATGGGTTGTCTGCTGATGCACCTGTAGTTGCCACAACCACTTCCAGTTCCAGTTCCAATTCCAATTCCAACACCCAGACAGAACCAACCAGCACCAGCATTGCCCAACCGGCAGCTGTGGTTTCGGATAGCCTGTCCAATACTTTACAAGCCGCGGCTTCTGCAGCCAATCAGGGTAATCTGCAGCAGCAGGGACTTCATCAACAACAGGAGCTTCGGCAACAGAAGGAACAATCTCCCGATAATACAAGAGCAGCACTGGAAGCCTCCAAACCCAATTACCAACCGGCACAAAATAATTACCGGATCAAAAATCCTGCCGACCAGATTCAGCCCAGAACCAAAGGAGTCGCTGCTCCGCCGCCGGTGAGCAAGGCTTCCGGTGAACCGCCTCCTGTAGTATATCAAACACCCTATAATAGCAGAACATTCAAAGCAGCTTCCAATCAGCCGGCTGCTTCACCTGCTCCGGCAACATCCAATTATGCTCCACCCAAACCGGCTCCCGCAGCTGCGGCCAATGAAGTGGAATCTGCCGGCTCTTTTTCCCGCAAATTCTCTCAGTCGGAAATAAATGAATTCGTGAGCCAGTATCCGGATCGTTCCATCGGCATCCGTTTTGTTCATTTTGGGGTATTGGATGCCGAAATGGAAGCTGTTAAAAGCCAAATCATAGATGAACTGGTAAAAAAGGGATACAAGGAAATCAACCGGGGCTGGGCTATCATGAATGGTTACACCTCCACCGATGATGTTCATTTTGGAATGAATGGTCCCCGGGGTGTGAATTTTTACATCCCCGCCCTGCCGAAAAAATAACCTTCCTGCCATTTCTCCTGTCAAAAAAAACGGAAAAAATATCCCGAAAGGGGGCTGATTTGTCATCATGGCAGCAAATGCAAAACTGGTACTCTCTTTGACTACCAATGGAAAAATTAATTGCATATGCAAAAAGGACAGATCCGTGTACAGACGGAAAACATTTTCCCGATTATCAAGAAGTTCCTTTACAGTGACCACGAAATTTTCCTCCGTGAATTGGTGAGCAATGCTACAGATGCCACCCAAAAAATCAAAACCCTCTCTTCCCTTGGCGAGGCCAAAGGTGAACTGGGAGACCTTCGAATAGATGTTACCCTCAATGCCAAAGAAAAAACCATCACCATCGAAGATCGTGGGGTGGGTATGACCAAAGAGGAAGTAGACAAGTACCTGAACCAGGTTGCCTTCAG
>JAQTZD010000115.1 GCA_028687975.1 Sediminibacterium sp.
TTTTCAGATCGGTAATGCTTGCCATAATTCGGGTGATTTCTAAAATGTGCTGCGAAGATAAAAGCAAAAGCGCAGAAAACAGAGGAAACTTAAGGTTGCATTGTCACTTAAAATTAAGGTAACACAGTTCGGACTTGCATTTCAATAAAAAAACCTATTTTGCAGCCCCCCGATCCTTTTACAGTCCCATTTCCTATAAAGACCAGGTATTCTAAAACGCACGAATGGAGAACATTCTACTTGGGGCTATTATAGCATTTACGATCACTTTTTATGCCATCCCGGTTATCATTCAGGTTTCTAATATGAAGAAACTGTTTGACCTGCCGGAAGCGCGTAAAATTCATGCCAATCCGATTCCATCACTCGGGGGGCTCGGCATTTTTGCCGGCTTCACAGTAGGGTTGTTGCTGATGGTGAACCTGAAAGACCCGGAGGCAACCAATACATTCCAGTTTTACCTTACTTCTTTTCTGGTGATATTTTTCTTTGGCATCAAAGATGATATCCTTATTCTCACGCCTTTCAAGAAATTGCTGGGGCAAATGGCCGTAGCTGCCATTCTTATTTTTAAAGCGAACCTGGTGATCACCGATATGCATGGATTTCTTGGAATCGGGCAGATAGATCACACCATGGGTGTTTGTCTTTCCTTTTTTACCATTACCGTAATTGTAAACGCGTTTAACCTGATCGACGGCATCGACGGACTGGCGGGAAGTGTGGGTATTGTAACAGCCTCCTTCTTTGCATTTTTTGCCCTGATGAGCGGAGACCATTATTATGCCTTGTTCGGCTTTACTTTTTCCGCATCCCTGGCGGCATTCCTGATATATAATTATTCCCCGGCCCGGATTTTTATGGGAGATACCGGTGCAATGCTCATTGGCGTGGTAAACGCCATTCTGGTGATCCATTTCATCAATACTGCAGAAAATACGGGTATACTGCCGGTACTGGCTTCTCCGGCCATGGGCTTTGGGGTATTGCTGATTCCGTTGATGGATACCCTTCGGGTCTTTGCCATCCGGATCCTCCACGGCCGTTCTCCTTTTTCGCCCGACCGGAATCATGTGCACCACCTGTTGCTGGACAAGGGACTCAGCCATATGCAGGTGACCATTGCTATTTCCTTCGCCTCCATTGTTTTTCTGGTATTGTCTTATTTAAGTCTTCCGATGGGCACCACTAAAGTGATCTTTTTACAGATAGTGGCTTTTTTTGCAGTGGTTTCCCTGCTGAAAATGAACCGCCCCAAAATGCAATCCTTCAAAGTAATTAAAGGCGAGCGCCTGGATGAAGAGCGATTCAATATGCTGCAGAAAGGTTTTTACCAGTTCAAAGCCTACCGTTCCAGCCAGGCTAAAGCGGCGGATCACGATTAAGGAATCCTCCGGTACTCCCGGCTGCTGCAATTTTGTTTGTGACCGAATTTTCAAATGATTTACTAATTTAGCGGCACTTTAATAGGGTAATATGACCGAAGATTTGAATTTGATATTAGAAGACACTAAAGACAGTATGCAGAAAGGGATTCAGCACCTGGAAGCTGAATTGGTGAAAATCCGTGCAGGAAAAGCAAGCCCATCCATGCTGGAAGGATTAACTGTTGAATATTACGGAGCACCCACCCCCATCAGTCAGGTAGCCAACATCACTGTACTGGATGCAAGAACCATCAGCATTCAGCCCTGGGAGAAAAATATGGTGCAGGCCATTGAACGTTCTATCATGGCAGCCAATATAGGCGTTACGCCGCAGAACGATGGTGTTCAGATTCGTTTGTTCATGCCACCACTCACCGAAGAACGCAGAAGAGAGCTGGTAAAAAAAGCAAGCGGTGAAGGAGAACAGTCTAAAGTGGCCATCAGGAATATCAGAAGAGACGCCATTGAACAGGTGAAAAAACTCCAAAAAGACGGCCTGAGCGAAGATGCAGCCAAAGATGCAGAGAAAGAGATTCAGGATGTAACCGATAAATTCATTCTGCTGGTAGACAAACACCTGGCTGCCAAGGAAAAGGAAATGATGTCGGTTTAATTATTTCTTATTCACCATATACACCCCGCCCAGTATTACGGTAAGGCATAAAACCTGCTGAACATTTACCTGTTCTCCATGCCATATGCCCCAACCTATAGCTACAAAGGGTATTCCATAAGTTACGGTAGAAGCAAACAGGGTACCAGCACGTTTTACCAGCATGTAAAAAAGGGTAGAGGCTACTGCTGTTCCAAAAATACCCAGCACAGAAGAGGCGAGGGTGGAACGGATATATGCAGGGTTGCCCAGTGGCAGGTGAAAATATCCGGTGAAATAGAGAATCAACAAACAGGGAATGATCAGGAACACAAAAGCCATGGAAGCAATTTCCAGGGAACCCACTCCGTGCAGGTATCTGCCCACCACATTCACATTAATTCCGTAAAACAACGTAGCCAGTAATACCAACAGGGCGTAACCAAAATAAGCCAGGCTGATATTGCTTCCCGCAGCCACCAGCAGGCAAAGTCCGATAAATCCAATGAGCATACCCAACAACTGTTGCATGTTGATCCTGAGCTGAAAAAATGCAATACCTGTTATGATAACAAACAGCGGAGTGAGGGCGTTGAGAATACCGGCCAGCGCACTGTCGATTTTGGTTTCGGCAATGCAAAACAGGTAGGCAGGAAAAAAACTGCCGAGCAATCCGGACAGAATCACCGGCATTCTTTTGGAAGCAGGAATGCGTTGGAAGGCTTTCAGTGCAAAGGGCAGCAATACAACACCGGAGCTGATCAGTCTGATCGAAGCAACCTGATACGGACTAAGGGTTTCCATTCCACTCTTCATCAGAATAAAAGAACTGCCCCAGATCAAACAAAGGCTTAGGAAAATAAGCCAGTTCACGAATTTGCCACCCACAGGAAATATTTCTCCAAAGATGCGTTTTTTTAAGCGGGTAAATGAATACTTTTAGGTAAACCCGCTGCCATGCCTGTTGTTAACCTGAATAAAATCAGTACCAGAGCCCCAAGAGGATGGAACAAAGAAAAGACCAGGGCCAAAACAGCCGTGTTGCTGGAGGAACTGGGAGAGTTGCAGAATCTCCTGTTTGCAGAGGCCAAACATGCAGTGCTGATAGTAATACAGGGAATGGATGCCAGTGGCAAAGACGGCCTGATCAGAAATGTATTTGGGAAGCTGAATCCGCAGGGTGTACAGGTGGAATCATTTAAAGTGCCTACCCCCGAGGAGAGTTCGCACGATTTTTTGTGGAGAATCCATCAGCATACGCCTCCCCGGGGAATGATTCAGTTGTTCAACCGGTCGCATTACGAAGATATTGTGGTAACGCGCGTACACAAATGGTGCGATGATAAGCAGGCATTGGCAAGAATGAAAGCCATTAATGATTTTGAAGACCTGCTGGTGAAACACAACAATACCCGGATACTGAAATTTTACCTGCATGTATCTCCGGAAGAGCAGCGGTTGCGGCTGGAAGAACGGATCAAAATGCCGGGCAAGCAATGGAAATACAATGAGAAGGACTTTGAAGAGGCGAAGCTTTGGAAAGATTATATGAAAGCCTATACCGACTGTTTCAACAAATGCAATCTTCAGCCCTGGACCATTGTACCATCCGATCAGAACTGGTACAAGGAATACCTGGTTGCTGCGCAGCTGCACGGAGTATTAACGAGCCTGAACATGCGCTACCCCGGTTTAAAGAAATAAGTTTATTTTTCACCAAAAATTGTAATATGGGAATGTTGAAAGAATTCAAGGCCTTTGCCGTGCGGGGAAACCTGGTAGATACTGCCGTAGCTTTTGTAATGGGGGTATCCTTCGGAAAAATTGTTTCCTCTTTTGTAGACGGCATGGTGATGCCATTGGTAGGGATGCTCACCGGTGGAGTGGATTTTAACGATAAAAAACTGGTTTTGCAGGAAGCGGTTGCTGCTGTAAAAGATGCTTCGGGAGCGGTAGTAACTCCGGAAATAACCGAAGTATCTGTGAAATACGGCACATTTGTAACCAACCTGATCGATTTCATTATTGTGGCCTTTGCCGTTTTCCTGGTCATCAAAGCCATCAACAAGCTTAAAAAGGCGGAAGAACCGGCTCCAGAGCCCCAAGGACCATCCAGTACGGATGCCCTGCTGATGGAAATCAGGGATGCGCTGAAAAAATAACAGGTACCCCGATCCAGGCGCCGGTCAGGCCCTGCGTGGATAACTATTTTCCGAAACAGGCTTTTTTAGAGCCTGTTTCTGTTTCTTTGTAACAATCAACGAGCAGTGCAGTGAGTACAGTTAACTATCAGATTAAACTGGAGCAGTTTGAGGGACCATTCGACCTTTTGCTGTTCTTTATTGAAAGGGACGAGCTGGATATTTACAATATTCCAATCACCAAAATCATCAACGATTTTCTGGATTTTATTCATAGTTCGGAAAAGCTGAATATTGAACTCAGCAGTGAGTTCATCCTTTTTGTTTCTACCCTGATGCGGATCAAGGCCAGGTTGTTGCTGCCGCGTAAGGAAGTGGATGCCTCCGGCAACGAAATAGATCCAAGGCAGGAACTGATCGATAAAATCCTGGAGTACAAAAAATTTAAGGAAGCTGCGGTACAGATGGCCGAAATGGAAGCCATGCGTATGCTGATGGTGAAGCGGGGCAACCTCCAGAAAGAAATCGCAGAAATCGGGGAGGAAGCTTCGGAAGGAACCGAAATACAGAACATTACTTTGTTCAAGCTGATGAAGGCTTTCGAAAAAGTAATGCAGCGGGTCCACGATCGGCAGAACAAGCCGGTGCACACCGTAGTTCGGTACAACTATACCATGGAAGGAAGCCGGGATTATATGCTCGACTTTGTGGCGAAGGAAAAAACAGTGCCGTTCGAGAAAATATTTGAACAGTGCGAAGACCGCATCCATGCCCTGTTCTTTTTCCTTTCCCTGCTGGAGCTGTCTCAGCAGCGCTACATGAAGCTGTTGGTAGGCCAGGGAATGAACAATTTTATAGTGGAGTGGAATGAAAACCGCGAAGCGGAAATTGCGGAAGAAGGTATTCCGGATGAAATCAATTTTGAAGAGGCTCCGGAATACGGTGAATCAGCGGAAGAAGGTGGATTTTCTGAAGAAGACGATACAGCGGACAACAACGAATCATAAAAAATGCCCCCATTAAGTGTCTAACTTTTTGGGGGCAGTCTAATTTATCGGGGCTCTTTTGTTTGTTTTTTCAGACATTCAATTAGTACCTTTCTCTATCATTTAAGTTTAAATTAGCAAGTTGGATTAAATAATCGCAACAATCTTTAAATTCTTTATAACGCGTCCCCCCTGGAGTCCATCGACTTACAAAATGATATTTTCCCTCACTTTTTCCTTCCAATATCCATTCAGAACCGTCTTTGCCATTATCATTTTTAACTGATTGCATTTCCCAAAAATGAATATCAGATATTTTTATTGTAAATTTTCCCCATTCACTATCGGAGATATAAAATGAGGTATCTGTAAGCAATTTGCCAGCATTATAGCCGCTTGCCCCATCTGCAATTTTAAGTGTTAATATCGCATCTCCTTTTGTTTTTGTAAGCCTGATGGCGATTGGTTTATGAAAAGTTCTTAGCCACGTAAATCTAAAAACATCCGCGGAGTCTTGAACATCAAACAGTATTGGCTCATGCAATCCAAATAACATTTTTGAATACCATGTGTTTGTAAAACTATCAAGCCGATTTGTTGAGTCGGATACAAATTTAGCTGCCGGGAAATACAAAATTCCAGAATCGATCGGGACAGGAAATATATCTTTTGTAGCAGTCAAATTTCTGCTATTGCCTACATTAGGATTTCCTGTACATGCTAAATACAAGGCTGTGACTGTAAGAAAAAATACTATAGTTAATATCTGTCTCATATCATGATGGCTTTTTCACCTCTTCTTTTGGCAGAGTTGGTATTGCAAGAGGATATAGTTTTTTATTTTCGGGCTTTGGCTCATTCTTTGGCTCATTCCCCGGTCGAACATAGGGGCTATTACTATTCTTTCTTCCCGGATCTTTGGGATCACTTGGTAAATCTGTAGGTTTTACTACACTTTCCTTACCGGTTTTAGGGTCATACTTTTTCAATGAGCCATCAGGCGTTGTCAAATATCCTGTAGTACCTGCTTTTGTATTACTGATTTTGTCAAGTGTCGAAAAATTATTGTCACTAAATTCCACGCCTGTAAAAGCCCCATGCGAATGGACATCTGCAACTGGCTCAGTTCCTTCTGGCGCTTTACTTACTTCAACTGAAGCTGCACCACCTGTATTAGGAACAGAATAGCTATAGTAAGTTTTACCATTTGCATCAGTTCCTTTATAAATGGTAGAGCCATATTCCTGGTTCTCTCTAATGGAATTATCATTATACAATTTGCCAAAATCCCTAGCAGCAGCAACTGGTGTTTTAAACTTATCTCCGGGGTTAATAGCAGACATTCCATCAGGGTCAATGAAACGAATTGGATTATCCAATGCATATGCATAAGGTGACCATCGACGGGTTAGTTCAGATTTCGGATCTATACTCCCCCATCTACCAATCTGCCCATCATACATCCTTGCTCCATAATCATACAACTCCAATCCACTACCATCACTAAACTCCTTGCTCTGCAACTCTTTACCATTGTATTTATAAAGGTTTTCGAGTTTCCCAGCCCCCTTACTACTTATCCCCGCCATGGTAAGACCGAAGGGATAATAACTAGTCGCATCAACAACTGGTGTTGTTGCACTTACATCATCCGTTATTGTCATTCTAATATTTCCCAAATGATCCTTCAAGAAAAAATCAAAAATATAACCTGTATTGGAATTAT
>JAQTZD010000116.1 GCA_028687975.1 Sediminibacterium sp.
TTAGCACCTTTTATTGTGCTCATGCTGATTGCCATCGCAGCCATTTTTGTTCCCACCTCCCAGCCTGCTACTGATCAAAGCAGCTACAGTGCCGCCGATATTTCCTGGATCATTGTAGCTACGGCACTGGTATTTTTAATGACACCCGGGCTGGCATTTTTTTATGGTGGTATGGTACACCGCAAAAATGTAATCTCTACCATGATTAAAAGTGTGGTTGCTGCCGGAATTGTAAGCATTCTTTGGGTTGTGGTAGGCTACAGCCTCTGCTTCGGCACCAGCATCGGGGGCTTTATAGGCAATCCCCTTACACACCTGTTTTTTAAAGGGGTATACTCCGGAGCCCCCTGGAGCCTGGCGCCCTCTATTCCGTTGATGCTCTTTGCCCTTTTTCAGCTCATGTTTGCCATCATTACACCCGGTTTGGTGGTGGGAGCAGTAGCCGAAAGAATCCGCTTTAGGGCCTATACCCTTTTCATTGTATTATTCAGCCTGCTCGTATATGCGCCAATAGCACACTGGACCTGGCATCCGGAAGGTTTTCTGTTTAAAATGGGTGCACTGGATTTTGCCGGTGGTACTGTAGTACATATTTCCGCGGGATGTGCTGCGCTGGCCGGGGCCATTGTATTGAAACGCAGACAAACGCACCTGGAGCAGCGTGAAATTCCACCGGCCAATATTCCCTATGTACTCATTGGAACCGGACTGCTCTGGTTTGGCTGGTTCGGATTCAATGCCGGCTCAGCATTGGGCGCCAACACACTTGCAGTGTCTGCATTTGCCACTACCAACACAGCGGCGGCGGCGGCTGGTTTGTCATGGATGTTCTTTGATGTTATCCGGGGTAAAAAACCTTCCGTACTGGGTTTCTGCATCGGTGCAGTGGTAGGACTTGTTGCCATCACTCCTGCAGCAGGATTTGTGGCTGTACCTCAAAGTATTTTCATCGGATTTTTTGCAGCCATCATCTCTAATATGGCGGTATACTATAAAAGCAAGTCTACCCTCGATGATGCACTGGATGTATTTCCCTGTCACGGCGTAGGTGGTATTGCAGGCATGCTGATGACCGGCTTCTTTGCTACCAAAACGGTCAATAGCGCAGGCGCAGACGGATTGTTCTATGGCAATGCAGCATTTCTTTTTATACAGATAAAAGCCCTTCTGATTGTAGTCAGCTACAGCTTTGTAGTATCGCTCGGCATTTTCAAATTCATCGACATGATCCTTCCGCTGCGGGTAAGCTCCGAAGAAGAAGCGATTGGCCTGGATGCGTCTCAACACAACGAAAAATACGGCCGCACTCCTCAACTGGCTTAAGGGTACACTTGTTGTCATAAAAAAAGGTACAGCCCATGCATCAACCTCTGATCAGGTTGAAAGGCTGTACCCTTATTAATCATAAAACCACTACAATGTTAAAGAAAATTGCCACCACATCCACCTGTGCCCTGTCGGTATTTTGGGTAATGGCACAAACAGACTCCAGCAAAAAAGCTTCAACCATTTTTTCCGGACACGCAGATACTTATTACCGGTATAGTTTTGCCGATGCAGCAACGCAAACAAACAATTTTACCAGTTTTACCAATTCACAGAATTCTTTTGAACTGGGAATGGTATCGGTGAGGGCCGATTACAGTTCTGGCAGGCTGAGCGCAACTGCCGACCTTGGCTTTGGGAAAAGGGCGCAGGATTTCTCCTATAATGATGCCGGTTCTCTGGCCAGCATCAAGCAACTTTTTATCAGCTATGCTGTTTCAGATAAACTGAAATTCACTGCCGGCAAATGGGCCACCCATATTGGCTATGAAGTGGTGGATGCTACAGGCAACCGCAACTACAGTATGTCTTATGGTTTTTCCTTTGGCCCTTTTTTTCATACAGGCCTTAAAGCCGACCTCGCCCTGGGCAAAAAAGCAGCACTGATGGTGGGTATTGCAGATCCTTCAGACAATACTGGCACCCTGTCTTCTACCAAATACATGCTGGCACAGTTCAGTATTGCCAATAGAAACGACCGGATCAAAGCCTATTTGAATTTTCAATCCGGAGGGGGCATAACCCAATACAACCTGGTTGCTACTGCTACCCTAAGCAGTAAATGGTCTGCGGCCTATGATGGCAGTATCCAAACAAGCAATTTTGATGGTCAGAAATCCAGTTGGTTAAGTCATGCAGCCTATCTGAACTTCGACCCGACTCCCGGGGTAGGCTTTACCCTGCGCCAGGATTATTTCGACGACCGTAAAATCAATCCTTTGCACATTGGCAGTAATATATACGCAACTACCCTGTCTGCTAACCTGCGCCTGAATCAGTTAACCCTGATTCCGGAATGCAGGATAGATCATTCGCGTGAATCGGTATTCACCAAAGGGAACGGCAGTATGTCAGCAAACAGTTTCGCGCTCATTTTGGCGGCAATCATTAAAATTTAACAGGAGAATCAGATATGCTATAGCAGGCCGTACGACAATGACTACGGCCTGCTTGTTTTTGGGTAAGCAATGAACTTTTTATACCTTGACATCTGAATGAAGTACGTTATAAAAGTTCTGCAGTTTTGCTACTCCATCTATTGCCTGATCAGTTTTATTGCTGTGATGCTTTGCATATTCCCTTTTGTACTGTTGTCTCTTCCATTCGGGAAGGTGAAAGGCGGGAATATGATCTATACACTCTGTACCATCTGGGGCCGGACCTGGTACCTGCTGATCGGCATGGTGCATGGCGAAATTTATGAAGCGCCGCACAACCGGAAGAAACAATACATTTTTGTAGCCAATCATATTTCCTACATGGATATACCGCCGATTGTTACCGGCGTGCACCAGCCCATCCGGGCATTGGGCAAGGCGGAAATGGTGCATATACCCATATTCGGATGGATTTACAGGGCAGCCGTTATACTGGTGGATCGCAGCAATGCAACCGCCAGGGCCAGAAGTATCCGGGCATTAAAAGCGGTGCTCAACAAGGGCATCTCGATTTTTATTTTCCCCGAGGGAACATTCAACTACAGCAAGAAGCCCCTGAAACATTTTTACGATGGGGCTTTTCGCATTGCGATTGAAACCCAGACACCGATTAAACCCCTGCTGTTCATCGATACCCTGAAAAGAATGCACCACCGCAGCCTCTTTGAATTAACGCCGGGGCTCAACAGGGTGGTTTACCTGGAAGAAGTGCCGGTGGCCGGACTTACCAAAGAAGATTTACCCGCATTAAAACAAAAGGTCTTCCATATGATAGAACAGGGGCTGCAACGTTATAATGAATATCCCGTTGCTTAAATGTATTTTTGAAAACATTTATTACAAACCTTATTCCTTGTTCGCAGAAGTCATTATACCGCTTGCCTTACCTAAAAATTATACCTGGGCTGTTCCTGAACCCTTCAGGGAAGCCATGCAACCGGGCATACGGGTAGAAGTAGCCCTGCGAAAGAACAAGAAATATGCGGGCATTGTTAAAAAAATCCACGATACCATTCCACCGGGGTTCAACCCTGCCCCCATTTTAAACGTACTGGATGCAGAGCCACTGGTGCACCCCGAACAATTGCAGTTCTGGGAATGGATTGCCGATTATTATATGTGCAGCGAAGGGGAAGTGATGCAGGCAGCCATACCCGCCAACCTGAAGCTTTCCAGCGAAAGCATCCTGCAATGGAATGAAGAAAGAAGCCTCGATTTCAGCGACCTGACCGACACGGAATACCTGGTGGCGGAAGCGCTGGAAATTAAAAAAGAACTCCGCCTCAGCGAAGTGCAGCAACTGCTGGACATCAACAACACGTATCCGGTCATCAAAAAACTGATCGAGAAGGGGGTTTGCTTTATCTGGGAAGAACTGAAGGAAAAATACAAGCAGAAAACAGAAACACATATCCTGCTTCATCCGCAATACAACAGCGATGAAAAACTGGAAGAACTGCTGAATAACTGGGGCAAGGCACCCAAACAAATGGAACTCCTTCTCGCCTACCTGCACTTTAAACAGAAAGGCGAAGATGTAATACAATCTGAACTGCTGAAAAAAGCCAATGCCAGCGCAGCTCAACTAAAGGGACTGATCGAAAAAGGCATCCTGATAGCAGAAAAAAGAAATGCAGACAGGTTACCCACTCTGCCTAAGGAAATTCACCTGGACTTCACCCTTTCCGAAAGCCAGGTAAATGCGCTTCAGCAAATTAATTCGGTTTTTGAAAAACAAAACGTGTGCCTGTTGCACGGTGTTACATCGAGTGGCAAAACACAGGTGTATATTCAAATGATTGAGCAATACCTGTTGCAGAACAAACAGGTATTGTATTTACTGCCTGAGATAGCCCTTACGGCACAAATGATCAGGAGACTGCAAAAAAGTTTAGGCGGTCATATTGCCATTTATCATTCCAAATTCAATCCCAACGAACGGGTAGAAATCTGGAACAAGATTAAATCCGGCGAAACCAAAATAGTACTGGGCGCAAGGTCTGCGTTGTTTCTTCCATTCAGGGAACTTGGCCTGATCATCTGCGATGAAGAACACGACGCTTCGTATAAACAACAGGAACCCGCACCCCGTTACCACAGCCGGGATGCCGCCATTTATTATGCCTCCCTGTTCAACGCAAAAGTATTGCTGGGAAGCGCCACACCTTCGATAGAAAGTTATTACAATGCCTCGCTGCACAAATACGGGCTGGTAACACTGAAGGAACGGTTTGGCGACGTAGCCATGCCAGCCATTGAGTTGATAGATATTCGCAAAGCGGGTACCGGCAAAAACAGAACCCCGCTTACTCCAGCACTGTTTGAATCGATGCAACAGACCCTGGATGCCAAAAAGCAAATCATCCTGTTTCAGAACAGAAGAGGTTACTCGCCCTACCTGATCTGCGATACCTGCGGATGGATTCCGCATTGCCATCAATGCGATGTAACCCTCACCTATCACAAAGCCGCCAATAAACTGAGTTGTCATTACTGTGGTACATCTTATCCGGTGTTGCAAACCTGCGCGGCCTGCGGTAGCCATCATTTTGTACAAAAGAATTTTGGAACGGAAAAAATTGAAGAACTCGTAGCAGAACAGTTTCCCGATGCCAAAATAGCCAGAATGGATTACGACAGTGTGAAAGGAAAACACGACCACGATATGCTGATCAAATTATTTGAGCAGCACCGCATAGATATACTGGTGGGTACACAGATGGTGGTAAAAGGTCTGGACTTCGAAAACGTAAGCCTGGTGGGCATTGTAGATGCTGATGGCATCCTCAACTTCACCGACTTTCGGGTAAACGAAAGAGCATACCAGCTCATGGAACAAGTAAGCGGAAGAGCCGGCAGAAAAGATGGACAGGGCAAAGTGCTGATACAGGTGAGCAATCTGCAGCACCCCGTACTGCAATTTGTAAAGGAACACCAATACGAACAACTGTTTCAATATGAAATAGCCAACCGGAAGCAGTTTGCCTATCCGCCCTTTACCCGGCTGATCCAGGTGGTATTTAAACACAAGGAAAAACACATAGCGGAAGAAGCAGCCAACCTGATGACACAGGGCATGAAGCACCCATTTGCTGCGTATATCAACGGACCATCCCAGCCACTGGTAGACCGTGTCCGGAATCAGTATCTCTGGGAAATCCTGATTAAATTACCCAAGGATGCTGCCCTGATCAACCAATGCAAGCGGGCTATCCACCAGCAAACCGTCATCATTCAATCCAATAAGCGATACAGAGGAGTTCACATTATTCCTAACACAGATCCGGTATACTGATGCAACTATTCGAAAATCATTCCTTACTACCCTACAACACCTTTGGGATTGCTGCAACGGCAAAGTATTTTTCACCGGTACGTTCAACGAATGAACTGGACGCATTGATTCGGGAAAATAAAAAAAGCTTTCAGGTTCCCCTGCTGATTTTAGGGGGAGGCAGTAACCTGCTTTTTACCAAAGATTTCAACGGATGGGTGGTAAAAAATGAATTACAAGGCATTGAACTGGTACGGGAAGACCTGGAGTATTATTATGTAAAAGCCATGGCGGGTGAAAACTGGCATGAGCTGGTATTGCACTGCGTAAACAGGAACTATGCAGGACTTGAAAACCTGAGCCTCATACCGGGCAAAGTAGGCGCTTCACCCATGCAGAATATTGGCGCCTATGGAGTGGAGATTAAAGATGTTTTTTTTGAACTGGAAGCCTATCATATTGCAGAACAACAAATCGTTCGCTTTGGAGCCGCTGAATGTGAATTCGGATACCGGGAAAGCGTTTTCAAGCGCGCCCTGAAAAACCAATACATCATTCTCAGTGTTACGTTCCGGCTGAGAAAAGTACCCGTATTCCACACCAGCTATGGGGCCATCGAAAAAGAACTGGAAGCCATGCAGGTAGATTCCCTTTCCATCAAAACCATTTCGGATGCAGTCATACGGATCCGCAACAGCAAGCTGCCCGACCCGCAAAAAATCGGCAATGCAGGAAGTTTCTTTAAAAACCCTGTGATAGCAGCCGAACAATACATGCAACTTCAGGAAAGATTCAGCAACATACCCGGTTATGCAAATGCAGCAACAGTAAAGGTTCCTGCTGCCTGGCTGATTGAGCAATGTGGCTGGAAGGGATATCGCTCGGGCGATGCCGGCTGTTACAACCAGCAACCACTTGTACTTGTAAATTACGGAACAGCAACAGGTACAGAAATTTTTGATCTGTCTACCCGCATCATTCAATCTGTTCAGGAAAAATTTGGTATCCTGCTGGAACGCGAGGTCAACATCATTTAAAAACTAGTGAGTAAGCACATCATCAACACTTACCGTACGCGCA
>JAQTZD010000032.1 GCA_028687975.1 Sediminibacterium sp.
GATACCCAACAGGTTGCCCAAACGGGTATTTCCTGCCAGCGATAATGCTGGTTGTAAGCGCAACCGCAATCTTTCTGCATAGCAGTTCAGGCGGTAAGAATAATAGTCAGGCATGTATTCGAATATGGCGGATCAGCGCTTCATCCACCTCATATGCACCACGTTGTGTAAACACGATCAGCTCCGGAAAAAACGCCCAGTTTTTGTATAGCAGTTTCCGGAAACCAGCCAGCTGCATTTTTTTCATTATGAGATTATCCGGAAGCGATTCCATCTCCTCCGGGAGCTGATTGGTGTATACTATAAAGGTGTAGCCGGGGTTGCCGAAAGATGAATGCTTCTTGTAGCCAAGGGGTTAAAACTAAAACTTATTGGCCTCGAACTCTTCCCTGAGTTCGGTCAGATTTTCCACACTGAGCGGCTTGCTGACAAAGCGGGCAACCACTTCGTATTTTTTGGCCCGCGAGAAATCTTCGGGGTCGATAGTGGAAGATAAAATAACCACTTTGGTTTGTGGAAGCCGGGCTGCAAACTGGACAACATAGGCTTCCAGGAATTCCCAGCCGTTCATGACTGGCATATTAATATCGAGGATGATCAGTTCCGGGGCATCACTTTGGGGATCATTACTGTTGTTGAATAATTCTCCGAAATATTCAAGCGCGTCGCTTCCATCTACGGCGGTATCCACCGACTCTGCGAATCCTGTTCTTTTCAGTAACAGCTTCGAGATCGTCAGCGAAATACTGTCATCATCAACGCATAAGACCTTCTTCATCATTTCAGTAAGAATTGGATCAACGGGTTATAATTAGAATAAAGTTATTAATAATCATTGAAACCTCACACAATAATTTAGGCACAAATCAGCTAACCCCGGTCACCATGCGGCTATTTTCGCTTCGCTTTCTCCCAGAGCACGGTCTGCTCCGTAAATAAAAACCGGTTCAGCCCCGCAACTACTGCATAATTCATCAAACAAAAATAATAGGGAATAAAAAACAGCTTTACTTTCAGCTGTCGTTTTTCCAGCAGCCACCCCATCAGGGCAGCCCCGTAAAAGGCCAGTTGCCCGAGCAGCAGGAATGCATAAATTAAATTCTTTTCGCCTCCAGCCACCAGCCATATATTCAGCAATACCACCAGAATCATCAGGTAAGGTGTTACCACCCAGCGAAGAATCCGGTGACTGATGTATTCGAAACTGAGAAGTGGTCGTTTAAAGGGAAGCAATAATTCTTTCAGCCGGATGGTAGACTGAATACCCCCTGCCGCTATACGGATCTTTCTTTTCAACTCCTCTCCCGTATCAGCAGAGGCTTTTTCAGAAGCATATGCTTCCGGTTCGTAAACAATTCTGTATCCCTTCAATGCAATGTGCATCGAAATCATAAAATCGTCCAGGATGGTATCGGGTTCCACGGGCTGGTACAATGCGGTACGAATACTGAACAATTCGCCGGCTGCACCTACCACCGAGTAGAGTTCCGAGTCCCACTGCTTCAGCTTAGATTCATATTTCCAGTAAAAACCTTCTCCCGCAGTTGCATCCGAAGTAGCTTCTATCTGAACGCGTTTTTCTCCGGCTACCGCACCTACTTTCGAATTACTGTAATGACGGCAGATTTTCAGCAGTGCATCCGTATTCAGCATGGTGTTGGCATCGGTAAACACCACGATCTCCGATTGAACTTCTTGCATGGCACGGTGTACAGCGGCAATTTTTCCGCTGCGTCCCTCCTTGTGCATACCATGTATCTGCGGATACCTGGCCACAATGCCCGGGGTATCATCGGTGGAACCATCGGTGATAAAAATATAACTGATCCGGTCGGACGGATAAGTCAGCGCAAGCGTATTCAGGATTTTTTCCTCTATACAATATGCTTCGTTATAAGCAGCAACAATCACGGTTACCTCCGGTGTGTATTCCGGATATACTTCCTGTTTTTTCCCTTTCAGTATACGCTTGATTTTCAGAATCACCCAAAGCAACAAGCCATACCCGATGTAGGTATACAGGATAATCAACAAACTAATCCAAAACAGCATTTCCATACAATTCATTTATGCCCTGAATCCAAGTTCAGGACTGTTCACGCTATTGGTTACATTCCACCAGATGGCCCGCCACAGTTGTTGAATGAAATGGTTATTCCCCTGTTTCAGGTACGCGGCCATATTCCTGGGTGTTACCACAAGGAGAAAATAAACATAAAATACCAGGGCTTTCCACCAGGGAGCGTTTCTGCGGATATAAAGAATCCGGTTTCTGTTCATGAAATATTCTTTCAGGGCGCTTTGCTTTCCTACAGAGATGGATTCCCGGTGATAGATGCTGGCTTTCATATTCACCCATATTTCGAATCCGGCACGCTTAATCCTGCTGCACCAGTCCAGTTCCTCGTAATACAGGAAAAAATTTTCGGCCATCCTGCCTGCCCGGTTGATGGCTTCCCGCTTTACCATCATT
The DNA here is from genome assembly GCA_028687975.1 of Sediminibacterium sp. Taxonomy (GTDB): domain Bacteria; phylum Bacteroidota; class Bacteroidia; order Chitinophagales; family Chitinophagaceae; genus Sediminibacterium. The sequence continues at coordinate 2,474 of JAQTZD010000032.1, forward strand.
GCGGCTCCATGGGCAAAACCGGTAGGACCTTCCAGTTGATCGTACTGGCCGTTGTCGGTTTCGAATTGTCCAATGCAGGCATTCCGGGCAGTGAAATAATTGATTTCGGTGTATCCGGCATACTGCAGCATTTCAGGCTGATCGTAATATAAAATTTTAGGAGAAACCATGCCCACCTGCGGATGCTGCTCCAGCGTCTGCACCAGTGCTTGCACCAGGTTTTCTGTAAAGATGGTATCGTTGTTTACAAAGAACAGGTAATCTCCGGTAGCCGCTTCCACCCCCAGGTTATTGCCGCCGGCAAAACCCAGGTTTTGCTCCGAACGAATAAAGCGGACGTCAGGATACTTTTTTTCCCAGCCTGGCACAGGATTCTCCGAACTGGCATTGTCTACCACAATTATTTCGATGGCCGGATAGCTGTTTTTTTGCTGTATGGAAAGGAGTAAATCATCCGTAAGGTAGCTGTGATTAAAATTAACTGTAATAATAGAAACTACCTTCATTGCTTGTTTTGCTTAATTCTTATGTAATTTATTTAAATTAGCGGAGAATGAAAAAAATCCATTGAATATGAGCCCCGGTGCTGAAGAAAATAAGGAGCTGGACTACAGCTTCAATCTGTTCATCTCGGAGCTGAGTAAAGAACCTGTAAGCAAATCCAAAGCATTGGAGATGGAGCAACGTTTTTTCGATACCCTTCGGGTTAAAGCAGGCGATACAAGCCATGGCAATGCCTCTGCAGCACATACCAACGACGCGGCAATTTTGCAGGATATGCAAAAACTACTCAACACCAAAAATGCATTCAACATAAAAGAAGTTCCCCTGAAAGCTGCGAACTGGGCTTATTTTATGGCACTATCCATTGCAGGTATCCTTTTTATCACAGTTGGTTTTGTGTTGATCACCACTCCTGCTTCACCGGAATTTGAAATTGCCACCCTTTTTTATTTCAATGAATTCGACGGGTTCACCGTTATGGATCTGTTTGCGCTGATGATCATTTTTATTGGGATCTTTTTCTTTATCAGAGCCTTCGTTCAGCGAAAAAAATAAACAGATTATTTTGCCAAATCCTTCCGGTTACTGCTGTTGGTCCAGCTGATCCAATACTGCTGAATCTTTTGCCGCACTGAATTTCCGGGCAAAGTATTTACCCGACTGCAGCATGGGTCCAAGATCTTCGCTGGTAAGCAGTTTGGGATTCTTGTTCCCTTCCGACCAGTCGATGTACCGGAGATTGTCGTTGACCATATCTTTTCTGTAATCAGAATTGTACAGAATGGTCTGAAACAACATTTCGTCGGGAGCCCAGGATAATTTAAAGAAACGCACCAGGTCCTTGTTCTGCTCCAGTGTTTCCAGTATATAGCGTATATGTTTGCCCGTAATAGTGAACCATTGTGACCGGCCTACCGGAATCATATTGCCGGGCATCCGACGCTCCGGCAACAGGCGGTTGATCCAGTTCTGAAAGAAATATTTACCAGGAATATTCCAACTATCAAGGTGGTATTGTGTAACCCGGGAAATGGCTTCTGTCCATTCTGTTCTTACATCCAGTGTATGCATGAATGCTTTTTCTGGATGCTGTTCCAAATAGGTGTGAAACTGTTCTACCGGACGAAGCGGATAATCCTGCCCGCTGAGCAGGTTCAGATAATCCAGTTCCGGATAGTCCTCTATAATTTCCCGGAAACTGTTCACCGTGGCTTCAATCATGCTGTACGTAGCCCAACCCACTTTCACCCTGTTTTTTACAAAAAACACTTCCGGGTATCCGGCAAAAAAATCCTTTACCGGAGTAAGGTCAAACTTGAGGTCGTAATGAATATAGACCACGGCATCCGGGTGTCGCAATCTGCGAACCAATCTTGCCAGTTCCTCCACCGGAGGCTGGTTGTGTGCTATGATCAGATGTACCAGTTTCACGTTAACTATTTTTTTAGGATGTACTTTCTATAGAGACTTCTATTTTGAATATAGCCAAACACGAATATGCCCGAGAGTTTGAAGGGAACATATTTGTTGAGCCGGTAATATCCGTAAAATACGCCTACACACAATGGAAGCAGGGTACCCAACGCTACGCCGTAAATATTTCCCAGCAGGGCAATCCCCACAAAGTCGCCGGTAATATTGGCGATCACCATCATAATCACTTTCACCAGATTGACCTGGGGTTGATGAATAATGTCGAGACTTACCCCAATGAAACGATCAATGGGATAAAAAATGGCCAGGAACATCATCATCCGGTACACATTGGCTGCCTCAGTATTGATATATTTTCCACCTCCCAGTATCCCCACACCAATATCTGCCAGCAAGATAGCTCCGATGGCTACCGGAATGAATGCCACGGTAAGTGTTCCGGCATATTTCTGCAAAATATACCCCACTTCCTTGAGGTTGTTTTTATTGAATGCTTTGGCCAGCGAAGACATGCCGGTAGCCACAGTACTGCGGATCGGGATCTCAATCAGTTCCATCAAACGGACCGGTATATTGTAAACTGCCACAGCTGCAGGGCCCAGCATATACGTGATGATGAAAATATCCGAACTGCGAAGCAGGTTGGCGCTGATGGTGGTACCCACACTGAATTTTCCAAAATGATACACTTCTTTGATGCAGGCGCTGGTTCTGGAAAAAAAAGTTTTGAACCTTGTCCAGCCCAGCAGAATAGTTACAATGCTCACAAGGGCATTGGACACAAAATTCATCAGCAGGATCATCTGCAGATCAATGGATTTAAAGAAAATAAGCAGCACAACACTGATGATGAAGGAACCCTGATTGATCACCCGCAGAATGAGCAGACGGTCGAATCGCTGATCCGACTGTTGAATCCAGGAGGCGATGGAGTAAGGCAGGGTTGCCAGAAATGTAAGGCCAAACCATTGTATGGTAATGAGGAACCCGGTGTTGGTGAACGACCCCATGAACGGTACCAGCAAGAGGTTTACACCAATCACAATACCTGTAATCAGCACTGCTAGAAACCATACAGAGCCCAATACTTCTGCTGCCCTGCGGGGTTCTGTACCGGTATAAAATTTGATCAGCGCTACTTGCAGAAAACCCGTTCTGAATGTATCAATCAGCATGAACAGGGTTTGGTAAAAAAACCAATAGCCGATTTCTTCCAGGCTGAGAGACCTGTAAAGCAATGCGATGGTAAGCATTGCCAGGCCCGCCATAGCCACATTTCCTGCCAGCGACATGAAATGCTTGTTCCTTAGTTTGGCCATTAGTGCGGCGATCATAAATCAGTTTTATCAGGTATGTAAAGATAGGCTTAGTATGGCCTTATATATTGCTTCAACGCTGTTTTCCCAGGTATGGGATGCAGCAAATGTTTTTCGTGCCTGTACTTTTTCCGGAACATTTTCCTGCAAGGCCTTTTCGATGAGTTGTACATATTCCGCGCCGGTTGTTCCCAGGTAGGTATTCCCACTGAATACGGCTTCCATAAACGGTGTTTTGGTAGCCACTACCGGTTTTCCCATTGCCAGGTACTCGTCTATTTTCCTGGGATAATTTCCAATGGTCACCTCGCTGATCACCTGCGGATTCAGGCAAACATCAAATGCATGAATGTACTGCGGCAAAACTGCAGGAGGTTTGGATCCCAGGAAATGAACATTATTCATACCATGCAATGCGCTGGCCCGGAAAGCATCGTCTTCCGGTCCTACCAATACAATATTCCAGTCGGGCCTTGACGCAGCGATATGGGTTAACACATCCAGGTTCAACCGAAGCCCGAGCAAAGCGCCCACGTAGCCAATTACCGGTCCCCTGATCAGCTGCATATCCTCCGGCAGCACCGGATTGTTGTAGTTGCTGAACATATCCAGTTCACAGCCCTGACCCACATAGTAAGCATGCGGGTTGTATTTACGGCAATAATCGGCCAGGTAGGTAGAATTGGCCACACAAACATCCGATTGTGCAATCAGTTCCGGCTCCATTTTTTCACCATGCTTTTTCCAGTAATCTACTGCCAGCATATAATCTCTCGAATAATACACACTTACAGCTGGCTTCAAAAATTCTTTCAGGTGAAAGCACCGGAACATATCATTGTCGTTGAACAGGATGATGTTGCTGAACTGCAAAGCCTGCATGGCCCGCAGAATACTATCTGCAAAACGTTTGTTATTGAGCCTGTTCAGTTTTTCGAAAATAGTCTGGCTGCCGATCCAGTTGATGGATTCAATCATCCGGTCGGGATAAAGATTCCAGAGATGATGCGCTATGTTCACAAGACCATTCTCATTTCCGCGAATCACCTGCAGCCTTTTCTGCACTTGTGGTTCTTTGGCATTCCTTATAGCGGTAATACGGTCCAGCGGGGAATTTACGTAGAGCACCCGGTTGTGCTTACTGAACTCCAGTGCAATGTTTTTACAATTGCTGCCAATGGCCACATCCCAGGGTTGCTGCCCAACTACAACAATATCTCTGCCTTGTATCATAGCACTTGTTTTACCGGTTCGGTCAACTGCCTGTCTTCATCATCAATTCGCTTGGTGATCACAATCAGTGCAGTAACCAGATAGAAGTAAACATTCGTCGGAAACTGAACCAGCGCTTCCTGCGGATAGTTCCCTAAATTTAATGCAAAAACAATCAACACCATTGCCAAACAATAGGATTTCAGCTCCGGATCCCGGATGGCATAAAAATGAAGTATTCCTGTGTGCATGATCATGAACATCAGGGTACAGAAAATCAACAGCCCAACCCAACCCAGTTCCACGGCTACCCTAACATAACCACTGTCCGGAGGAAAACTTGCCAGGAAGGAATAGGGAGCAAAACGCTGTCCCCATGCACCTGTTGCTCCCAGCCCTCCTCCGATCGGATGACTAAGTATATAGGGTTGAATTCTTTTCTGATTGTATTTCCGCACATTAAAAGAGGCATCTTCCGAAGGCCTGAAAGCACTTTGAAATCGTTGAACAGACTGGCTCGACGTAGGCATGAACACCAGGATCGAGAGAAATACAGCCGCAACAGCTCCGACCAAAAAAATCCGCTTGTTGAAGCGAAGTATCGCCATTACTGCCAGCGCAAACGGCGGCAATACAAATGCACCACGGGTACCGGAATAGAGCATGGAGTACAAACAAATTGCCGCGATGGCTCCGAGTACTATTTTTTTCCATGTTTTGAGCGGGCCCGTGATCAGGCCTATGCAAAGTAATGCACTGATCACCATATTATAGGAAAAGGATACCGGATCGGTGAAGAGGGAAAATTTTCTCCAGGTACCGCCAATGAATAACAACTGTTCGATATTCGGATCCGAATGCAGGTAAGCCTCTTCCGGCCCGTTGAAGCCGATGAACTCCTGTTTCAAACCATAGAGTGCACCGATCAGCGAAAACAGGATCCAGAGTTTCAGGATGATGCGTATGAATTCCCGGGTGCGGATATTGTACAGAAATACAAAGAACATCAGCATGATGAACGCTACGGATCGAACGGTGTACAACCAGGCCAGGCGCGATTCTGCAGAAGGATTCAGCACTTCCAATACATTGTACATAATCCAGATCAGGATCATGATACTCAGCGGGCCTTTGAATATTTTCCAGTTTTTTTCTGTTCGCTGTTGTATAAAAAATCCAAAAATGAACAGGAGTTCCATCAAATCCATCAGGGTTCCCAACGGAAAGTCCACGCCCATCCGGTCAATAAACATAATGAAGTAGGCGCTGGTGAGAAAAACCAGTACCCCAAAACGAGGGTATGCAATTAATCCGTACACCATTGGCAATCCGATCAGAACGGCCAGGATCAACACACCGGGAATGAATCCGAACCGGGCAATCAGGAAAGCAAAAAATACGGAGGCACAGAGCATCACCAGATATATCAGCAGACCATCAGACTTTACCGGATGCAGAGAAACGGCAAACCAATCTTTCGAAAAAAGCTTCTTTGCTTTTTTTTCACTGCCTACTGGTATATGAAATGGTTCTTCCATTACAGAAAAAGCAGTTTAATAAAGAAATAATACACACTGATGAAAGCAATGATCAACGCTATCCTGCTGGTCATTTTTTCCAGCCTGAGCCGGTCGTAAGCTTCCTGCTCTTCTTTGGTTCTTTTGGGTATGGTGGAATCTGTGCGCAATACTTCCTGGTTGTTTGTATAAAGATAATCTGCCTAGTCTACTTTATCGGCATGAAAATGTTTGGTAGCAACAGAACGCTGATTGGCATTTTTTACCCGAAGCAACGACAGAACCTGAAAAAAAATGAATTTGGGAATGCCCAAAAGCGAACGGTATATCCGGGAATCGGTATGATTCATCCACAAGGAAATCATAAAGCCTGCAACAAACAACAGCAAACCAAACAGCCAGATCAGCGCAATCAATGGACTGATCAACAGGTTGACCAATAAGCAAGCAACCGAGAGCAGGAGGAACATGAACAATGGCGGGCGCAACAGAATCAGCCCGAAAAGCACCTGATTGAAATTGAACCGAAGCAATCCTTTTCCAACCAGTCCAAAGCCAAAAGAGAAGTAACGGAACCAGGTATTGATCCATCTGGCCCGCTGATTCACCAGCTGATCGGACTGAGAAGTTTTTTCGTCGTACACAATCGCTTTTTCTGCAAATGCAATCCGGTACCCTCTGTTAACGATCTGCCGCTGTAATATTTTATCGAACCCTGCACCGGTAATATCGATGTGTCCCAGGCAGTCTTTGAATAACTGAACAGTGAACGCCATTCCGGAACCGGAAAGCGTAGCCGAAGATCCGATGGAAAACAATACTTTGCCATCATAGAAATGGTAATAGATATCTCTTGCCCCATCCAGACAGGCATACATGGTATCGAGGTTCTTGGCAGCACGGAGTCCTTGCACCGCTTCAAAACCCTGGTCGAAATATTGGTTCAGCCGCAATAAAAAGTCGGGATCGGTGATGTTGTCGCTATCGATGATGACCAGTCTTTCATGCGGTCGTTTGAACCTGTTGATGGCATAAAAATGAGAGCGGGTATTGCTGGCCAGTGTCTGCTCCGGTCTGAGTACGATCACGCGCTCATCGTTGAACACCAGATCGGTAACATCGCATTTATCGGCTACAATATAAATCAGGTAATTGCTGTAACGCAATTGCAACAGAGACCTTACCACCCCATGCAGCAGCTGCGTTTGCTCATAGGCTGTTACAATGATGGCATAATCGGCTTCCTTTGCCCCTGTAACCGCCGACTTTCCCTTCCTGCTGCCCTTTACCAGGTAAATCAGCAGCAATAAAACAGGCAACACCAGGTTATATCCAATCACCAATTGGAACAATATCCAGAAAAACACCATTATCTCTATGCTTGCCATAAACGCGGGGGTTATTTGGGAACACGCTCCAATCGGTTGAACTGCACTTTGTTGAGTGCCCATCCGGCAAATTTATTACCAATGCTTTCGAGGAAGCGGATATGCGGTTTTGCAGAGGATCTGATGGCATCCCCGGATGCATAAATGCCCAGTACTTTATCGGCTACCACCACCCATTCCCGTGATTTGTTCAAACGATCCATCGAAGGAATTTCTACGATAATGATATCAAAAACATCCTTCAGGTAATTCAGTTTAGGCACCACAATGCTTTCATCGCAGAATTCGAACAAGGAAGTATCTCCGCCCCGGTTGCCCAGTATACTGATTTTTCCTTCTCGGGTAAATTCAGCAACGGATGTCCTGTTTTTCAGATAGTCTTCCAGAAAGAATTCCGCACTGCTGATTTCAGAAATGGTAGGTTCGTCAAAGTTCCCGTCGATCACCAGCACTTTCTTGTTCACCATGGAAAAAGCATACGCCAATCCCAGCGAAATCAGGGTTTTACCCTCCCCATGGTGCAGGCTGGTCAGCACCAATAATTTGTCTTTACCGATAGATCGTTCTACTTCAAACCGCAGCGACCGGAGCAGATTTTTAAAGGCAATTGTATTTCGGTTCACTTCATCTCCCTTAGACAAATTGGTGAGATCGAGCAGGGAGGTGTTGATCAGTGGTAGAAAAGACAATACCGGGAATCCGGTTTGATTGGCCAGGTCCTGTGCACTGTGTATGGAATGATCCAGATAAAAAATAATGAACAAGGCCAGCATGCAAAAGATAAAGCTTACCACACCACTGAGCAATACCAGCAACAACTTCTTGGATGGCTGTGCCGGACCCGGCATGGCCATTTCCACCTGGCGTAACTGAACACCCACATTCGATTCCATGGTGGTTCTGTTGAACTTATTGAGGATCTCCAGGTATTCTTTTCCGGCCACATCAACGGCGCCTTCATAGTTTTGAATAAGGGCTTCATGCGGCACCAGCAAATCGAACTTCCTGTTCAATCTTTCCAGTTCAGTTTCGAGCGGCTGGATGCTGTTGCGTGCCTGATTCAATGCAACTTCCAGTGTTAAGCGCTGCTGAATCAACTGTTGTTTATTGGCCAGCGGGCTCACCAGGTGCCGGTCGGTGGATGCCAGTATTTCTTCCTCCAGCTTGTGCCGAAGGGAATCCTGCCTGGCCACAGCCCGGGCAGCATAATTGCTTTTAATCACATTCAGTGTAGCCTGTTTCAGTTGTTCCCGGGTATTCATGACCGACTGATTGATGGCTACCACCGTACTTTCCAGGTAACGACGGTCTTTAACATCAAACTTGGCATCTATTGCTTTAATGGCGCCTTCGTTGGCCTCTACATCTTTTTTAGCAATCTCCAGGTAGGTTTCAAAATCTGAAATCTGGCCGTAGAGGCTCTTGGCCTGTTCGTTCAGGTTGAGCACCCGGTTCTTGATTTTATAATTACGCAATGCGCGCATTTTTGCATTCATGGAATCGTACTTCTGCTTCATCAGCGTATCGAGGTAGTTCACTGCACGCAGCTGATTGGCTTTGATATACGAAGAATAATAGTCGAGAAATTCCTTGGACAGGGTATTTATGGCAAATGCAGAGAGAAAGGGGTTCTCCGATTCAAACTCCACATCAATGAAATCACTGTTGTTGACCCGGTAAATCAGGATTTTTTTCTGCAGGGTTTGTTCATCGTATCCCATGGAGATCAGCACCTGATTCAATCCGTACTGGTCCTTGTCCCACAAAGACAGGGGCTTTTTCTCTTTCATCAGGCGGCTGTATACTTCCACCGCATGTGCCCTTGCATTGGGGCCAATTTCTTTCAGCAGTTTACTGGCCGGACGAAAAGGCTTATCGCTGGTGAGATCGTGCAGAATCAGTTCATAAGAAACCTGATCAAAAATCCGCTTCAGCCTGAACTGCTGTACCAGGTTACTGAACTGCTGGGCAATCTTAGACTCCTGAGACATGTCGGAACTGGAGAGAATCTGCTGCGACTGATCTACCAGTCCTGTGGAAATACGCGAAGAAGATTGAAAGGTATCAGGAAGCTTCCGAACCAGAAAATACGTAATCACTACCGTAACCAGTGGTACAATTACGAGTACGTATTTTTTTTTGTATACAAGTTTTAAAAACTTTCCTAATTCCATTACTTAACCTCTTCTAATTTTTTTCCGATCATTTCCTCCAGATTGCTTTTGGAAATCAGCAACATTCCTTCTGTTTCCACTAGCCGTTGTTTATTGTCTACAAACTGAATCAGCGACTTACTGTAATTTTCAAATGTATCCTCCCCTCTTTCGAACTTGAATTTTATTTGCTTGTACAATGCTTCCGCATCAATCACCGCCTGGCTCCTGAGTTTCAGCACCGTCATGTATTGTATGTACTTGAAATAACGCTCTTTCACCATGTTTTCGACAGAAAGCCCCATCTCATCGTACGTGTATTTGGCAATGGCCAGTTCTTCCCGGCTCTGCTTAATCATTGTAGGCTTTTGTATGATGGAAGAAAAATTAATGAACAGTCCTATCTGCACACCTGTAAGGGTGGCATTGGTTAAAGTAACAGAAGTACTGGGGCTGTAAAAGGCAGAGAGTGAAAAGAAATCGAACCAGGACAGCTTGTTTTTTTTCAGGTTCAGTTCTGCAAAACGAACCCTGTGCTGGTTGGCCTTCATCCGCGGATAATTTTCGCGGGCGGTAAAAATCAGCTTTTCCAGAAAAGGATAAGAAAGTTCCGGAATCATAGACTCCTGGGCCGATACTGCCGAACTACCCGAAACAAGAAACAAAAAACAGGCTACCCGAACCAGTAACCCCTTCCGGACGGACTGAAAAAGATGGCGTATCGGACTATTCAAAAACATATGGTTGGTTATTGGGTATCATACAAACACCGGTAGCTTAAAAAAAGGGCGCTCAGGCTAAACCAATGATTGTCACGCAATTTAAAGATAATAAATTTATAGATAAAACGTTCCGGGATTATACAGTTTCTGACTGGAACAAAGCAGGAATTGTTTTGAGTATCAGCTTGATATCGTACCAGAAACTATGGTTGGCCGCATATTTATTATCGAGCATGAGTCGTTCTTCTTCCGACATCTCCCCTTTTCCTCTTTTTTCCACCTGCCAGAGCCCGGTTATTCCTGCCGGAGCCATGAACCGCATGGCATATTTATCTGTGGTCAGTTTCTCTGCCTCGTACAAAGGAAGCGGGCGATTGCCCACAATACTCATGTCGCCGATGATCACATTCCACAACTGGGGCAGCTCATCGATACTGCTATTGCGGATAAACTTGCCCACTTTGGTGATGCGCGGATCGTCTTTCAGTTTAAAGAATGCCGAACCGGCTTTGGACTTCTTGGTATCGTTGTATTGCTTCTCGCACCAGCGAACCTTATCGGAATACATGGGGAACCTGCACTGGGTACCGGCTGCCTTACACTCATCGCAGAGGTATTGTTCCTGCTGCTGTTCAACTGTATCGGTCGCTGCCGCCGGTGCGTACTGGTTCAGGTGTTTCAGTTCTTTCAGCCGCTGGTCTGCATTCACATACATGGAGCGGAACTTGTAAAACTTAAAGGTTCTGTAACCGGAGCCTACCCGTAAGGCATAATAAAAAATGGGGCCTTTGGATTCCAGCTTCAGCAAAATGCAGATCACCAGCAAGAGGGGGGAAAGCAACAGCAGAGCCATGCCGGCAAAAAATATATCGAATATCCGTTTGATCAGCGGCGTTTTGTATTTGTGAAAGTCCACCACCTGGTCGTTCGACGATTTCAGTTCCTTCCATTTATCAATGATCAGGTTCAGGCGGATTTCGATGTTCTCTTTTTTCAGGGGCAGCTTGAACACATCGGATATACCCGATTTCAGGGCCAGTTTAGCGGTACTCTCGCTCAACTGCTGACTTACCAGGAAAAAAGGAACCTGTATATGTTTTTTATTGCGCAGGGTTTCCAGCAAGGCAATACCCGCGGGCCCCAGTACTTCGCTCTGCGACACAATGGCCACAAGCGTACCTCCTCCCTTTTCCCAGTTGTTGAACATATCGATGGCATGCAGGTAAGAGCGAACCTTGCGATTGCCCAATTGGACAGAGGTAAACACTTCAGTTACCTGCTCATCACATCCAATGAGGGCAATAAACTGATCGGTTGGAGAAAGGGGGGCATCCATTGGATTTATGATTTTCGGATTCGTCTTAACACCACCCTGAGTCTGGCTTCCAGCTCTTTGGGATTAAAGGGTTTTACCAGGTAATCATCTGCTCCGGCTTCCAGGCATTTGATGATCATTTCAGAACTTTCCTCGCCCGATAAAATCACAATCGGAATGCTGTTGAAAAAATCACTTGCTTTCAATTGCTGCGTCAGACCCAGCCCGCCCATTACAGGCGTATTTAAATCTGAGATGATCAAGTCCGGCATATTGCCCTGTTGCATAAATGCCAGCGCATCTACTCCGTCTTTAAAAATTTCGACTTCGTACTGCTCTCCCAGATACTTCTTTAGTATCAGTTGCATGGTAACTTCGTCTTCCACCACTATAATCTTGATTACATCGGAGTTGGTAAATGCCATATAAAATGTTTATGAACGGATAGAATCGGTTAAATGTACTTATTTAAGTGCACGCTCCCCATCCGCTTGTAAAATTATTTCATTTACATGGTACTGTAACGAATTCGCATGATAATTGTTCAAAAAAAACAGGATTCCCGGCTATATGATTAACTTTAACCGATGCAGGTAAGCCTGCCTCATTTTCATTGTTCAATCATGAGACCTATTGCCCTACCCAGGAACATCCGGGAAAGCTTCCTGGCCAATCCGAATCTGCCGGAAACCAGTGCGTTCATCCGGAATTCCTATCTTCAGCTGTGCAGACAGCAACCGGAGATTTCTATTGTAATTCCGGCCTACAACGAAGAATCCGGTATACTTCAGACCCTGCATTCTTTGTGCCGGAACCAAACGCAATGGTCTGTCGAAATCATCGTGGTCAACAATGCGTCTGAAGATCGAACCGAAGAACTGGTCAGGGCCGCCGGCATCTCCTGTGTAATGGAACCAAGGAAGGGAGTCGATTTTGCCCGAAATGCCGGTCTGCGCATTGCAAGGGGCAGTTATATACTGAACGCAGATGCAGATACCATTTATCCGGCAGACTGGATCAGCCGGATGGTAGCCCCGCTGGCTTCCAACCCCGGCATTGCTTTGGTATACGGCAGATTTGCCTTTATTCCTACGGGCAACACTGGCCGGTTTACCTATTTTCTGTATGAATACATGGCCGATTTCACCCGCTGGTTCAATAAGACCTTTCGCAACGAAGCCATGAATGTATATGGATTCAATTCCGGTTTCCGGAAAGAACAAGGGCTTGCGGTTAACGGATTCAACCATCCGCCGGGCACCAACGAAGATGGATGGCTGGCGCTGAAACTGCGCGATCAGGGTTATGGAACGCTGGAGTACATTACCCATCCGGACGCACTGGTCTGGACCACCGACCGCAGAATCCAGCTCGACGGGGGATTGTGGAAAGGGATTTTGAAACGCCTGAAAAGAATGATCGGACTTTAAATGCTTTTAAAAAATAGTACATGAGGTTAACTAATAAAACAGCTATTGTAACCGGAGGCGCTGCCGGAATCGGCGCTGCAACTGCCGAACTCTTTGCAAAAGAAGGCGCAACCGTGTTTATCTGGGACACCGATATGGCGGGAGCCAGCCTGGCCGAAGCATGCCGGAAACAACAACTGGACGTGCATTTCATGCAGGTGTCTGTTGCAGACAAAGCAGCCGTGGAAGCCGCAACAGCCAAAGTAAAGGAGTTAAAGGGCCGGATCGATATCCTGATCAACAATGCAGGTATCACCAGAGATAAGACCTTATTAAAGATGCAGGAGGAAGACTGGGATAAGGTACTTGCAGTAAACCTGACCGGTGTGTTCAACTGTACGCAGGCAGTTGCCCACCACATGAAAGAACAGCAATACGGCAGAATTGTGTCCGCCTCCTCCAATGTGGGGCTCCGGGGCAATTACGGCCAAACCAATTACGTAGCCAGCAAATCGGCCATCATTGGCATGACCAAGGTATGGGCGCTGGAACTGGGAAGGTTTGGTATTACCGCCAACTGCATTGCGCCCGGTTTCATCGAAACAAAAATGACCGACAGTATTCCCGAAGAAGTGAAACAGAAAATGGTACCGTTGATCCCTGCGGGTCACTGGGGAAAACCCATCGATATCGCCTATGGCTATTTATATCTGGCTTCGGACGAAGCGGCTTATGTAAATGGCATCTGCCTGACTATCGACGGAGGCAGCGCACGATAACTGCATGGTACGGGCGTTACAGAACAGGCCAGCCGCAGGAACGGTGATAAATTTGGGATTGCACGCAGGCCGATTTAATTATCTTTACCCTTTAATATCAGAACTATGCTAAAAGTAGGTGTATTTGGGGTGGGCCATCTGGGTAAGTTTCACCTGAATAACTGGAAAGAGATTGAAGGAGTAAAGCTGGTGGGATTCTTTGATCCCAATAACGATAATGCCAGGGAAGTAACAGAAAAATACGGTTTAAAACGGTACATGGACGAAGACAAACTGATGGATGCCTGTGATGTGATCGACGTCATCACGCCTACCAATCAGCACTTCGACATCTGTATGCAGGCCATCAGAAAAGGCAAGCATGTATTTGTGGAGAAACCAATCACCCATACCATACAGGAAGGAAGGGCCCTCATGAATATGGTGCGCGAAGCCAATGTAAAAGTACAAGTAGGACATGTGGAACGTTTCAATCCCGCATACCTGGCGGTAAAAGACATGCACCTCAACCCCATGTTCATAGAAGTGCACCGGCTGGCGCAGTTCAACCCAAGGGGAACCGAAGTAAGTGTAATCCTCGACCTGATGATTCACGACATCGACATCATTTTAAGCCTGGTGAAAAGCGATGTAAAAAGCATTGCTGCCAGTGGTGTTGCCGTAATGACAGACACACCGGATATTGCCAACGTACGGATCGAATTCAACAACGGATGTGTGGCCAACCTGACCAGCAGCCGCATCAGCATGAAGAAAATGCGCAAAATGCGTTTGTTCCAGAAGGATGCTTACATCGGCATTGATTTTCTCGAAAAGAAAACAGAGATCATTAAGCTGAAACAGCCCAACGACAGCAATGTGTTTTCGTTCGATATCGATACCCCCAATGGTAAAAAGTCGATCGCCATTGCCACACCCACCATTGAACCACTGAATGCCATTAAACTGGAACTGGAGTCTTTTGTTGATTCAATTGTAAACAATAAACCAACTGCTGTAAGCGAAATAGATGGTTTCCTTGCCATGGAAGTAGCACACCAGATATTGGAGAAAATCAACAACACCAGCATTTTAGTTTAATCCGGTTATATCTGATGCAGCAAACAAAAAGGTTACTGGACATTTTATTATCACTGACTGCTCTGGTAGTGCTGAGTCCGGCACTGCTGTTCATTGCTATCAGAACCCTGATCAGTTCCAGCGGCGCGATCATTTACGCGCAGGAACGGGTGGGGCAACACGGTGTTCCATTCGTCATTTACAAGTTCAGAAGTATGTATCCCGATGCAGAAAAAGACGGACCCGCCTTGTCTTGCGACGGAGATCCGCGCATTACTCCCTGGGGGAAAATCATGCGCAAATGGAAACTGGATGAACTGCCCCAGCTCTGGAACATTCTCATCGGAAACATGAGCCTGGTAGGTCCAAGACCAGAGCGGCAATATTACATTGATCAGTTAATACAAGTAGCCCCGCAATATCCTGAACTGCTGAAAGTAAAACCCGGACTCACTTCGCTGGGGATGGTTCAATTTGGGTATGCGTCGAGTGTACCGGACATGGCCGCACGCATGCGGTACGACCTGGAATACCTGGATCGGTTATCTTTAGGGCTCGATATAAGCATCATGTTGCAAACGCTCCGCATTATTTTATCGGGCAAAGGAAAATAAACCGCATGTACACCCTCAGGCTCATACCTGCAAAAGAAATTGATGCCGCTCAATGGAACCGGCTGGTAGCATCAGCAGAGAATGGCCTGATCTATTCCCGCACAGATTATTTACACGCTGTTTGTGCCAACTGGACCGGTCTGGTGGTGAACGAATACGAAGCAGTGATGCCCCTGCCCTATAAATCCAAACTTGGATTCACCTACTGGTACACGCCGCCCTTTGTACAGCAGCTGGGATTATCCGGCCATCCCGAGCTCTGCCGACAACCGGGATTGTTACAGGAAATCATGGAACGGATCGGGCAGGAACGGATGTATGGCTCAGTATTGCTGAACCACAGCAACAATGCCGTAAGCGCATGGGAAGGTATTACCAGAAAACCCAACTATGTACTTAACCTGAACCGCCCCTACCCGGAAATCAGCGGGCAGTATGCACAGGACCTGAAACAGAACATTAAAAAAGCAGTGAGAAGCGGAATAGAATACAGCAACCAGGTACCTATTCAAACTGCCATTGATCTGTTTGTACAACACCATGCCCACCAGTCGAAGCATATTCATTCAAGTGCATACGATGCGTTTTCCCTGCTCTGCAATCAGGTACTGTCTGCGGAGGAACAATGTTTTACCAGGGCTGCACTGAACAGCAGTGGCCAGATAGCAGCCGTAGCTTTGATGCTGAAAGACGGGAAACGGATTTACAACCTCATGAACACGACCACTGCAGCAGGAAGGCAGCAGGAAGCCAATCATTATTTGATGGATCAGTTGATTCAGGAATTTTCTGAAGAAGCCCTGTTGCTGGATTTTGAAGGATCTTCCCTGCCGGGCGTGCAAAAATTTTATCAGAAGTTTGGCGCTGCTGAAGAAACCTATTACCTGTTTCGGTACAACAGGCTTCCTTTTCCGTTATCCTTGCTGAAATAATTCCGCAATTGCGGTGAAACACTAATGCCCGCTGCGTTCCTGCAGTACTGTTTCTGCTACGAGTAAATCTACCGGGCGGGTAATTTTTAAATTGCTGTACTCCCCTTCAATCAGGAATACAGGAGTTCCGGCGGCTTCCACTACAGTGGCTTCGTCGGTAAAACCCTCGTTGTATTCCTGCTGAAAAGCCGGCAATACAATATCGCTTTTGAACGTCTGTGGTGTTTGAATTATTCTTACCCTGTTGCGATCAACCGAACGATGACCGCCGGCTTCGTCGGCAAGCCGTACACTGTCTGCTGATGCTACAGCTGGTATGGCGCTGCCCAATGCTTCGGCCTGCGCTCCGCAGCGCCGGATGAGATCGGGTGTTACCAGGCAACGAACCCCATCGTGTACAAAAACAATGGAACCTGCTTCCACTTTTTGAAGACCATTCTGAACGGAATGAAAACGGGTAGCCCCGCCTTCAACCAACACGGATTGTGCAGTCAGGTTCAGTTCGCCGAGAATGGCTTTGCCCGCTTCAGCGTGAGCTGCGGGAATGACCAATACAAAAAAGATATCGGCATAGGCTTCCTGAAAAGCGCGGATCGTATGCCACAATACTGGCTTCCCTGAAAGTAAAAGAAATTGCTTGGGCAGTTCTGTACCCATTCTGCTACCGGAACCACCGGCTGTGATTACTGCAAATTTTTTCATACTAACTGTAGATGGCTACCATATTCTCGCCCCTGTCGTTTTTAACCCCCCTGTACATACCTGCACTATTGAAAACCAAGGCAGCATTCCCCTGTGCATCCACACCAATCATACCGCCTTCGCCCTTCATGGCGACCAGCTTTTCCTTCACTACCACATTCATGGCTTCCTCCAGGCTCAGCCCCTTGTATTCCATCAGGCAACTTACATCATAAGCTGCAACAGCACGGATAAACATTTCCCCATGTCCGGTAGAACTGATGGCACAGGTTTTATTGTTGGCATAGGTTCCCGCTCCTATCACAGGGCTGTCTCCGATTCTGCCGTATTTTTTATTGGTCATACCGCCGGTGGAAGTAGCTGCCGCCAGGTTTCCGTTCTGGTCGCAGGCCACGGCTCCAACCGTACCGAATTTTTTATCGCGCATCAGTTCTTCGAGGTGGTGGTTGGTATGGTCGAGCGAATAAGAATCCGAATCTCGGATGGCTTTCCACTGATCGTACCGGAACTGGGAATAAAAATATTCATCCGGCTCCAGTTTAACACCCTGCTTAATGGCAAAATCATTGGCGCCCTTGCCGCTGAGAAATACGTGATTGCTGTTGCGCATCACTTCCGTAGCCAGTTCAATCGGATTCCGCACACTGCGTACACCAGCCACTGCACCTGCAGAAAGATTGCTGCCATCCATGATGGCGGCATCCATTTCCTGCACCCCTTTCTTGGTAAATACAGACCCCCTTCCGGCATTGAACAATACATTGTCTTCCAGAATTACCAGCGCCGCCTTAATGGCATTCACAGCCGAACCGCCCTGCTCGAGCACTGCATAACTCACGTTCAGCGCCTGCTGAATTCCGTCTGTATACGCCTGTTCCAACGCAGGGGTCATATCTTCTTTCAGGATGGTTCCCGCCCCGCCGTGTATTGCGATTGTAAAATTGCCCATTGCCAAAATTTTAGACTGCGAATCTAAAATTTTAGACAGCGCAAAGATTCTAATATATTCAGCCAATCATTAGACACTGTTGAATATATCCGCGCGTTTTGTTCAGAATAACTAAAGTGACTTCAGAATCAGCTTACACTCAGACAGGAGTTTGTCTTTGTTGATGGCAGCCGTACCTACTTCCTCGCAAACCAGTCCACCCGCAATATTAGCCATCTCTGCAGCGAGGCGCATGTTCCTGGTGGAAGCATATACCAGCGAAGCCACAGCAATCACCGTATCACCTGCACCGCTCACATCGGCAATGTTGCGGATATGGGTGGGGATAATGACCGATTCTTTTTCCTGCTGATAGAACACTCCTTTTTCGGACAGGGTGATGAAAGAAATTTCGTGACCCAGTTCCTGTTTCAGGGCTTCGTGAATCTGCCCCAGTGTTTCCAGGTTAATCTGATCTACCAACAGGTTCAGCCCCTCCTTCACTTCCTTCAGATTGGGCTTGAACAGGGTCACATTTTTATAGGTCAGGAAATTCTTCCGTTTGGGATCAACAGCGGTAAGCACCCCTCTTTCATTGCAGAAAGCCACCAGGATCTCAATGACTTTTTTGGTCAATACCCCTTTGTTGTAATCTTCGAGGATTAAGATCCGGGTATTATTTTTGGTGATGTATGCGCAAACTGTATCAATCAGTTCCTGCTCCAGTTTTCCTTCAATATCACTGGTCATTTCGGCATCGAGCCGCATCATCTGCTGGTTGCGGCTCATGATGCGCACTTTATTGGTGGTAATCCGGTCTGCGGAGCCAATGATGGAACTGGTATCGATGTTGGCCTCTTTCATTAGTTGCGTTAACTGTACCCCATCATTGTCGTTTCCTACCACAGAAATAATCGCGGTCTGTGCACCCATTGCAGCGGTATTCAATGCAACGTTGGCTGCACCGCCTACCCTAAGTTCCTTGTTCTTCAATGCTACTACCGGCACAGGGGCTTCAGGAGAAATCCGGTCTACATTCCCCCACCAGTAGGTATCGAGCATTACATCCCCAACAATCAACACGTTGGTGTTTGCAAAGCTTTTGAATAATTCATCAAAATTCATTCACTATTTTTTAGATGATCTGACTGCCAGAAAATACAAAGGTATGCCCAACAGTGTAATGATCAATCCCGGCCATGTAAACTCTGGCTTATAAATAATCAGCAATACACAAAAGCTGATACCCATGAGCATATAAATGGCTGGAAGTACCGGATAACCGATGGCTTTGTACGGACGATCCAGTTCCGGACGTTTCTTCCGCAGAATAAATATGCCGGCAATGGTAAGTACATAAAAGATTACCACAATAAACGAAACCATGTCTAAGAGGTCACCGTAACGACCACTCAAACAAAGCAGGGAAGCCACCACGCACTGTGCCCAGAGCGCCCATTCAGGTACCGCATTCTTATTGAGTACCCCGGCTTTTTTGAAGAACAAACCATCCTGTGCCATGGTATAATACACCCTTGCACCGGCCAGGATCAGGCCATTGTTGCATCCAAAAGTGGCAACCATAATCATGGCCGCAATAATAAAGGTTCCGCTGTGTCCGAAAATAGCATTGGCAGCGCTCACGGCCACCCGGTCGGAAGGCGCAAACGCAATCTCGTTCAGAGGTAGTACATTCAGGTACATCAGGTTGGCCGCTACATAAATCAGGGTTACTATCAGAGTACCCAAAAACAGGCTCATGCCAATATTCTTCTGCGGGTTTTTAATTTCACCTGCAATGAAGGTTACATTGTTCCAGGCATCACTGCTAAAAATGGACCCCACCATGGAAGCAGCGATAGCACCGAATGCCCCCGCGCCCAGTATGGGCATGATCAGGGTTTCAGGAGAACCTGCGGCATTGGTCCCTGCAGTCAGTTTTTTCATGCTCCAGGCATCGGTCCAGTTGGCAGTCCATATAGAACTGTCTTTGGCCATAAGGAAACCAAAAACAATCAATCCAAACAAAGACAGGAGTTTGGCCACCGTAAAAAAGGTCTGAATAATTTTGCCGCCCTCTACCCCACGGGTATTGATGTAGGTAAGCAAAACAATGATGAAGATGGAAACAAACTGTGCAGGATATATTTTGAACGGACCAATCAGGAACAACACATCAGAAGGATTCATTTCCAGGAAGGGAAAGAAATAGGCCGCAAACTTACAGAAGGCCACTCCTACAGCAGCAATGGTGCCCGTTTGGATCACCGCAAAAAAACTCCAGCCGTACAGAAAACCCGTGAGCGGGTTATAGGATTCTTTCAGGTATACATACTGACCGCCGGCTTTGGGAAACATGGCGCTCAGCTCACCATAACTCAGGGCAGCGGTAAGGGTCATGAAACCGGTTAAGAGCCATACGGCAATCAGCCAACCTGCGCTGCCTACGTTGCGGGTGATGTCGGCACTCACAATAAAGATGCCCGAGCCAATCATACTTCCGGCAACCAACATGGTTGCATCCAGTAATCCAAGTCTTGGTTTAAAAGAGGTAGTGGTATCTGACATAAAAATTCCCGCCCTTTTTGAAGGGGGCGGGAATGAAGATAATAAATATGATGGTGATTTACGGCTTCTTCGGATACAACTTATTCAAGCCTTTTACCACATCGTCTGTAATGTTATAGGTAGTGTCTTTCAGGTACATGAACTCAGGAGCACTGGAAAAAATAAAGGCATAACCCTTGTCTTTGTTGTATTCTGTAAGATAGTTCTCGATTTTCTTCTTTACATCCTGCAGCTTTTTAAAGCTTTCGTCCTGCATTTCCTGAGCCATCATCTGTTCCTTACCCTGGTAAGTACGTTGCATTTGCTCCAGTTCCTGCTGCTTATTAGCCAGTTCGGCCTGAGACAGGCTTTGAGCAGAGCGCTGTAATTCCTGGTATTTGTTGGTGAATACAGTTTTCAGTTCGTTCAGTTGCTTGCTGTTGGCCTGGTCTTTTGCTTCCAGGGTTCTTTTGATTTCCTTGAAGTATTCAAAGTTGTTCTGAATGGAATCAGACTCAAAATAAGCAATCCGGAAACTGCCTGCAGGAGCGGCTTTGGCAGGGCCATCGCTTACAACATTGCTTTTTTTATTGGAAAATTGAAAGTAAAACAATACTGCTAATGCCAACGCAATAACAACATTAAAACCCAGAGTTGCATTTTTCATAAAAATAAAATTATCTGTTATAACAGCTTATCAGTAAAAAAGTAGGAAGCAAGGCTTCCTACTTTTTATATTTCGGTATTCAAATACGGCTAATTATTCTTCATCATCAAAGCTCATCGCTTCTCTGGTAGTAGCCAGTACTTCGTATTCTTCTTTGCTTCCTACGATCATGTTCTCGAACTCTTTTTGTCCGGAACCGGCAGGAATCAGGTGACCGGTGATCACGTTCTCTTTCAGACCCAGCATAGAATCGGTCTTGCCCTGAATAGCGGCCTGACTCAATACCTTGGTGGTTTCCTGGAAGGACGCTGCAGAAATCCAGCTTTGTACACCCAGAGAAGCTTTGGTGATACCCAGCAGTACCGGCGTAGCAGTTGCAGGCTTGGCATCTCTTACTTCTACCAGTTGCTTATCGCTTCTGCGGAGGATGGAGTTTTCTTCTCTCAGCTCACGCAGGGTGATGATCTGACCTGGTTTCATCTTGGTGCTTTCACCGGCATTGGTAACCACTTTCTTGTCGAAGATTCTGTCGTTCTCTTCGATAAAGTCGAAGCGATCTTCCAGATCCTCCTCTAAGAATTTGGTATCACCGGCATCAACGATTTCCACTTTCTTCATCATCTGACGAACGATTACTTCTACGTGTTTATCGTTGATTTTTACACCTTGTAAACGGTATACTTCCTGAATTTCATTCACCACATATTCCTGAACCGCAAATGGTCCTTTGATAGCGAGGATATCGGCTGGTGCAATTTGTCCGTCGGACATTGGTGTACCGGCTTTTACGAAGTCGCCGTCCTGAACCAGGATCTGACGGGTCAATGGAACCAGGTATTTTTTCAGCATACCATCACGGGATTCAACAATGATCTCTCTGTTACCACGCTTCACGTTACCGAAAGAAACCACACCGTCGATTTCGCAAACAATCGCAGGGTTACCCGGATTACGTGCTTCGAAGAGTTCAGTTACACGAGGCAGACCTCCGGTGATATCTCTCAGTTTTCCTAAGATACGAGGGATTTTCACCAACACCTGACCAGCTTTCACTTCGTCTCCTTCTTCCACACCAATGTGAGAACCTACAGGAAGGTTGTATTGCTTCACATCTTTTCCTTCTACAATAATGGTAGGGATCTTGGTTTTATCTTTTGTTTCAATAACCACTTTCTCGCGGTGACCTGTTTGTTCGTCAGCCTCATCACGGTAAGTGATACCATCGAGGATGTTTTCGAACTTGATGGAACCGTTTGTTTCTGCAACGATAACGTTGTTGAACGGATCCCATGTACAGATCACATCTCCTTTCTTCACCTGTGCACCGTCTTTCACACTCAGGGTAGCACCGTAAGGTACGTTGCTGGTGATCATCAGGCGATCGTTCTTCACATCCATGATCCTTACCTCACCGGTACGGCCAATAACGATCTTGGTTTTAACACCTTCGTTGTTCACCACGTCTACGGTTCTCAGACCATCGAACTGGATGGTACCGTCGAACTTGGCAGGTAAGGCAGATTCAATATTGGAAGAGCCCGCAACACCACCCACGTGGAAGGTACGCAGGGTAAGCTGTGTACCAGGTTCACCGATGGACTGTGCAGCGATGATACCAACCGCATCACCTCTCTGTGCCAGGTAACCTGTAGCCAGGTTCTTACCATAACACTTCACACAAACACCGCGTTTGCTTTCGCAGGTCAGTACAGAACGGATCTCAACGGTTTCGATACCTACTTCCTCAATGTACTTGGCGATGTCAGAAGAAATCTCTTCGCCTGCAAGGATAATCAGTTCCTCCGTAACCGGATGATAGATGTTGTGCAGGGAAGTACGACCTTCAATTCTGTCTGCCAGTGGTTCAATAATATCTTCGTTGTCTTTTAATGCTGTAGTTGCATTTCCGCGCAGTGTACCGCAATCCTCTTCGGAGATCACCACATCCTGTGATACGTCTACCAGACGACGGGTCAGGTAACCTGCATCCGCCGTTTTCAGCGCTGTATCCGCAAGACCCTTACGGGCACCGTGCGTAGAGATAAAGTAATCCAATACGTTCAGGCCACCTTTAAAGTTAGACAGGATCGGATTCTCAATTACCTCAGATCCGGAGCTGCCGCTCTTACGAGGCTTGGCCATCAGACCACGAATACCTACCAGCTGTTTAACCTGTGTTTTACTACCACGGGCACCAGAATCCAGCATCATGAATACAGAGTTGAAGCCCTGCTTGTCGATGGTCATTTCACGGATCAGGGATTCAGTGATCTTCATATCCACACGACCCCAGATATCAATCACCTGGTTGTAACGTTCGTTGTTGGTGATCAATCCCATGTTATAGCTGTCCCAAACCTCATCCACTTCGGACTTGGCGTTTTCGAGGAGTTCGTTTCTGATTTCAGGAACGATCAGGTCGTTTACGCTGAAGGACAATCCACCACGGAAGGCCATACGGAATCCGAGTGTTTTAATATCGTCGAGGAACTTAGCTGTTTTAGGCACATCAGTGATCTTGATGATATCACCGATGATTTCTCTCAAACTTTTCTTGGTCAGCAGGGCATTGATGAAACCTACTTCTACGGGAACGTGCTGGTTGAACAGTACACGACCAACAGTGGTTTCGATCAGCTTCTTCACCAGGGTACCTTTTTCACGTACATTGGTTTTTACCCTGATGTTTGCGTGCAGGTCTACCTTGCCTTCGTTGTAGGCAATGATCACTTCATCCATGCTGTAGAAAGCCATGCCTTCACCTTTGATAACCTCGGTTTCGGTGGTTTTCTTACCCTTGGTAATGTAGTACAGACCTAGTACCATGTCCTGAGAAGGCAGGGTGATTGGTGTACCATTCTGAGGGTTCAGGATGTTGTGAGAAGAAAGCATCAGTAACTGTGCTTCCAGGATAGCCGCATTGCTCAACGGTACGTGTACCGCCATCTGGTCACCATCGAAATCCGCGTTGAAGGAAGAGGTTACCAGCGGGTGCAGCTGAATGGCTTTACCTTCTACCAGTTTAGGCTGGAAAGCCTGAATAGACAAACGGTGCAGCGTAGGGGCACGGTTCAGCATAACCGGATGACCCTTTAATATATTTTCGAGGATATCCCAGATCACCGCTTCTTTGCGATCTACCAGTTTCTTGGCAGACTTCACGGTTTTAACGATACCTCTTTCAATCAGTTTTCTGATGATAAATGGCTTGAACAATTCAGCAGCCATATCTTTTGGCAATCCGCACTCGTGGATTCTCAGTTCAGGTCCTACCACAATTACAGAACGACCGGAGTAGTCCACACGTTTACCGAGGAGGTTCTGACGGAAACGACCTTGCTTACCTTTCAGTACATCCGACAGGGATTTCAGGGCACGTCCGCCTTCAGCCTTAACGGCGTTGGACTTACGGGAGTTATCGAATAAGCTGTCGATGGCTTCCTGCAGCATCCTTTTTTCGTTACGAAGGATTACTTCAGGCGCTTTGATCTCGAGCAAACGCTTCAGACGATTGTTACGGATGATTACACGACGGTACAGATCGTTCAGATCGGAAGACGCAAAACGGCCACCATCCAATGGAACCAACGGACGTAACTCAGGTGGAATAACAGGAATATACTGCATCACCATCCACTCAGGGCGGTTGGTGATCCTGGTGCTTGCATCACGGAAAGACTCCACAACGCTCAAACGCTTTAAGGCGTCTGCTTTACGCTGTTGAGAAGTTTCAGTAGCAGCTGCATTCCGCAGAGAGAAGCTCAGTTCATCCAGGTCAATTCTTTCCAGCAAACCATGTACCGCTTCAGCACCCATTTTGGCGATGAATTTCTGCGGATCTTCATCCGGCAGGTATTGGTTGTCTTTGGGCAAATTGTCGAGGATATCGAGGTATTCTTCTTCGGTCAGCAGATCACCCATGTTCAGGTTCTCTTTTACGCCGCCCTGCAATACCACATAGCGCTCATAGTAAATAATGGTTTCCAGTTTCTTGGAACTCATTCCCAGGAGATAACCGATTTTATTCGGCAAGCTCTTGAAATACCAGATATGCACTACCGGCACAACCAGTTTAATATGTCCCATGCGCTCGCGACGTACTTTCTTCTCAGTCACTTCAACACCGCAACGGTCGCACACGATTCCTTTATAACGGATACGCTTGTATTTACCACAAGCACACTCGTAATCTTTTACAGGTCCGAAAATTCTTTCGCAGAACAAGCCATCACGCTCCGGCTTGTAGGTCCGGTAGTTAATGGTTTCGGGTTTTAATACTTCGCCAAAACTTCTTTCCAAAATACTATCGGGCGATGCCAGACTAATAGTGATTTGCGAAAAAGTAGGTCGTTGTTTGTTTTCTCTTTTGATTGCCATATCGCTGTTGAGAATTTGAATTGTTTGTTGTTAATCGAACTTCAGATCAAGACCCAGACCTCTCAGTTCATGCACCAGTACATTGAATGATTCAGGAACCCCTGCTCTTGGAATATTGTCACCTTTAACGATGGCCTCATAGGTTTTTGCACGACCAATGATGTCATCAGATTTAAGGGTCAGTAATTCCTGCAGAATATTGGCTGCACCATACGCTTCCAGTGCCCACACTTCCATCTCACCAAAACGCTGACCACCAAACTGTGCCTTACCACCCAATGGCTGCTGGGTAATTAAGCTGTACGGTCCGATAGAACGGGCGTGCATCTTATCATCCACCATGTGGTGTAACTTGATCATATAGATCACACCTACAGTTGCTTTCTGGTGGAAACGTTCTCCGGTTTCACCATCATACAGGTAAGTATGTCCGTTTCTTGGAATGCCTGCATCTTTACAGTATTGTTCGATCTGATCGGTAGATGCACCATCAAAGATTGGGGTTGCAAAGCGAACACCCAGGCGTTTACCGGTCCATCCGAGAATGGTTTCGTAAATCTGTCCGAGGTTCATACGGGAAGGTACCCCGAGTGGATTCAGTACAATATCAACCGGTGTACCGTCTTCCATGAATGGCATATCTTCTGCACGTACAATTTTTGCTACGATACCTTTGTTACCGTGGCGTCCCGCCATCTTATCACCCACTTTCAGCTTACGTTTCACAGCGAGGTAAACCTTGGCCAGTTTCAACACACCGGCTGGCAACTCGTCACCAATGGAGATATTGAATTTCTCGCGCTTATATCTACCCAGCTCTTCGTTGTACTTGATGCTGAAGTTGTGCAACAGGATATTGATTTGTTCATCGGTTTTTGCATCACCGGTCCAACCCAATGGATTCACGTTCTGATAGTCGATGGTGCTCAGGTTCTTTTGATTGAACTTGGCGCCTTTACCAATCAGCATTTCACCAAAGTTGTTGCTTACACCGGCAGAAGTTTTGTCTTTCAGCAGGGTCTGTAACTTATCCAGTAACAGTTCCTTGATAGACTCTACATTTTGCTGATGCACTTTTTCCACTTTCTCCAACAAAGCTTTTTCACGGATCTTACCGTTCTTGTCTTTCTTGGCACGCTGGAATAATTTTTTATCAATTACCACACCTTCTGTTCCGTTCGGAGCTTTCAGAGAAGCATCTTTTGCATCACCGGCTTTGTCTCCAAAGATGGCACGCAACAGTTTTTCTTCAGGAGTAGGATCAGATTCTCCTTTAGGAGTAATCTTACCGATCAGGATGTCGCCTTCCTTAATGGTAGCGCCGATTCTGATGATACCGTTTTCATCCAGGTCCTTGGTTGCTTCTTCAGAAACGTTCGGAATATCCGGAGTCAGTTCTTCTTCACCCAGTTTGGTGTCGCGAACTTCCAGTTCATATTCATCAATGTGTACGGAAGTAAATAAATCTTCACGCACTACTTTTTCGCTGATTACAATGGCATCCTCAAAGTTGTAACCCTTCCATGGCATGAACGCCACCTGCAGGTTACGACCCAGTGCCAGTTCTCCGTCCTTGGTTGCATAACCTTCGGTCAGGAAATCTCCTTTTTTCACCTTCTGGCCCTTCTTCACAGCAGGGTTCAGGTTGATACAGGTAGCCTGGTTGGTTTTGATGAATTTGGTCAGTTTGTAAATCTGTAAATCGTCGTTGAAACTTACCAGACGATCCAGGTCATTTCTGTCGTAACGAACATGGATTTCGTTTGCATCAACAAACTCAACCACACCATTTCCTTCTGCGTGAATCTGGATACGTGCATCGCGGGCAGCTTTACCTTCCAGACCAGTACCTACAATCGGTACTTCAGGAACGATCAGCGGTACAGCCTGACGTTGCATGTTGGATCCCATCAGCGCACGGTTGGCATCATCATGTTCGAGGAAAGGAATCAGGGAAGCACTCAAACCAACAATCTGGTTAGGCGCAACGTCCATGTATTCCACCTCTTCTTTATCTAAAATCGGGAAATCACCTGTTTGACGGGATACTACCTTCTCTTCTGCAAACTCGCCATTCTCTTTCAGCGGAGAGTTGCTCTGTGCGATCTTGGCAGTATCTTCTTCTTCAGCGCTCAGGAAGGTCAATTCCTTCATGTTCACTTTACCGTTCTCCACTTTGCGGTAAGGGGTTTCGATGAAACCCATATCGTTGATGGCAGCGTGTACGCACAAGGTTGAGATCAAACCGATGTTTGGTCCTTCCGGTGTTTCAATGGTACACAAACGGCCGTAGTGAGAATAGTGTACGTCACGAACCTCAAAGCCAGCACGCTCCCTGCTCAAACCGCCTGGTCCGAGTGCGGAGATACGACGCTTGTGCGTGATCTCACTCAACGGGTTGGTTTGGTCGAGGAACTGAGACAACTGAGAAGTTCCGAAGAAAGAGTTGATAACAGAAGACAATGTTCTTGCATTGATCAGGTCTACCGGAGTAAACACTTCATTGTCGCGAACGTTCATACGCTCTCTGATGGTACGGGCCATACGGGCCAGACCAACACCGAACTGAGCATACAACTGCTCCCCTACGGTACGAACACGACGGTTGCTCAGGTGATCAATATCATCAATCTCAGCCTTGGCGTTGGTTAAACGCACCAGGTATTTGATGATTTCAATGATGTCTTGCTTGGTCAGTACTTTCTTGGTCAGCGGATATTCCAGACCCAGTTTGCGGTTGATCTTGTAACGACCAACTTCTCCCAGATCATAACGCTTATCGCTGAAGAATAATTTATCGATGATACCAC
>JAQTZD010000033.1 GCA_028687975.1 Sediminibacterium sp.
CCAATCGGGAAGGCTGCGCTGGAAGGTAGTAAAGAGATTTTCTTTGCAGTCATTTCCACTTCTATTACGCTGGCAGTGGTGTTTCTTCCCGTTATTTTCCTGCAGGGTTTCGTAGGCAGCCTTTTCCGTGAATTCGGAATTGTTGTGGCTTCTGCAGTACTGATCTCGGCCTTTGTGTCATTGACCATCACACCAGTACTGAATGTGGTATTGAACAGAAAGAATGCCGGACATGGCAAGTTTTATGAAATGACCGAACCCTTTTTCAGCGGAATGGAATCCGGCTATAGAAAATTGTTGACTGCCTTCTTACGGGTTCGATGGATGGCCTGGGTGATCATTGTAGTATGTTTATTGGGAATCATTTATATTGGAAAGGATCTGCAAAGTGAACTGGCACCGCTCGAAGACAGAAGCAGTGTTCGTTTCCAAATGACCGGACCTGAAGGATCCAGTTACCAGTACATGGTGGAAACAGGAGATAAATTACTGGCATACCTGATGGATTCCATTCCTGAGAAATCCTTTGTTTTCGCTGCTGTTCCGGGTTTTGGTGGTTCCGCTGGTGTAAACTCCGGTAATGCCAGGATCAAGCTTGTTGATCCGGATCAGCGGGATCGCAGCCAGTCTGAAATTGCCAAAGACATTGGTAAAAAATTGGGCCGATTCAACAATGCCCGGATTTTCCCTGTAGAAGAGCAAACCATTTCTGTGGGTCTCGGATCCAGAGGTGCCCTTCCGGTTCAGTTTATTCTGCAAAATCTCAATTTTGAAAAAATCAAGACGGTCATTCCCAAATTCCTGGAGGAAGCCCGAAAAGACAAAACTTTCCAGAACGTAGATGTGAACCTGAAGTTCAATAAACCAGAGCTTCAGATTACCATAGATCGGATTAAAGCCAAGGATCTGGGTTTATCTACAGCTGATGTTGCCGATGTTGTATCAAGTGCATTCAGCGGAAGAAGACTGGCCTACTTTATCATGAATGGTAAACAATACCAGGTGATTTCGCAGGTTGAATACGGCGAAAGACAAACACCGGCAGATATTGAAAAACTTTATGTACGGAACAACCGCGGTGAAAGAATTCCGCTGAGTGCGGTGGTAAAGCTGGAAGAAAGCTCCAATCCGCCCACTTTGTATCACTACAATCGTTTTAAATCTGCTACGATTTCTGCTTCACTTGCCGAGGGAAAAACGATTGGAGACGGCGTGAAAGCCATGGAAGTTATTTCACAACACTTGCTCGATGAGAGCTTTAAAACGGCATTAAGCGGGCCTTCCAGAGACTATGCAGAAAGTTCTTCCAATACAAGTTTTGCATTTGGCCTGGCATTGGTACTGATTTATCTGGTATTGGCAGCACAGTTTGAAAGCTTTAAAGATCCTTTTACAATCATGCTTACCGTACCGCTTGCATTGGCAGGGGCCCTGCTTTGTTTGTGGCTCTTTGATCAGACCATCAATATATTCTCTCAGATTGGTATGATTATGCTGATCGGACTGGTAACCAAGAATGGTATCCTGATAGTGGAATTTGCCAATCAGAAAAGAGAGTTTGGCCTTCCTAAATTAGAGGCGGTTATTGAAGCATCTACGCAGCGCTTGCGTCCGATCCTTATGACCAGTCTTGCCACTGCATTGGGTGCATTGCCAATTGCGTTGAGTATAGGAGCAGCGGCCACAAGCCGTATTCCACTGGGTATAGTTATTGTTGGAGGAATCCTGTTTTCATTGTTGCTCACCCTACTGGTTATTCCGGCAGTGTATACCTATATTTCCAGTAAGCACGAGATGAGTAAAATGGACATTACAGAGTAGTTTTGGAAAATACGGTTAACTTTGTAAAAAATCTTCTATGTCGTCCAGTTCAATAGCCGATATACGGCGCGATTATATGCTGAAATCTTTTGATGAAGCAGATGCGTTTAGTAATCCTTTCGAGCAGTTTACCACGTGGTGGGAAGAGGCTACCAGTGCAGATATTGATGAAGTGAATGCCATGACATTGGCCACAGTAAATCCTGCAGGCAGGCCAGCTGCGAGAATCGTACTCTTGAAGGGATATACGCACGATGGTTTTGTGTTTTTTACCAATTATTGCAGTGCAAAAGGGCAGGAAATTGCAGCTAACGGAAATGTGGCGTTGCTTTTTTTCTGGAAAGATTTGGAGCGCCAGATCCGGATTGAGGGGGTGGCTAAAAAAATAGCTGCAGCAGACAGCGATGCCTATTTTCATTCTCGTCCTCCCGGAAGCAGAATTGGTGCATGGGTTTCACCACAAAGCCAGGTTATACCGAACAGACAGTTTCTTGAGGATAATTTTAAAAAATTAACAGAACAATATCCGGATGAAACCAGAGTGCCTCGTCCTGAGCATTGGGGCGGGTATATAGTTGTACCCGAAAGCTTTGAGTTCTGGCAGGGCAGGAGCAGTCGTTTGCACGACCGGCTTCAATATACCTCACAGCCCAATCGCGAATGGAAGCGTGAACGGCTTGCTCCCTGATTTTAAAAAAGCAGTTTTCTTGGCTTAAGCCAGCTCATAGTCCAGCCGGATCTGAATGAAAACTTTGTTCAGGTAGTTGATCAGCTCTTCTGTAAGTGCAGGTATTTTATCTGTTTCCTCTTTACTCTTTGCGTAAAACTCTATACGTTCAATTGTTTTGAACATCTCTTTGATGCCCAGGTTGTAAATAGAGGATTTAATCCGGTGGCTGATCTGATATATTTCGTTGATGTTTTGGTCTGCAACGGATTTGCTGAGGGCGGCAAGATCTACCTGTGTGTTTCTGATAAACACTGAAGCTATTTCACGAATAAATTCCCGGTCGCTCTCGTCGGGACTTGTACCTACCAGCCCGGTTACATCATAAAGTTTACCGGATATGCCTGTTTCTTTCCGCTCAATATTTGTTGCTTCTTTTTCTGTTGCTTCATTCAGTTGAAGCAAATTGCTCATAGAGCGGAATAGCTTTTCCTCGGTAAAAGGTTTGGTGATATAATCATTAAATCCGGCTTCGGAAAAACGATCAATCTCATTTTTAAATGCATTTGCAGTTAGTGCTATAACCGGAACAGACGCTTTGTTGGTCTGACTCATATTGCGGATGAGCTGGGTTGCCTCATATCCATCCATAACAGGCATATGTATGTCCATTAACACAAGATCAAAATCTTCTTTTTTCAAAAAATCAATGGCTTCCTGCCCATTTCCTGCAAGTACCACATCGTGTCCCCAATCTTCCAGAATTTGTTTCACGATAATCTGGTTAATGGTTACATCTTCTGCTACCAGGATTCTCTTTTTATCCATGCTTTCATAAACACGGTTGTCCGAAAGGGTTGGTTTTAACATCGACTTGTTGCCTTTCTCATAAGGGATGGTAACAATAAATGTTGTACCAACATTGGGCGTACTCTCTACCCGGATTGTTCCGCCCTGTAACTCTACCAGATTTTTTGAAATAGATAAGCCCAGTCCTGTGCCTCCGTATTTCCGGCTTGTGTCGGTAGAAGCCTGAACAAATTCTTCGAAGATGGAAGGAAGCTGATCTGCTGCAATACCAATACCGGTATCTTTTATCCGGAATTCAAAAAGTGGCCGGGGTTCATCACTGATTTGTTCGGCACTCACGGTAATGGTTCCTTTTTCAGTGAACTTCACGGCATTGCCGATCAGGTTGTTCAACACTTGTCCAAGCCTGAACGGATCTCCTACCAACACAGTATCTGCGGGTACATTGTTGATGAATTCCAGATTCAGCCCCTTTTCCTCTACCTTGAAAGTAAAAGTCCGGATGGTTACATTAATCTTGTGAGCAAGATCAAAAGGAATATGTTCTAATTCAATTTTACCGGATTCAATTTTAGTGAGGTCCAATACATCATTTACAATATGCAGCAGATTATTGCCCGATTCCAGAATCAGTTTGGTATAATCGGCTTGTTTCGGTGTTAGATCGGTTTTGAGCAACAGGCCACCGATACCGATGATTCCATTCATCGGTGTACGGATTTCATGGCTGATATTTGCCAGGAAAATCTCTTTTACTTTACTTGCTTTTTCTGTTGCAACCTTGGCTTTGATCAATTCCTGTTCTGCTTCTATCCGTTTGGTTACATCCTGGGAAGACCCGATAATATAAGGCGTAGCACCCTCTTCCTCCACTTTGTAATTCTGGAATAAAAGGGATTTCTGTTTTCCGCTCTTGCTTACAACAATAAATACTCCCTCGGCTTTCCCTGTTTCTGATACTTCTTTCAGGTATATATTATCGAACTGGTCCCTTCTTTCTGCAGGAATAAAATCTTTGATATTCTTTCCGATCAGTTCGTCTTCTGCATAGCCCATTGCGGCGCATATGGCCGGATTCACCGTGAGCATTTTTCCGGTAAGATCGTGTGTGCAGATCAGAGTTTGACTATAATTAAACAAATCTCTGTACCGCTTTTCGTTAACCTTAACCTGCTCTTCAATATTTCTCCGGTCGGTTATATTCAACCCATAGCTGATAACCAGTTTTACTTCATTATTTTCATCGAGTACCGGATGCATATTCCGGATAAAATATTTCTTGCTGCCATCCGGCTGAGGCAACATCTCTTCTCTCGACTGAAGTTGTTTTGAAGCGATCACTTTGTTGAAGAATTCTCTTCGATCTTCAGCAATCTTCATTGGTCGATTTCTGTATACACAATAATCCTCATCCCTTTTTCCAATCATCCATTTACGTAATTCAGGGTCTTTAATGGAAACAGGATTGATGAAGAGGTAATGGTGGGTATGGTCGAACACAGTCAGGTCCATGGGGATACTGTTCAGTATGCTTTCATAAAACTTTCTTTGTGCCTCAAATGCCGATTCTGCTTCCTTTAGTTTGGTGATGTCTGTATGCGTACCTGAAATCCTGATTGCCTTTCCGTTGCTGTCTGTTTCTGTAATCACACCTCTGTCTAACACCCAGCGAATATCCCCCTTGCTATTAACAATCCTATATTCAATGCTGTGGTGGTCTATCAGTCCATCATCGTATTTCCGGTCATTCTCGCGTAAAATAATTTTATCATCCGGGTGAACATTCAGGAGCCAAAGTCCGTCTTCGCCTCTCCTTGGATTAAGGAAACCGTTGAACTCAATATTGTGATGGGAAAATTCTGTTAAGCCTGTTTGGAAATTGTGTTGCCAAACATTGTCTCCGATTTTTTCCAAAGCTTTTCTGAATCGTTCATCATATGCTTTCAGCTTATTTTCCTTTATTTTTTCTTCCGAAATGTCTTCTTCCATGGCAAAAAAACCCGTGTGTTCGCCATGCTGGTCGAACAATGCCTGTCCGTTTATCCTGATCCAGTATGGCTTACCGCTTTTGTGGTAATTGATCAGTTCACAAACAAATGGCTGCTGGTTTCTTATTTGGGTTCTCAGGTACCCGATTGTTTCTTTACTGCTTTCCGGTCCTTGCAGAAAGCTTCCGGGTTTTCTGCCTTTGACTTCTTCAAGTGTATACCCGGTGATTCTTGTAAAGGCTTTGTTTGCCCAGTCTATTCTTCCTTCGGTATCGGTAACAACTAAGGCGTTGGTACTTTCTTCTGCAATGGCAGAAAGCATTTTCAGGTCCTTGCGTTGCGTATGAATGGTAGATAAAAGGTTCCTGACTTTTACCGTATTGTTTTCCTGTGTACGCAAGATATAAAGCAGATCTATCAGCGGATCGTGAATGGCAAAATCATCTACGGAAAGATTGAGGTGATCAATTTCCTCCGAAGATGTTAACCAGGGGGCACCTGCAAATACAATTTCTTTTGTGTTCTCCAGCAGTTCAAACTGACCGCGCAACTGTATAGGCTTATCCGATTTGGTTTCGATAACCAATAACTGATCTGTCAGTTTTGAAAGTTGTTCAAATAAGCGAACATCTCCTTCGGGCCTGATAATTCTGAACTGATCTAAAAAAAGTACCCCGGTTCGTACCGGAACCAGTTTAGACAGCGTTTTTCCGCAATTTAAAATCTTTCCGGCCTTATCCATTAATATATAAAATGGGAAAAGATTGTTGAATTGCTTATCGTTAAACGTAATCTTCATGATGCAGTTTCCTGGCTAGTACTAATACCGGTTTTAACCGGCGCCTTTAAAGGTTATTCTTTCACCTACAATTTACTTAATATTACAGATTTTATTTGTAGTAAAACTCAATACACTATAAATAAAAAACCGCAATGTGTTACATTGCGGTTTTTGTTTAACAAAACGATTAATATTTTATTTTCTGCTCATTGCTTTTTCGGCAGCAGCAACAATAAACGGTGTGTCCAGGCCGTATTTTGTCAGCAATTCTGTTGGCTTTCCACTTTCACCAAAAGTATCCTTGGTGCCAATGTATTCTATCGGTATTGGCAGGTTCCTGGCTGCTACCTGCGCTACTGCATCTCCCAATCCACCTATGATGTTGTGTTCTTCTACTGTAACAGCACATTTGGTTTTAGAAATAGAAGCAATAATTGCGGCTTCATCCAATGGTTTAATGGTATGTAAGTTGATTAGTTCCACACTGATGCCCTTTTCTTCAAGAATTCTTCCTGCTTCAATGGCCTTCCAAACCATATGGCCGCAGGCAAATATGGATACATCGGCACCTTCACTCAGTTTCTGCGCCTTGCCAATCACGAAATCGCTGCCATCTTCTTTGGTGAAATTGGGCCATTTGGGTCTTCCGAAGCGCAGATATACTGGTCCTTCATACGATGCAATGGCTTTTGTGGCGGCCTTGGTCTGGTTGAAGTCGCAGGGTACAATCACCGTCATCCCCGGGAGCATTTTCATCAGTCCGATGTCCTCCAGAATCTGGTGTGTAGCTCCGTCTTCTCCCAGCGTAAGTCCTGCATGTGAAGCACAGATTTTTACATTTTTATCGCTGTATGCCACACTCTGGCGTATCTGGTCGTATACACGGCCTGTGCTGAAGTTGGCAAAAGTGGTGGTATAGGGGATTTTCCCTCCAATGGTCATACCCGCAGCAATACCAATCATGTTGGCTTCTGCAATACCACATTGTACAAAACGATCAGGAAAATCTTTCATAAACGGTCCCAGTTTCAGGGAACCGGCAAGATCTGCCGTAAGCACTACCACATTGGGGTTTTCCTTACCAATTTCATGCATGCCTTCACCAAATCCACCTCTTGTTTCCTTTTCGTTCAGTACCTGTATGTCTTTCAGTTTCATAGTATGTTTTTTCAACTAAAGTGATGCAAAGTAAAGCGTTTTTTAGATGGCATCCTGTACATTTCCTGTTCTTTTCAGTACACCCCAGTGCTGCAGCTCTCCCTTAACTGCTTTGCGGAGTGTTTTGAACAATACAATCAGCAGCAGCCAGCGGTATATAATCCGCTGTGGTATCAGCCAGATCAGCTTCCAGGCCGGTTCTTTTTCGTAGTAAAAAGCCAATGAGGCAACTAAAATGTCCAGAAACATGAAAAGACCATAATATACGCCAATTTCACCGGCACTGCCTGTAGCAAGTCCGATCAGCATCAACAGGTCGGCAAATGGTGCAAACAGCGGCATGATATATTTAAAAAGCAATATATCTGGTAAGGCGATAAAGCCCAGGATAGTTTGCTGCTGGTTAAATAATGCATCCCGGTTTTTCCAGAAGGTCTGCAGTACACCAAAAGTCCATCTGAAACGCTGTTTCATAAACATTTTCATGGATTCGGGCGCTTCTGTTAAGGCAATGGCACTGTTTTCGTTCAGGATAATATAGTTACATCTCAGAATCCGGACTGTAAGGTCTGCATCTTCTGCCAGTGTATCCGAAGTAAATCCGCCTGCATCTTCAATGGCCTGCTTTCTGAAGGCTCCAATGGCCCCCGGTACAACCGTAATACCATTGAAATAACCGAATGCCTGCCGGTCTATGTTCTGGCTGGATATATATTCAATACTCTGCCAGCGGGTAATCAGGTTGTTTTCATTTCCGACTTTTACATTTCCGGCCACAGCCCCCACATCTTCGTTATCGAAGTGTTGAACCAGTTTGCTAACGGCATCTGGTTTCAATTTGGTATCGGCATCAATACAAACCACGAAATCCGCATTGGTGCTGGCAATACCGTAATTTAATGCAGAAGCTTTGCCGCCATTGGGTTTATCCAGAATGGTAACCTTGGGGTTGTCTTTGAATGCAGCGGTAACACGTTCCAGGGTCTGGTCACTACTTCCGTCATTTACAAAAATGATGTTGAAATGGGGATAATCACAGC
This sequence comes from Sediminibacterium sp., assembly GCA_028687975.1. Taxonomy (GTDB): domain Bacteria; phylum Bacteroidota; class Bacteroidia; order Chitinophagales; family Chitinophagaceae; genus Sediminibacterium. Next base: position 8,266 of record JAQTZD010000033.1, read on the forward strand.
GCAGCAGGTTCTGTAAAGAACTGACTGCATTCACTTCTTCGTTGTAGGCAGGAACGATGATCGAAACAAGACCCTGATCCGGATTACCTCGCTGTGCTTCTTTTTTTGCCTTTCTTCTTTGCAGCGTTGAAAACAGCAACAACGCTCCCAGTCTGATGCTGCCCAGCACCAGGAATAAAATGAATACAGCGTTAAAAAGTTTCCCCAGATAATAGCCTGCTTCTGCCAGAAGATAATTGAACTGGAGCAGGTAATTACCTTTATAATTAGGTACAGGAGGCATTACATCATCCCTGGTTTTACCCATCAGATCGGCCACTGTGGTAAATGTGTACCCTTCTTTGTGAAAATATTCGATGATTTTAGGAAGTGCTTCTACTGTGGCGCTCCTGTCGCCTCCCGCATCGTGGAGCAGAATGATATTGCCATTGTCTTTCATTCTTACAACCCGGTTGAATATACTGTCGGCATTGAAATTTTCCACTTCTTCTGCCTGCCAGTCGAGCGGGTCAATATTTTCACCAATGGTCAGGTAATTTTTAGTCCTGCTCAATGCAACAGGCACCAGCTCCTCCATGGTTTCCGGGCGACTGTCTGCGTTGAAGGGGGCACGGAACATAATGGTGCTTCGGCCTGTTATTGCTTCCAGTAAAACCCGGGTGGCATCCATTTCCAGGAAGGCCCGCTGTCTGCTTACTGTGGCCATATTGGGGTGTGTGAAGGTATGGTTGCTCAGCTCATGTCCTGAGTTATAAATCCGTTTGATGAGTGGAATATTTTTTTCTGCCTCGATTCCTACAACAAAGAAATTGGCTACTACTTTGTAGCGATCCAGGATATCCAGGATCTGCCTGGTGTATTTGGGATGCGGTCCATCATCAAATGTGAGAACCATTTTTTTTGCATCTGATTTTCCAAACTGTTTTACAACAAACATGGATGGTAATGTATCGTAAAACTGTTCACTGATCAGCATCCAGGAGGTATCCAGCTCTGTTCTGATCTTTCCAGGCGTTGGCGTTGAAATAACATCCAGGATTTCCCCCTCACCCATGAAGTCTACGTCGTTGCTGCTTTTGACTCTGCTGAATTCTTCGAAGTTGAATCGTTTGGCAGCTTCTTTATTCAGGGGCAGGTGATAAAAGTCCCAGAGCCTGCTGTCCTCACTTCCCATTCTCCAAAGAGAAGTTCCGGCCAGTCCGTATTCTGTAGAAAACCGAATAGTATTGAAATTGGTTGCAGCATCTGTGAAGTGAACTTCTCTGATGTGCTTGTTATTATCCAGGTACTTAAAATAAAGATTATAGGAATCGTTATCGTAGGTGATCGGACTGCCATTTTCTTTTGCAATGCTCAATGCCTGCTGATAAGTAACATCAGTTCCTTCTCCACCCTTTGGCCAGTCGTAACCAAATCCGGCAATACAAAGCACAATTTTTTCTTCGGATACATGTTTGGCTATCTGGTCTACCGCAGCTTCAATCCACTTCTGGCTACTGATGGGACCGGGCTTTGTACCAGATGTGTGCTGATCATACGCCATCAGGAAAAGGTAGTCGTTGTACCTGGATAGGGTGGCATAATCGTAGTCTTCATTGAACGGCATTACGTCCTGTGAAACCAGTAATCCGTTTGCATGAAATTTTTCATAAAGTTCTTTCTGAAAATTGGAGAGTACCCTGTTGTCAGATTCAATTAACTCTTCCAGATCTATATTCACCCCGGCAAGCCCTTCCGATTTAACATGCCTGTATAAATCATTGATGAGTTTTTCCCGCTTTGTTTTATTATTGAGTATTCTGTTAATGACTTTGCCATCCCAATTGCCATTGATGTTGTTGGTCAGCATCGGCATTACCTTCAACCCACGCGCTTTTTTAATCAGATCGTATCCTCTTTTTTCTCTGCGCACCACCATCGAGTCTCCTTCCGGATCAAAGAAGAACCACTCGGGCAAAACGAGGTTGATTTTACTGATGTTTCTCCTGAGCGAAAAAAATGCCTGGGGATCCCAGTCTACATAAAAAGCTGCCCGGATGCCCAGGTTGCTGCTGAACTGTCCTGCTACCGGAATAACTTCTTCCCGCACATATTGTCCCGCACTGTTCTTTTTTGCCCACTTGTTATCGATGAATTTTCGAAATCCCTGGTATTCTTTAGCTATGGAATCGCTTGTTTCGGGAGATTCCAGAATTTTCTTGAATGTGCTGCTTTGCAGAATAGGGATATTGGGCATGTATGCCGTCCTGATAGCGATAATAATCGCCAATACTGCTATAAAGAGGAAAAAAACCAATAGCCTGCCGGCCCATTTAAACCTTTGCCACCGGGTTGGGTTGCTGGTTTGAAAAATTTGCTTGTGTTCTCTTGCCATACTGTGCAGCTTATCAGCAAAAATTGTGCAGTAAATTAAAAAGGCTGCCTGATCGGGCAGCCTTTTTGAAACAAATATGGTAATTAGCCTTCAAAACTACTGTAGAAATATGGTGTTTTGGCTTCAAACTCAGCCGCACAGGTGTCCACCATTTTGTATACCCGGGTGATACCCAATGCCTTTCTTTTCTCATACACTTCTTCCTCTGTACACTTGTCCGAAAGGATTTTGGTAATCTGCAGGTCGGAGAATCCCATTTTCTTGGCCTCTTTCAGTAATTCGGTGGGAATGGTCTCCAGGCTGTATTGGGCCATTTCCTTTTCCATGGTACAAATCTTCTGAATCTGGTACAAAAACCATCTGTCGATTCCTGTTGCCTGCGCAATGGATTTTACAGTAGAACCCTGCATCAGGGCATCCTTGATGCGGAAGATCCGATCCCATTTCGGGGTCTTGATGTATTCTACCAGTTCCTCACTTTTCATGAGGCTTTTTCCGTAGTAACCCAGTCCCACAGCTTCATTTTCCAGGCTCTGACAGGCTTTTTGCAATGCTTCGTTAAAGCTTCTGCCAATGGCCATAACCTCACCTACACTCTTCATTTGAAGTCCCAGGGTATCATTGGCGCCTTTGAATTTATCGAAATTCCAGCGGGGTACTTTCACAATTACGTAGTCCAGTGCTGGTTCAAAATATGCGGAAGTGGTTTTGGTAATCTGGTTTTTCAGTTCATCCAGGCTATATCCAATGGCCAGTTTGGCGGCAATTTTTGCAATGGGATAACCGGTTGCCTTGGAGGCAAGCGCAGATGAACGGCTAACCCTGGGGTTGATTTCCACTGCAATCAGTTCTTCGGTTTCCGGATTCAGGGCAAACTGTACGTTACATCCTCCCGTGAAGTTGCCCAGGGAGCGCATCATCAGGATGGCCTTATTACGCATTTCCTGGAAGGCGGTATCGCTTAAGGTCATAGCTGGAGCTACCGTAATGGAATCTCCGGTGTGAACCCCCATCGGATCCAGGTTCTCAACGGTACAAATGATGACCACATTATCGTTGCAGTCTCTCAAAAGTTCCAGTTCATACTCTTTCCAGCCCAAAACCGCTTTTTCTACCAGAACCTCGTGTATAGGAGATGCTTTCAATCCTTTTTCGAGTGCCGCATCCAGTTCATCCTTGGAGTGAACAAAACCACCCCCGGTTCCGCCAAGTGTAAAGGAAGGACGTATTACCAGCGGAAATCCGATCTGCTGGGCAAATTCTTTTCCTTCCAAAAAGCTGTTGGCAACATGGCTGGGAGCCACTGCCATACCTATTTTAACCATCAGCTGGCGGAATTTCTCCCGGTCTTCTGCGGTGTCTATGGCGGCCACATCCACCCCGATCATCCGGCAATTGTATTTTTCCCAGATACCCAGTTCATCCACTTCTTTACAAAGATTGAGTGCAGTTTGACCACCCATGGTAGGTAAAACCGCGTCAATTTCATTCTCCTGAAGGATTTTTTCGATGCTTTCGGCCGTTAATGGCAATAAGTACACTCTATCGGCCATCATCGGATCTGTCATAATGGTGGCCGGATTACTGTTGATAAGTATTACTTTTATCCCTTCTTCCCGCAGGCTTCTTGCAGCCTGGGAACCAGAATAGTCAAACTCACAGGCTTGTCCGATAATAATTGGGCCGGAACCTATAATGAGAACTGATTTGATAGATTGATCTTTGGGCATGATATTTGAATAAATTGCACAAATGTAAGGCGGGATGAGCAAACCAGTAGTTAAATCTTGGTACTGATACCCTCCAACCAGCGTGCATCAATAAAAACAACAACATGGCAGTATTAAAAGAAGGCAGCAAAGCGCCTGCATTTAAAGCACTTGATCAAAATGGAAAGGCTATTTCCCTGGCCGATTTTAAAGGGAAAAAAGTCGTTTTATATTTTTATCCAAAAGACGACACACCGGGCTGTACAGCGCAGGCCTGTAACCTCAAAGACAATTACAGTACTTTGTTGAAAAAAGGGTTTCAGGTAGTAGGCGTAAGCGTAGACAGCGTGAAGAGCCATAAAAAATTTGAGGAAAAGTTTGAACTCCCTTTTCCCCTGGTATCCGATGAGGAAAAAAAGATTGTAGACAAGTACAATCTCTGGGGCGAAAAGAAATTCATGGGAAGAACCTATATGGGAACAACCCGCACCACTTTCCTGATTGATGAAGCGGGTATCATCCGTAAAATCATCGCTAAACCAGACACCAAAAACCATACGGAAGAAATCCTGGCTGCCTGGGATTCTATCTAAACTATTGATTAACAGGTAAATATGCTTCGAATAATCGAAGAATATTTACCTGTTTTATCCAATAAACCGTTCATTTTTGCGTTAAAGGGTAGGAAAAGTTCATTTTTAATGCGAAAAAAGAACGGGCCGCTTAAGCAAATCAATCTCTTTATGGTACCTCCGCAAATACCATCCGACGACCAACGCCGTTTGAGGGAGCTTTATCGGTATGAAATACTCGATACTACCTATGAGGAAGAATTCAATGATGTAGTTAAGCTTGCCGCTACAATCTGCCGTACTCCCATTGCAATCATTTCGCTCATGGATGCCCAGCGACAGTGGTTCAAAGCCAGGGTGGGCATAGATGCTACTGAATTTCCAAGAAATATCTCGTTTTGTGGTCATACAATAACTTCGGACGATCCGGTATTTGAAGTGAATGATGCCACACAGGATGAACGCTTTTTAGACAACCCATTGGTAACCGGGGATCCTTATATCCGTTTTTATGCAGGCGCTCCTCTGATCAACAGTAACGGGTTCAAGATGGGAACCATTGCTGTATTCGACACCAAGCCCGGCGCATTGAATGAGGAACAGATGTATACTTTGCAGTCGCTGGCACGACAGGTAGTTAAGTTATTGGATCAGAATCTTCTGAATAAACAATTGGAGCAGCAAAGTATTAAACTGCAGCAACAAATGGAACTGCAGAACAGAATACTGAGCATCATTGCACACGACGTACGCAACCCGATAGGTGCCGTAAAATCGATTATTGAACTGAATTCCCGTAAAATTCTCAGTCAGCAGGATTCTGTGGAACTGATGAATATGGCCGGCAAGCAAATAGACGGTACGGTGGAATTGCTGAATAACCTGGTAGACTGGGGATCCATGCAGATGCGGGGCAGGGGAGTGGAAACAGAGAAAGTACACGTGCGAACCCTTGTGAGTAATATGTTCAAGAGCTTTGAAGTGATGTCTTCACTGAAGTCGAATATTATGGTGAACCTGGTGGATGAAGACCTGTTTGTGAAATCCGATATCAATGCCATGCGTTTTATCCTGCGCAACCTCATCAGCAATGCCAACAAATTTACCAAGGAAGGGGTAATCACGGTTTATGCGCACAAAGAAAGTCAGCTGGTGATGATTTCGGTGAGTGATACCGGAGTAGGTATGACCCAGGATATGCAGAATAAATTATTCGACGGGGAGCAATATCAGAGCACCACAGGTACCGGTAATGAAAAAGGAAGCGGACTCGGTCTGATTCTGACCAAAGATTTCATTGAAATGCTCGGAGGTACCATTAAGGTGGAAAGTCAGCCGGAGAAGGGCACTTCCGTATACCTGCAGTTTGCAGATTAACTCAACAGGGTATATACCAGCAAACTCATGCCATAGGCCAACGCTGTCATGTACATCAGCTGAAATACCGGCCATTTCCACGATTTGGTTTCCCGTTTTACAATTGCCAGGGTGCTCATGCATTGCATGGCCAGCACATAAAATACCATCAGCGAAAATGCAGCCGGAAGTGTATATACTTTAGATCCGTCGGCATGTGTGGCGGATTGTAGTTTTTCCCGGAGCGACTGATCATCGTCTTCCTCTACACTGTAAAGCGTGGCCATGGTTCCTACAAATACCTCTCTTGCTGCAAATGAAGTAATCAGGGCAATACCAATTTTCCAATCGTAACCCAGTGGTCGAATGACCGGTTCAATGGCCTGGCCAAGCATGCCCGCATAGGAATTCTGTAATTTTTCGGTGGAAAGTTGCCTGTTCAGGGAATCGGTTTGCTGCGGCGCCACTTTAATCATTGCCGCATATTTGGTTTCAACATCGGAGATTCGGTTGCCAGGTCCGAAAGAGCTGAGAAACCAGAGCAGTAAACTGATGATCATGATCACTTTACCTGCATCGGTAACAAATATCCGGGCTTTCTCCACCATGGTGATTCCCACGTTTTTCCAGCGGGGTGCACGGTAAATGGGCAGTTCCAGGATAAAGAAGCTTTTCTCCTTAATATGGATGAACCACTTTAAAACATAGCTTACGATCAGGGCCATGAAAGTACCGAGGAAATATAGCCCCATCATTACGAGCCCCTGTAAACTCACAAATCCAAAATAGTAATGATCGTCTACTACCAGGGAAATCAATATGGTATATACCGGTAACCGGGCACTGCAGCTCATCAGTGGTGTTACCATGATGGTCAGCAGTCTTTCTTTTTTATTTTCAATGTTTCTGGCGCTCATGATCGCTGGTACAGCGCAGGCAAAACTGCTGATCATGGGCATTACGCTTTTTCCGTTGAGCCCCACCTTACGCATCAGCCGATCGCTGAGGAAACCGATACGTGCCATATAACCGCTGTCTTCCAGCATAGTGATGATTCCGAACAGAATCATGATCTGCGGAATGAATACCATGATACCGCTTAGTCCTGCAACAATTCCATTGATCAGCAAATCGCTCCACCATACTTCGGGAAGGGAGGCGGTTAACCAGCTGCTTACTTGTGCAAAGCACCATTCGATCAGCTCCATCGGATAGGAAGCCAGTGCAAATACACTCTGGAAAAGCAGAAACAATACCGCAAGCAGAATCAGGTGTCCCCAGGTACGGTGCAGTAAAATATTGTCTAGCTTGTTGCTGAATAATTTTTTTTGAAGCGGGCCGGGCTCTACTACTTTTTTCTGCATTACTTGCCGGATATGATTGTACCGCTGCATGATTTCCTCTGCCTGTGTTTTGGTGGCATTGAAACCAGTTCTGGTGATGATCTCCGATATGAAAGCGTGTTCCGTTCCATCGCCCAGTTCTTCGTAGTTGATCAGGTGGTGGATGGCTGCATATTCGCTCAGATCGGGATAAAAGGCTCGTACTTCCTGAATTGCTTCCGGGGCCAGGGCGGCTACGTTTATAAAATCATTGCTGCGCGCCGAAGCTTCGGGTGTAGAACGGGTCAGTTTTGCAATGGCTCTTTTTAATTCGGTTAACCCCTTGTTTTTTCTGGGGTTCACAGCTACAATCGGAATACCCAGCTCTACTTCCAGTCCGGGAATATCTATCTTGATCCCTTTTTGTGCTGCAATATCGTTCATGGTCAGCACCATGATCACCGGAATTTTGAGATCAATGATCTGGCTGCAGAACAGGAGGTTGCGTTTCAGATTACTGGCATCGGCAACCAGGATCACCATATCGGGTTGAACAATTTCGTCTGCACCCATCAGTACCTTATAAGCCACCCACTCATCTGCCCTGCGGGGATAGAGGCTGTAGGTACCGGGCAGGTCGATCAATTCCGTGTCTTTATCGCTGTCTACAGAATAGATTCCCGTCTTTTTATCTACGGTAACACCCGGAAAATTGCCTACTTTCTGATTCAGCCCGGTGAGAGCATTGAACAGGGAAGTTTTGCCGCTGTTGGGGTTTCCGACTAATGCAATATGAAACTTTGGTGTTGCCAAGGTTGCAAAAGTAGGTGCAAGGATCAGGATAAGGTTACGAGATCGGGAACAGAATGTAGATGATTTCACATAGAATCCGTTTTACGGATGCTCCTTCCGCTTACTTTTGTACTATAAACTGTTTATTATGAAAAAATGGATTGCGATTATTTTGCTGCTCCCGCTGTTGACCGAGGCCCAGTCTAAACGTAAACTGCGCAAAGAAGCTGCAAGGGAGGCTATCTTGATTATGAGCAATCTGACCAAACATGTGCAGTACCTGGCCGATGATGCACTGGAAGGAAGACGAACCGGTACAAAGGGGGAGCTGATGGCCATGGAGTACATCATTGAACAATACAAACAAATAGGCATTGAACCGGCCGGCAACAACGGATATATTCAGGAATTTGAAATCAACGAGGGTAAAAAGATCAATGAAAACACTGAACTGAAAATAGACGGGAAAACACTTGGGTTGATAACCGATTATTTTCCCCTGGCATTCAGCGCCACCGGGTCCGTTCATGGTAACCAGGCCCCTGCATTGAGCGAGGGCGGTCAACCCTGGTTCAGGGACCTGAGCGATATTTTGGAAGAAAACAAGAACAATCCGCATTTTGATATTGAAGAAGTCATTAAAAAAGAAACAGCCAATGCCGCAGCCAAAAAGGCCACAGCCCTCTTTTTGTACAACAGTTCTTCTTTAACAGACAATGTTCAGTTCAACAAAAACGATCGCACAGCAGCTGCCGCCATTCCGGTGGTTTACCTGACCAGACAGGGTCAAAAAAAATACCTTCCCGATTATACTGCTTCCCTGAATATTGATCTCCGGGTATCATTTACCGAAGCTGTCCGAAAAGCCAGGAATATCGTGGGATATATCAACAACAATGCGGCTTCCACCATTGTTTTGGGGGCACATTACGACCACCTGGGTTATGGAGAAGATAAAAATGCCCTGGATACCGGGCATGCAGTACGCAACGGCGCCGACGATAACGCAAGCGGAACTGCGGCACTGATAGAATTAACCCGCAAGCTTTCCAAAAAGGCGCCTAAAGAAAACAACTACCTGATTATTCATTTTTCCGGAGAAGAGCTGGGATTATTTGGAAGCAAATACTGGCTGGAGCAGCCGACCAGGCCAATTACGCCCAACTATATGATCAATATGGATATGGTGGGCCGATATGATACAGCAAGAAAGTTAACCATTGGCGGCTACGGCACTTCCCCGGTTTGGGGGCAAATCATTCCTTCGGTTGCCAAGGGAATGGCCTATAAGATAGACAGCGCCGGAAGCGGGCCGAGTGATCATGCCAGTTTTTACAGAAAGGATATACCAGTTCTTTTTTTATTCACCGGAAGTCATTCAGACTATCACAAAGCTTCGGATGACTGGGACAAGATTCACTATACCGGCAGTAAAGACATTTTATTGATGGTGTACAAAATCATAGAACAGGCAGACAGCAAGGGTAAAATTCCTTTTACCAAAACCGCAGAGCAACAAATGGGCAGAAGTACCCGTTTCACGGTGAGTCTGGGAGTTATACCGGATTACGGTTTTACCGGCACAGGTCTGCGCATTGATGGAGTAAGTCCGGGAAAACTGGCGGAGAAAAAAGGATTGCAGGCAGGTGATATTCTGCTGCAATTGGGTGAATATAAATTTGTGGATGTGAACAGTTATATGCTGTCGCTTTCCAAGTTTAAAAAAGGAGATAAAACCGTACTGATCATCAAACGAGGTACAGAAGAAAGAAAGATCGATATCGAGTTTTAAATATTCCGTATGAAACTTCGCCTGGATGTTGACGAACTGAATGATGATTTTTTTGAGGATACCCGCTTGTTGGGTATAACAGCTACTATGAAAAACTATCAGTTTTGTATGCAGCTGAACAGCATGCTGGGCTACGATTTCAGGCTGAACCCGGAAATAGAAATTCACCTGAAGAAAAAGAGCAGGAGTTATTATTTTTCCATTTATCAGTACAAGGAGCCCAACACTTCATTAATACATTACCTGTACCAGAATCAGTTCGACGGGGAGTATCTGCTCCCTGAGTTCAAGCACATGGACTTTCTCTGGCTGATGAAATACGAATATGTAGACGATGAAAAATGCAACTGGATCCGACAGACCGTCCGTAACCTGAATGGTGTACAGATGATCGTGGAGTTAACCAATCAGCAAATCAAAAACAAGGGCAATATGGTTTTTTAAGCGATCAGGCTTCCACCAGTATTCTCTTTTCACCTGCCGCATTGAGCTGGCCAATCGGTTCTGTATAAGCCTCCAATCCAAAGCTTTTTAAAACAGCCTGTACCTCCGTAATGGCCGAAGGAGCTGCTGCAATCAGCAGACCACCATTGGTCTGAGGGTCGGGCAACAAGGAAAATGCCTGCATTACATCCACCCCCTTGCCAAATGCTACCTGGCTGCTGTATGCATTCCAGTTTCTGTAAGTGGCATCGGGCACCACCCTTTGTGCAAGGTGCTTTTTAGCAGCTTCCAGAGCAGGGATTTTGCTGTATTGAATAGTTGCGCCAAGTCCGCTGCCTTCTGTCATTTCCATCAAATGTCCGATCAGGCCAAAGCCGGTTACATCGGTCATGGCATGTACCCCTCTGATAGCACCGAGCGCTTCTCCCGAACGATTCAGCTGGTTGAGCTGGTGAATCAGTACAGACAGGTCTGCCTCATCCAACAAACCTCTTTTCTGGGCTGTGGCTAATACACCCACTCCCAGGGGTTTGGTTAAAAAAAGGAGATCGCCCTCTTTGCCCGAATTGTTTTGTTTCAGATTTTCTTTGGCAATTAAACCATTAACCGAAAGACCGAATATTGGTTCGGTGGTATCAACGCTGTGTCCTCCGGCAAGTGGTATGCCTGCTTCCAGACACATGCTTCTTCCGCCTTCAATGACTTCTCTGGCAATTTCGGGAGACAGCTTTTCTATGGGCCAGCCCAGTATGGCCAGGGCCATTACCGGTTTTCCGCCCATGGCAAAAACATCGCTGATGGCGTTTGCTGCGGCAATTCTCCCAAATTGAAAGGGATCATCTACAATCGGCATGAAGAAATCTGTGGTGCTGATCAGAGCGGTTCCATTGCCCAGATCATAAACAGCTGCATCGTCCTTACTACTGTTACCTACCAGGAGGTTGGGATAAGCGGGTTGTGCGGAGGAAGACTTGAGGATACTATCTAAAACAGCGGGAGCAATTTTACAACCGCATCCGGCGCCGTGGGAAAAACTGGTCAGTTTGATGTCAGACATTGAGATCTGTAATTTTCGCGAAATTAAGACCTATCCGGCGCTTATACTCCTATAAATGAAGAAAGCTGCAAATTAATTGCAGCTCTCTACCCCCAATTATTACTGTTAGTAATACTGTAAAATTGTATAATTTTTTTTCTTGAGCGGAAGTTTTTATTTAAACGGGCTGTTTTCTTTCATGAAACACGCTAACTGTTTTATAATGCACTTTTTCTGCCCACATATATTAACTTGAGATAATATTAATCATATTTGCAGATATGAAGCAGTTGCTGACTTATTTGGCATTGGTTGTATTGATGGGGAATGCAACTGCACAGTTCCCTTATTTTCAGAAATTCAACTATCCGGCACAGCTTCCTACGCAGGTTATTTACGATATGCATTCGGATTCGAAAGGCTATATCTGGCTGGCAACAGACAAAGGCCTGTATCGCTTTAACGGAAGAAACTTCACGGAAATCCCTTTTGATAAAACCAGCCTGAAATCGCTGAGTTATTTGCAGGAAGATCCGCAGGGGAATATCTGGTGCATGAATTTTTACAAGGAAGTTTTTTATTACAGGAACGATACACTGCGGCAATTTAAGTTAAAGGACCAGGCAGCTTTTTCCGCAACCACTTTTTTAAATATTGTTGTAACGTCTACTGATATCTGGGTAGCTTCCTTTCAGGAAATTTACCAGATCAGTAAAAAAAACGGATATACGGTTCAATCAATTACCCCTCCCCGGCAAGGGGTCAGTTTCCTGGCCAATATTGGTGAAACCATCTATGCGTATGGCGGCAATGCATGGTTGTTTACCTATGCCCCTTCAGAGGGGGGAAACTGGCGCCGGACAGACTATAAAGATCTGGGAGACATCCGTACTATCAGCAATGGGTCTTCTTTATTTGTATTGCCCATTGGGATTAAACGGAAGTCCGGCTTTGTTATAAACAACAATATTTCGGAAACTGTTCCTCCTATATCACTAGCCCCCAATACGGTAGTATACCATTATGCCACAACAGGAATGAATGAACAATGGGCCTGTACACAGTCGGGTGGTTATCTCTGGGATGCACGGTCAGGGAAAACAACCCTTTTTTTTCCAGACCAGAGCGTTACGGATATTGTAAAAGATTATCAGGGTAATTATTGGGTCAGTACCCTCGATAATGGCTTGTTTACCTGCCCTTCGCTCGAAAATAAACTCTATAAAATACATCCGGCCGGGAACATTGATAATATTACCGCAATAGAAGCCATCAACCCGTATAAGGTAATTACAGGCAGCAGTAAAGGATTGTTGGCCGGATTTGATGTTCAGGCAAATTCAATTTTCAAATACAATCTTCCTGCATCCAGGGAAATCGAATTCATTACCTACGATACAACAGAAAAACTGATTTTCACTACCAGGGGTATATTCAAAGATGGTCGTCCGGACCCTTTTGAAAAATACGATTACAGTAAGGGTGTTGCAAGAGATCCCTATGGCAACATCATTGTTTCTTATTTCAATGGCGCGGTTATTTTGAACGGGAAATATGGGAATTTGAATGATCGTATGCCCGATCTGAGTTGCGAGCTCTATAAATCGCATGCAAAACCTTTTGAGACCCGCCTTGGTTACAAAGTACTGTCTCTTCGCAATACAAGAAGTAATTCAGTATTTGCATCAACCGATAAAAAGCGCTTTTGGGTGGCTTATGAGGATGCCCTGTATGAATACCGGTACGACGGCTCTTTTCTGGTGATTAAAAATCAGGACAATCAACCGATTGTTGCCCGTACGCTCTATGAAATGAAAGGAGGAGATCTGATTGCCGGAACCTCAACGGATGGCGTTTACATCATCAGGGAAGGCAGGGTGGTGAAGCTGTTCAATAAAGACAATGGATTAAAAAGCAACAACATTAAACATTGTACCTATTTCAATAATTCTGTTTGGGCGCTTACCGATGAAAGCCTTGAGCTGATAGATATGTTTACCGGAAAAGTCAGTAATTTATCTGATGAATACGGTCTGGAACAATTGCAGATTAACGATTTCACCGTTAATCCGGATCGCTTTTTCCTGGCCACCACTACAGGGGTATTGGTGAATCAGTTTTCCGAACGTAAACAGCAACGCAAAATCAGTTTTCCGGTATTGAATGTTACAGCAAACGGCGCAACCCTAAAAAACAATTCGTCGGTTCAAAGTGATGAAAACAACTTTGTTTTTAATATAGAAGCGTTGCATTTTAAATCGCCGGTTTCATTGATTTACCGGTACCGGATGCTGGGGCTGGATACTGCATGGAAAACAACCAATCATTTTACAACCTCTATTACCTATAACCGTTTAGCGCACGGAAAGTATGTATTTCAGATCCAGGCCCAGGACAGAAGCGGCCATTATAAAAGCGAACTCATTGTTTATTCTTTCCATATCCTGGCTCCATTCTGGTTAAGGTGGTGGTTTATTACCACGGTGCTTTTATTGATCTTTGGCACCATTTACCTTTTTTTACAATGGTGGTCGAAGAAATTGTTGTCTCAACAGGCTCTCAATGAACAGCTGTTTAAAAGTCAGTTGGTAGCACTTCGTTCGCAAATGAACCCCCATTTTCTGTACAATGTGCTCAATACGGTTCAGGGGCTATTGTACGACAACCGGAAAACGGAGGCAGGCACTTTGTTGGGTAATTTCAGTGATCTGATGCGTAAAACACTGAAAGCAAGCGACAGCCAGCTGCAAACGCTTCATGAAGAAATGGAGAACCTGCGTTTATACCTGGAATTGGAGAAAGCCAGGTTCGATAAGAATTTCAGTTATGCCATTTCAACGAATCTTACAGAAGACCCAGCATCAATTTATATTCCGTCGCTCATGTTGCAGCCTTTTGTTGAAAATGCAGTTAAACATGGGCTGATGCACAAAAGCGGGCATAAAAAACTGACGATCTCATTTCAACAAACCGAAGATGGTATTCGGGTTATCATTGAAGATAACGGAATTGGCAGAAAGCAATCAGCTATTATCAATACCCGGAATAAAAGCAAGCCATCCAGTTTTGCCACAAAAGCAATTGCAGAAAGAATTGATCTGTTTAACCGGCTTTATAAACAGAAAATCACGTACACAATTCTGGATAAAACGGATGAGCATAACCAGGCTGCAGGAACCACCATTACACTCATTATTCCGGATTATGCAAAAAATGATGCCGGCCTCTGATAAAAAAGGCGGGTTTCATAAACTATATGCCGTGAATTAAAAAAAACGCTAAAAAAAGGCTGCTTCATGATTATCTTCGGGAGGCATGGAATTAATTAAAGCAATTATAGTAGATGATGAGCCCAATGCCCGGAAAGCATTGCAGGGTCTTTTAGCCGAAAACTTTGAACAGGTTCAGGTGCTGGCAGACTGTAAGGATGTTCCGGAAGCGGTAAAGACCATTAATAAACTGAAGCCGGACCTGGTTTTTTTGGATGTGGAAATGCCTGGTTACAGCGGTTTTGAGCTACTCGATTTTTTTGATGAGCAGCAGATTCAATTCAAAATCATTTTTGTTACTGCTTACAGCGATTATTCCCTGAGAGCATTTGAGAGTTCGGCGGTAGATTATATCCTGAAGCCTGTCCGCCTGGAACACGTGGCACGTGCACTTAAAAAACTGAATATCGAAAGGCCCGGTAATGAGCGGCTGCAATACCAGGTTCTTCGGGACAATTTTAATCAGCTGGAGAAAAAAATAGTACTGCAGACATCTGAAACCATTTTTGTGGTAAAGCAGGAAGATATCATTTATATGCAGGCAGAGGGCAGTTATACCAAGATTTTTACATCCAGCCACGGCGTTTTGACCATTACCAAAAAGTTAATGGATTTTGAATACCTCGAAACAGATGGTCCTTTTTTCCGTACCCACCGAAGCTATCTTGTTAACCTGAATCATATTAAGAAGGTAGATAAGAAGGATTTTGTGGTGATCATGAGCAATGAGGGAGAAGTATACCTGGCCCAGGACAAGAAAAACCAGCTCCTTGACAAATTTACCAATCAGGTATAAATCCTGTTTACCCGATCCACTCTACGGAGCCATGTGTAAATACATGTTCCATTCCAGCTTTGGCTATCAGATCTCCCTGTTCGGACACCGATTGTATCAGGTAATTGCCCGCAACATTGTCTTTTTTTAAACGCACCCACTCCCCCTTTTTATACAATCTTTCCCGGTAATCGGAGAGTAAGGGCATCAATCCCTGTTTTTTGAGCTGTTTATATCGCTGATCGATGCAGCCGCACAGTTCTTTTGCCAGCAAGACAGGATCATGGTTTTTTCCGGTAATCTGTTTGAGCGACACCGCTTTTTTGTTTAGATCGGGAAAATGAACCTGGTTGATATTGGCACCGATGCCTGCAACGGTCCATAGCCACCTGTTCCCGGATAAGCTGGTTTCCAGGAGAATTCCGCCTGTCTTTCTGTCACCCCAGTAGATATCATTGGGCCATTTTATGCTGAGACCTTCCGGAATATACCGGTGCAAAAAATCGTAGGTGGCCAGTGCAACCACCAAACTCAGGTGAAATTGTTGGGAAATTACCAGAAAAGAGGAGTCCAGAACCACCGACAGCAATATGTTTTCCCCTGAATTGGCCTGCCATTTCCTGCCTCTCTGTCCTTTACCGGCTGTTTGTTCCCGGGCAAAGAAAGCAGAGCCGTGGCCAGCCAAATTTGCCTGCAATTGCTTCATGGCATAGATGTTGGTACTGTCTACAACGGATAATTGTGTAAACTGGCTTCCTATAGTAGTTTTAACAGCTGATCGTGGCAAAGAATTACTATTTTTGACGAAGTTAAACAGGCAATATTAATTCACTAAAATATTCATCATTATTGGAACCTCTTTCTGTCCTGAAAACCCGCGAAAAACGCGCGATCGTTCGGTTAACGCGCAACTCCAAAATATTCAAGACCATTATTCAGGCCATTTTAGATAAAAAAGGCGAGAACATCATCAGTTTGGATCTGAGGAAAATACCTGAGGCCGCAGCAGATTTTTTTATCGTTTGCGAAGCTTCCAGTACTACACAGGTAAAAGCCATCAGCGATCATATTGATGATGAGGTTAAGAAGGTTTGCGGCGAACTTCCTTATAAACACGAGGGAAAGCAGGTTGCCCAATGGGTACTGATCGACTATGTGAATATTGTTGTGCATGTAATGCACCCTGAAGCGAGGAAATTCTACCAACTGGAAGAAATGTGGAGTGATGCGGTGGCGCAGATGCATGAAAACTAGGTTGCCTGATTGTACAGGACCTGATTATAAATTATTATATCTGAGGAATAAGAAATGGCAAAGCAAAATCGACAATTTAAAGAAATGAATCAAGAAAAAGGCGGCGCTCCCAAGAAGGGGCCGAAGTTCAATATATATTGGATATATGCTATCGTAGCAATTATCCTGCTTTCTGCGCAGTTTATGCGGTTTTCTCCTGATTTGTCCAAAACCAGCAAACAGGAATTTATCAGTAAGATGCTGACGCAGGGGGATGTGGAGCGGATGGATATTGTGAAGAACAAGGATCGTATTCGTGTATACATTAAACCCGACAGTCTCCGGAAAGACTTTTACGTAAGCAGGTTCAAGAAAGATTTGAGCAAAGAAAAGGCCAAGGTAACCGGTGTGCCGTTGTTTGAGTTTGAA
The DNA here is from genome assembly GCA_028687975.1 of Sediminibacterium sp. Taxonomy (GTDB): domain Bacteria; phylum Bacteroidota; class Bacteroidia; order Chitinophagales; family Chitinophagaceae; genus Sediminibacterium. Next base: position 25,369 of record JAQTZD010000033.1, read on the forward strand.
GTAGTGGACCTCAAGAGTTTCAATGATGAACTGAAAGATATTTATGCGGCCAACCCTGCGTTGACTAAAGTGCCGGACAACCCTGTTTCGGATCCGGAATGGTTTGGCCCTGTATTTAATACCGTATTGTCGCTGTTGTTTATTATCGGAGCCTGGGTATTGTTGATGCGTAAAATGGGCGGAGCGGGTCCTGGTGGCGGTGGTGCCGGAGGTATTTTCAATATTGGAAAGTCTAAGGCTACCTTGTTCGATAAGGGTGCGAAAGTGAACATCACTTTTGCAGATGTAGCAGGATTAGACGAGGCTAAAGTGGAAGTAATGGAAATTGTGGATTTCCTCAAGAATCCCAAAAAATACACTTCTCTGGGAGGTAAGATTCCGAAAGGAGCCTTGTTGGTTGGTCCTCCCGGAACCGGTAAAACTTTATTGGCTAAAGCCATGGCCGGAGAAGCGCAGGTGCCTTTCTTCAGCTTAAGCGGTAGTGATTTTGTAGAAATGTTTGTGGGTGTGGGCGCCAGCCGGGTAAGAGACTTGTTTAAGCAGGCAAGAGAAAAAGCGCCTTGTATCATATTCATAGATGAAATTGATGCCATTGGCCGTGCCCGTGGAAGAAATGCCATCATGAGCAACGATGAACGGGAAAATACCCTGAACCAGCTGTTGGTGGAAATGGATGGTTTTGGTGGCGATACAGGTATTATTATCCTGGCTGCTACCAACAGACCGGATGTATTGGATACAGCCTTATTGAGACCGGGTCGTTTTGACCGTCAGATCTCTATTGATAAGCCGGATGTGAAGGGTAGAGAAGCCATTTTAAAAGTGCATTTACAACCCATCAAGGTTTCTGAAACACTCGATCTGCATAAACTGGCCGAACAAACACCCGGATTTGCCGGTGCAGATATTGCCAACGTATGTAACGAGGCTGCACTGATTGCTGCCCGTAAAGGGAAAGAAGCGGTTGATATGAGCGATTTTCAGGATGCCATTGACCGGGTGATTGGTGGATTGGAGAAGAAAAACAAGATCATTGCTCCGCACGAAAAATCCATCATCGCTTACCACGAAGCAGGACATGCCATTTGTGGCTGGTTCCTGGAACACGCCTATCCGTTGCTGAAAGTGACGATAGTGCCGAGAGGTACAGCTGCATTGGGTTATGCCCAATACACACCGACAGAACAATACCTGTACAATACGGATCAGTTGATGGATCAGATTTGTATGACGTTGGGCGGAAGAGCTGCAGAAGAAATTTTCTTCGGAAAAATATCCACAGGTGCCGCCAACGATCTTCAGCAAATTACCCGTATTGCCTACAGTATGGTTACTGCTTATGGTATGAATAAGAAAGTTGGTAACGTAAGTTTTTACGATCCTTCTCAGGAAAATACCTTCACGAAGCCCTACAGCGAAGAAACCGGAAAAATTATTGATGAGGAAGTTCGCGGAATCATTGATGCCGCATACCAGCGTACACTTGATCTGCTCAGAGAGAAGAAACATGAAGTAGAGGTATTGGCTAAGGAACTGCTGGATAAGGAAGTATTGCATAAAAGCGATGTGGAAGTATTGATTGGCAAACGCCCTTTTGAGGAAAAGAAATTACTGGAAATTGAAGCTGAAACAATCAGTGTACCTGGTGCTGATCATCAGGAAGCGGCAGCGCCGGACGCGGATAAGATTGATTCCTCCAACCTTACAGAACCATCTGCCAACGCATAATGACCAATTCCAGAACAAATATTTTAAATAAAATAAAGCAGGCACTTGTCCATAAAGTGCCTGCTCCCTTTTCAGCCACTTCCGATAATATCGCTCATTTTCCTGTATCGGTGAAGGAACTGGAGCTGGAGTTTGCTGAAAACTTCAATGGGCTGAAGGGTCGCTTTTCATATTGTTTCAACAGAGCCGAGCTGGTAAATCAGTTACAGGTACTCCTTGAAACCCGGCAATGGAAAAATGTTTATTGCAGGGAAGATGCGATCAAAGAAATGTTGGCGAAAAACGGTTTGGCCATTTCCTATACAGAAGATCTGGCACATTGCGATGTAGCACTGACCGGCTGCGAATTTCTGGTGGCAAGAACCGGAAGCATGTTGCTGAGCAGTGCACAACAAAGCGGCAGAACCGTGAGTGTGTATGCACCCGTGCATATTTGCTTAGCTTATCCTGAACAATTGGTATACGATGTTCAGGACGCTGTTATGCAGCTGCGGGAAAAGCATGGCAGTTCCTTTCCTTCTATGGTAAGTCTGGCTACTGGTCCCAGCAGAACAGCAGATATTGAAAAAACACTGGTAGTTGGCGTGCATGGCCCCAAAGAAGTGTTTTGTTTTTTGATTGATGAATGATAAAAATCATTTATGGAAAATAATCCGCAAAGTATATTTGTGTACAGCTCTCTCAGAAGCGGCTTTCAGCATCCTGCATATGGGTATATCAGCAAATACTTCGCTTTGGAAGGAGAAGCCGTAGTCAAGGGTAAATTATACGATCTGGGAGGCAATATTGTTGGAATCCCCACCGAAGAAAACACCTTTGTTAAAGGAGAACTTTATACAATCAGGAATGCAGATGAATTTTCCTGGGCACTTGCGCAGTTAGATGATTATGAAGGTGTACACAACAGTGAAGGAGAAGCACCCCTGTACAAAAGAGTATTAACGAAGGTTTATATCAATAACAGGGAAACTGCCGCCTGGGCATATTGGTATAATCGAACCGTTACCGTGGGGCACCTGATCGAAAGCGGAGATATTCTTACTTACCTGAGAGAAAGAAACAAATAAACACATGACAGTTACACCGGAAAAAAAAATATACTTTCTTTCTGATTTCCATTTGGGTGCTCCCGATTCGGCAACCAGCCTGATCCGGGAGAAGAAAGTAGTTCGTTTTCTGGACCAGATACGGCACAGTGCGGCAGCCATCTTTATTGTAGGCGACATATTCGATTTTTGGTATGAATATCATTCAGTTGTTCCAAAAGGGTATGTTCGGTTATTAGGAAAACTTGCAGAGCTCACGGATGCCGGAATTCCTGTTCATGTTTTTGTTGGCAACCATGATATGTGGATGAGTGGTTATTTTGAAAAGGAATTGAACATACCGGTTTACCATGAACCCAGGGTTTTTACCTGGAACAATAAGCAGTTTTATATTGGTCATGGAGATGGCCTTGGCCCCGGAGACCATGGATATAAATTCATTAAAAAGATTTTCCGGAATCCGGTATGTAAGTGGTTGTTTGGTAAACTGCATCCGGACTGGGGTATTGCATTGGCCAATTATTTCAGCAGAAAAAGCCGGGAAAAAACCGGAACAGCCGATGCACATTTTTTGGGAGAGGAGCAGGAATGGCTGATTGTATTCAGCAAGGAGCTGATTCAGCAGGAGCCCTATGATTTTCTGGTATTTGGCCACCGTCATTATCCCATCGACTTTAAACTCTCCGAAAAAAGCCGCTATATTAACCTGGGCGATTGGATCAGTAATTTCACTTATGCCGAGTTCGATGGTGATGATGTAAAACTGCTTCAATTTAATTAATGCTATAGTATGGATAAGATCCTGCATAAAGTAATATTGAACAATACCGTTGAAAGCTATTTATATGTACTGCTGGTATTGGGATTGGCTGTACTCACCAAGCGAATCATTTCCAAATACCTGGCTAAACTGTTATTTAAACTTGTCGGCAAAGCCGGAAAGAGTGTTGCAAGAGATTCTTTTTTAAACCTGGTTGTACAGCCACTGGATCTTTTTCTGGTATTGATGATTGGCCTGATTGCATTAGACGGTCTTCATTTCCCAGAGGCGTTGAATGTTAAAATATACCGCATCACCACCCGGCAGTTGATTGATTCTTTAACCAATGGCATACTCATCATTGCATTTATCTGGCTTTGTTTAAGATTGATAGATTTTATTGCAATGGTGCTGGAAGAAAAAGCCAACCACACTGCAGACCAGACAGACAACCAGTTGATTCTTTTTTTCAAGGATTTTTTCAAAGCCATTCTGGTCATCATTGGTATACTGCTGATCCTTCGCTTTTCCTTTAATAAAGATGTAGGAAACATATTAACAGGATTGAGTATTGTGGGAGCGGCTCTTGCGCTGGCTACCAGGGAAAGTCTGGAAAACCTGATTGCCTCCTTCATTATTTTCTTCGACCGGCCGTTTGCTACCGGCGATCTGGTAAAAGTGAACGGATTTACGGGAACAATAGAAAAAATCGGGTTAAGAAGTACGCGAATAAGAACTCAGGAAAAAACATTCATCACAGTTCCCAACAAACAGATGGTAGATACCATTGTAGATAATTACTCACTTCGTTCACAACGAAAAGGAGATATAAAGCTGGAAGTTGATTTGAGTGCAGGTTCGGATCGGCTGCGTAAACTATTGCAGGAAATTGAGCAGGTAGTTGGCGCTCCTTTTTCCGAGAACAGCCTGGTATACCTGATGGATACAGGAAAGAATGCGCATGTGATCAGCATTGAGTACTATACTTCTGCCCGGCAATCCTTCGATGAGTTTGCCAGAGACAAACAAAAAATCATTCTTGCAATCATTGAAATACTGGAAGCCAATGGGGTAAAACTGGCTGCTTCATCTACAGATGTGAATGTGCACCAATTCTGATTAATTTCCCAACGATGACCGGAGTTCCAGCAAGAATGTCCTGAATCCCTTCAGGGTTTGTACTAGCTGCGTTTCCGTATCAATTTTCTGCTTATTGTTTTTCAGGTAGCTTTTGGCTCCCTCAATAGAAAATTTACGCTGCCTTAGAAGAAAATAAATCAGTTGCAGGTTTTTGATATCTTCTATACGAAACAGCCGGTCTCCCTTCCTGGTTTTACGGGGTTGCAGTATATCAAACTCATTTTCCCAGTACCGTAACAAAGAAGTATTTACCTTGAACCAGCCCGCCACTTCACTGATGGAATAATAAAGTTTTTGTTGAAGCACCTGGTCGTCCGGAATATCGATCAGATCCGCTGCGGCATCTATTTCTTTAAAGGATTTACGCCCTCTCTTCCCCACAGATTTAACTACCGTTTCCCTTGTTTGCTCGTCCCTGATCAGGGATTCCTTCAAAACACGGTCTTTTACAACGGGCTCTTTAACGACCACTTCTTTTACCACCGGGGCTGCC
>JAQTZD010000034.1:0-15686 GCA_028687975.1 Sediminibacterium sp.
TCTCCGGGAACTTTCTGCTGAGCGTTCAACCCAAGCACCAATCCCATTGCAAGAAAAATTGCGGCAGTTTTTTTCATAATTGTTCAATATATCTTCCAAAAATACAATCTGAAGACCAACCAATTGTCAGAATACTGTCATGTAGCAGATTGCTTATGTTTGCGCTATGAAAAATTGGATGCTTCCGTTGATACTGCTGCTGCTGGTTTCCTGCAACAACCAACCCGCTGCAGAGCAAACTACGAAAGAGCCCGCCTACCCTGCTCCTGTGCAGGAACTGCTGAAAAAAGTACAGGCAGCTCCCGATGATCTCCGGCTCAGGGAGGAACTGGTCAACAGCCTCAACACGGCCGGATTGTACCGGGATGCAATGGAACAGCTCAACCTGCTGATTGCAAAAGACAGCCTGAACCATTCCTACTGGTTTCAGAAAGCCCGTTTCTCGGAGCAGCTGAAAGATACGGCGGCGGCCATCCGGTACTACCAATATTCCAACCGGTTGTATCCTTCTCCACCGGCCATGCTGTCGCTGGCCAACCTGCTTGCAGAAAAAAAAGATACAGCCGCAATAGCGGTATGCCATAATATCAACACCTTGTACCCCGGCAGGGAGTATGCAGCAGACCTGTTTTTCATCAAAGGAATTTACCATGCAAGAAAAGGCCGGATACGGGAGGCCCTGATCCAGTTCGACTCCTGCATTTACAACAATTACCGGTACCTCGAAGCCTATATGGAAAAAGGATTTCTCCTGACCGGCCGGCAACAAATCCGGCCTGCAATGACTATCTTTGCAACCGTTCTGAAACTGGATCCTATGTATACAGATGCCTGGTATTGGATGGGTAAATCCTATGAGCAACTGGGCATCAGAGATTCCGCTTTGGAAAATTATCAAAAAGCGTTTTTACTGGACCCCGAACTGTCAGAAGCAGGTTCCGCAATTAACAGACTGAAATAAACAAACCCTATGGCCCTGATTGCCCCTTCCTTATTAAGTGCAGATTTTTTAAATCTTCAGAGAGACAGCGATATGCTGAACAAGAGTGCAGCCGACTGGTTTCACCTGGATGTGATGGATGGAAGATTTGTTCCCAACATCAGTTTTGGATTGCCCGTGATTGCGCATATCCGAAAAGCCACCGAAAAAGTATGTGATGTGCACCTGATGATTGAGGAACCCGAAAAATATGCAGCAGATTTCAAAGCAGCAGGAGCAGATATATTAACCATTCATATCGAAACCTGCAGGCACCTGCACAGAAATATACAGCAGATCAAACAACTGGACATGAAAGCCGGAGTAGCAGTGAATCCGCATACGCCGGTACATTTACTGGCCGACGTTATTGCCGATCTGGACCTGGTTTGCCTGATGAGCGTGAACCCTGGTTTTGGCGGACAGAAATTCATACCGCATACCCTGCACAAAATCCAGCAGTTAAAAGCCATGATCACCGAAAAGAATGCAGCAACCCTGATTGAAATAGACGGAGGCGTAACGCTGGAGAATGCGGCATCCATTGTAGCTGCCGGCGCAGATGTACTGGTAGCAGGCAATACCGTATTCAAATCGGCAGATCCTGTGGCAACCATTGCTGCCCTTAAAGCCATATAGCAGATACTTTCCACATCTGTGTATAAGATTGGTTAGCGTTCTGAATTTGAAGAGATTAAATTTGGATAGGAAGTTTTACTGACCCATTCTTCAATTTAAAACTGCAAGCGTTTGACAGACACCATCATCAGCCTTGAAACCGTTAACCCCATCGAATTTTTTGGCGTTAACAACGGAAAACTGGATATCCTTAAAAAGAAGTTTCCCCTGCTCAAAATTTTGTCGAGAGGTACGCAGTTAAAACTGAGCGGAGCCCCCGAACAAATAGAACATGCCCGCGAAAAAATAGACCTGATTGTACAGTACCTGCAACGAAACGGTCACCTCAGCGAAGGCTATTTTGAACAGATTCTTGGAGGAGACGATGCAGAAGTGGTAGACAATTTTGTAGACCGAAATCCCAATGATATCCTGGTTTTTGGCCCCAACGGAAAAACGGTACGTGCAAGAACACAGAACCAGAAAAAAATGGTTCACGCAGCAGACCGCAACGACATTGTATTTGCCATAGGGCCTGCGGGAACAGGTAAAACCTATACCGCGGTAGCGTTGGCAGTAAGGGCGCTCAAGAACAAACTCGTGAAGAAAATCATTCTGACCCGCCCGGCAGTGGAAGCAGGAGAAAGCCTTGGATTTCTCCCCGGAGACCTCAAGGAAAAAATTGATCCGTACCTGCGTCCTTTGTATGATGCGCTCGACGATATGATCCCTGCCGATAAACTGGGATATTATATGAGTACCCGCACCATAGAAATTGCCCCATTGGCCTATATGCGCGGACGTACCCTGGATAATGCATTCATCATTCTGGATGATGCGCAGAATACCAACGACCTGCAGTTGAAGATGTTTCTGACCCGAATCGTTGCCAATGCCAAGGCGATTATCACCGGAGATCCCACCCAGATAGACCTTCCCAGAAATATGAGAAGTGGTCTGGAGAAGTCTACCCGGATACTGAAGGGGATAGAAGGAATTGCCCATATAGAACTGAACGAGGAAGACGTGGTCAGACACAAACTGGTGAAAGCCATTATCAAGGCCTACGAAAAAGATAAGGAGAAAGAAGAATCAGATCATGGTCATTCACATCATAGATAATATTTTTGTGCTCTTATGAAGAAACGAATTATTGGTGGCATATTATTAACAGTAGCTTTTGGTGTTAGTGCGTCCGCACAGCGCCCGAGTACCAGCGCAAAAAATAAAACTGCATCTGTGCAGAAAGAAAGTGCAGCAGAAGCCAACCCGGAGAATATTTTTCCGTCCACCGGCTTTGCAGGAATCGGGGTTATAGCCCCGACTACTCCTTTGGAAATTAAAAAGAACGCAGGCAATACCCGGAACAAGAACTTTTTGCTGAAACTGAGCAATGAGTGGGCTTCCAGCGGACAGAATGAACCCTCGATCATGTTCTCCAACGGAGAAACCAGTAATCCTAAAAACATCAGCTTCTGGTCTGTTGGTGCAAGGGTATCCGGAGACAACAGTTTAAAAACACCACAAACATTCAAGATATCGCATAAAGCCGGCGGAGACGCCGTTGAAAAGGAACTGTTCAGCATCGACTCTTACGAAGGAAGGGTTAAAATCGGAGACGTCAATACCCAGATCGATGGTTATAAATTGTATGTGGAACAGGGCATCCTGACCGAGAAAGTGAAGGTAGCCGTAAAAAATTCCAAAGACTGGTACGACCATGTATTTCACAAAGACTATTCGCTGATGCCGCTGCATCAGCTGGATGCATACATCAAAAAGAACCAGCACCTGCCGGGCATTCCCACTGCACAGGAAGTTGTAAAAGACGGACAGGACCTGGGAAAAATGAATGCATTGCTCCTGCAAAAGATTGAGGAACTCACCCTTTACACCATTGAGCTGAAAAAGGAACTGGAAGCAGTTAAAAAAAGCATCCAAAAAAACAAACAGCAATAAACATCAACGGCAGCTGAATACAATCAGCCTTCCATGATTTCGTGACCCATTTTATCGCGCTTGGTTTGCAGGTATTTCTCGTTATGCGGATTCGCCGGAATTTCGATGGGTACCACTTCTACAATATCCAGCCCATAGCCTTTTAACCCGGCACGTTTGCGGGGATTGTTGCTCATCAAACGCATTTTGCAGATGCCCAGGCTGCGCAGGATCTGTGCACCAACACCATAGTCGCGCTCATCCATTTTAAAGCCGAGGTGCAGGTTGGCTTCAACAGTATCCATTCCTTCTTCCTGCAACTTGTAAGCACGGAGTTTATTGATCAGGCCAATGCCACGGCCCTCTTGGTTCATATACAAAATACAACCCTTGCCCTCTGCCTGAACCATCCGCATGGCTGTATGCAATTGCTCTCCGCAATCGCAACGGAAGCTACCCAGAATATCACCGGTAAAACAACTGCTGTGTACCCTGGTCAGAACGGCTTCACCTTCCACCCACTCACCCTTCACCAGGGCCAGGTGTTCGGCGCCGCTGAGTTTTTCTCTGAAGGCAATCAGTTTAAAATGGCCATAACGGGTAGGCATATCCACCCGAACCAATTCTTCAATTAAAGAATCTGTTTTCAACCGGTAATCAATCAGGTCTTTGATGGAAATAATTTTCAGGCCAAACTTTTCTGCAATGATTTCCAGTTGCGGAAGCCTTGCCATGGTACCATCTTCATTCATCACTTCTACCAATACACCTGCAGCTTCCAGACCGGCCAGGCGGGCAAGATCTACGGTAGCCTCGGTGTGTCCGCTTCTGCGAAGTACACCACCCTTAGCTGCTCTTAAAGGAAATATATGTCCGGGTCTTCCCAGGTCGGAAGCAACCGTTGCAGGATCAATCAGTGCGTGAATGGTTTTGGCCCTGTCCTGGGCAGAAATACCGGTAGTGGCACCCTGTCCGATGATATCAACAGAAACAGTGAAAGCCGTTTCGTGCAGCGAGGTATTGGAAGTAACCATGGGTTTCAGATCCAATTCGGCACAACGCTCTTCGGTTAATGCGGCACAGATTAGTCCACGCCCTTCCTTGCTCATGAAATTAATGACTTCGGGAGTAGCAAATCTGGCGGCAATGATGAAATCGCCTTCATTTTCCCGATCCTCATCGTCTACCACAATGATCATTTTCCCCAAACGAATGTCTTCAATGGCATCCTCAATCCTGCTTAGCATATTCAATAATTGAGTGGCAAAATTACAGAATCAATGTCAGAACAACATAACCAGTTTCCGTGTAAAAAACGCAAAAAACAGTAGAACTACGGTTGCTGTCGCCGCAATGGCAGGCTAGTATTGTTGTATCAATTGTTTTAATGATGCATCAATATTTCTCCTGCTGGCTGATTTTACTGTTATTATTGCCCGTTCAGCCACTCCACGCGCAGGCCACCAGCGGATACCTCACCGGCACGGTAAAAATGCAGGGACAAGTCGTTGGAGCCGCCGCACTCCGGCTATCGGACGCAACCAACGGAATGGTATTGCACAGCAGAAGCAATGCTGCCGGCATGTTTCAATTCAACCATGTACCGCCGGGGAATCAATGGAAGCTGCGCTGCACAGCGCCTCAGGCAGATACCCTGGAAATAGACGACATCGAAATACAATTGAACCAAACCCTGCAGATCAACATCGTACTGCAACCGCTTCGCAACCTGCTGCAGCCGGTACTGGTAAAAACCAGGGCAAAACAACCCAACGACCGGTATACCATTACCGCAACGCAACTGTGGAAACTTCCTGCTGCCGGAAATCATTTGCAGGATTGGTTGCTCTCGCTGCCACAGGCCTACAGCAACCGGAACAACAGCGGAGCCATTTCTTTTTCGGGACAGAACAACCGGTACAACGCTCTGTACATAGACGGTGCATTGCAGAACGATGTGTTTGGTCTTTCTCCAACGGGCACTTATGGCGGACAAACCAACAGCAGTCCGGTTGCAGCCGAAACCATTGAACAACTGCAATTGCAGCTTTCCCCCTACGATGCATCCCTGGGCGATTATACAGGTGCAGCCATCCATGTGGTTACCCAATCCGGAAAAAACAATCCCGGTGCAGCCATCTACCATTACACCCAAACAGATCAGGGCACAGCACACAATACCGGACTTACACTCAGCGGACCCATACAGCTCAACCGTTGTTTTTATTATTTCAATACAGACTACAGGGTTGTTGCCAAACAGGAACCCTATCCCTTCGAAAGCTATGCCGGAGATACCCGCAACGAAGACCGCATAAACCGATTCATCCAGTCGCTGAAAACCCGTTATGGCTATGATGCCGGAGTACCCGATGCATTGGAGGAACAACGCGCAGCCAGGCTGTTGCTCAGAATAGACCGTTGGATGGCTTCCGAAAAACTACTTACGATCAGCATACGACAACAGTTTTCAGAAAGGATGTTTACGAGCAGGAGTAACCCACTGCAGATTTTTTTCAGCAACAATGGCAAGCAGTATCATTCCGGAAGTTTTTCCGGAACCCTCCGTTTGAACAGCAGGAAAAAACAGGATGCGGGCTATGAACTGGTATTGGGGTATACCAGTGCAAGGGACTATACCAATCCAACGGGTCAACCATTTCCATCGCTCAGGATACTGGACGGAGCAGGCATGCTGTTCCTCGGCAGCAACGAGGATGCGCAGGAAAACAGGACACTGCAAAACAGCTGGACCATCCGGTACAAAGGATATTTCAGCAAAAACCGCCATCAACTGAACTGGGGAACAGAAGCCAGCCTCAACCGGTTTCAGAATCAATTTCTGCAGAACAGGTACGGCGCATATTTTTATTATTCCATCACAGACTTTCTGCAACAGCGAACTCCGGCAGCATACAACAGTAATTATTATTCCAATACCGATCCCCAAAAAAACAATGCAAACGGACTTGTTGCATCCGGGCTGAGCAGCATGGCTTTATTTATCAACGACCAGATTCGGATCGGTGAGTACTGTGTGGTACAAACAGGCATACGGATCAACCTGCAAACCATGACTGGAATGCACGGTACCGACAGCATCACAGTCAACAGAGTGCTTCCGGCCATTGAGGCTTATCATCACCTGGCCCATACCCGTTACGGCAGCCACCCTGCCCTCCTGCCGGGGATAGCTCCCAGATTCAGCATCCGCCTTCGATCCAGGCAGCACCGATGGCAACTGGAAGCCGGTACCGGTCTGTTCAATGGCAGGATGCCGATGGCATGGCTGAGCAGTATCTACAGCAACAATGGTTTGGTATATCAAAGCTTTGAGGCAGGAGTACAACAAAGAAAGCAAATCCGTTTTTCCCCGGATGCACAACATCCATGGACATCCGAACAAACCGGAGGCATCGCAGGCAAAGGGGTGCTGAACCTGGTAGCCGGAAAAATATCCATGCCATCCGTGTGGAGAACCACCGTTCAATGGACCCGGTACTGGCCCGACCAGTCTTCCCTTCAACTGGAGTGTATGTATTATGTAAACCGGAAAGAAATTCATTTTTCCAATGTGAATCTTTTACCCGCCGGCACCCGGCTTGCTGGACCGGATAACAGAATGGTGTATCCTTCCGAAAACCAGGCCCGTATTCCGGTGGAAGCAGACAGCAGCAATCCATACCAATACATTATTTTACTGCGCAACAATCCGGCAGAGCATGGATACGGATACGGGGCGGGCATCAGCTTTCATAAAAACTATTTGAATACCGGCATGGTGCTGGGATACAGTTACAACGATGCATTTTCTGTTTACGACGGAAATTATACCGTACTCCTGAACCAGTGGCAACTCAACGAAACCACTCAGGGACGAAACGATGTACGGCGCTCCAGATCAGATTTCAGTGCCGGGCATCGGGTTTATGCCCGGATTGCACAGGAATGGATCCTGCTGCAGCCTGCCTTGAAGATCCAATTCAGCATCAGTTACCAGGGCAATTCGGGAACCGGTTATAGTTATGTATATGGTAAAAACAACCTTACCAGAGACGATCCTACTTCCTCCGGATACGACCTGATCTATATTCCGACTACTACAGAATTACAGGCACAGCATTTTTTACCATTAACAACAGAGGCATATTATTATACGGCGGAGCAACAGAAAGAAGCGCTGGAATGGTATATTCAGCAAAACAATTATCTGAATCAGCGCCGCGGTAAATATGCAGCCCGGAATGGCAGCAGAACTCCTTTTAGCCACCTTATCCATCTGAAACTAAGCACAGCAGTTCAGGTGAAACTGAATCAAAAAAAATATGGGCTGCGCCTGACCATTGGCATTCGAAACCTGGGAAAACAGTACTATGTTCCCGGGAACCGGATCCGGCTGATCCACTTCGCGGGGTATGTTCAGGAATCACCGCTGATACCCGCTTTCCGGTTCGATCCGGAACTGATTGCAGGAACTGGCCTCCGGGATGCTCCGGGCAGGCTTTTCTCCAATGGTTCCGAATGGCAGCTGGAGCTGGAATTTCGCATACATTTTATCAACAGTTTTAACAAAAAAAGCCTCCCGGACAGAAAAAATTAAAACACCCTAATATATTGATTATCAATAATAACTGAAGTTGATATTATATTTAATTAAACAGAAATACCCAAATTATGCATATTAAGGAATCATTATTTTAACAAGATTTTGGATAAGACCGTCCGAAAGTCTGATATTTGCCGCATCAAATCAAAGATTATGAGAATGTTAAAACAGATTTCGTTGTTTTTGGTAGCAGTATTCACTGTTTCCATTTCAATGGCGCAGGTCACCACCGGTACGATTACCGGTACGGTAGCTGACGTCAAAAATGTGCCTTTAGCAGGTGCATCAATTGAGGTTATACACGAACCATCAGGTTCCCGTTACAAAGCGGTATCTACCACTTCCGGTAAATACACTGTACCAGGCCTGCGTGTAGGCGGACCTTACAAAATCACTGTAACCTACGTTGGTTTAAGAACTGAAATTGTAACCGATGTTACGGTTCAGTTGGGTGAACCTGCTGTGGTAGATTTCACCTTGTCCGACAACTCTACTCAATTACAGGAAGTAACTGTGAGTGGCGCTGCGAACAGAAAAGCTGCTCTGATTTCCAAAGACAGAAAAGGTGCTGCAACCAACATCAATTCCCGTTTGATCAGCAGTTTGCCTACCATCAGCCGTAACGTAACAGACATCACCCGTCTGGTTCCTCAGGCGAATGGTACTTCTTTTGCCGGTCAGGACGGACGTGCCATCAACTTTACTTTGGATGGTTCCATCTTTAACAACTCTTTTGGTCTGAGTTCACTGAACGGTGGTCAAACCAACTCCGCTCCAATTTCTCTGGATGCCTTACAGGAAATCCAGATCAACGTATCTCCTTACAACCTGAGAGATGCTGGTTTCACTGGTGCAAGTATCAATGCCGTTACCAAGAGTGGTACCAACACGATCCACGGAACTGCTTTCTACAATGGCCGTACCGAAAAATTAGTCGGTAAAAAAGCCGGTATGAAAGGTGAGCAGGATGTAACAACTGCTGCATTTGATGTAAAACAATTCGGTGCCAGCTTTGGCGGTGCCATCATCAAGAATAAATTGTTCTACTTTGTAAACTACGAAGCAGAAAGAAGAAACGATATCGGTTCCAGCTGGGTTGCTGATGCCAGCAATGGTGCAACTCCAATCACTGGTAATGTTTCCCGAGTAAAAGTATCTGAACTGGATGCGCTGTCTACTTTTATCAAAACCAAACTGAACTACGATCCGGGACCTTATCAGGGTTATCCTTTCGTAACCAAGAGCGATAAGGCTGTTGCCCGTATCGACTGGAACATCAACGATGTACATAAACTGAGCATCCGCGGTAACATGTTGGTGTCTAAAAGAGATGTTGGAGCAAGCTCCAGTAACTCTACCAACGGTAGTCGTGGTAACAGCAACGCATCCCTGATGTTTGGTAACTCTGCTTACGAGATCAATAACAATATCTATGGTGTAATTGCTCAACTGAACAGCCGTTTCAGCAACAAGATCAGCAATGAACTTACTTTTGGTTACACTGCCAACAGAGACTTCAGAGGTGTTAAAGGCGGTCCTTTCCCAATGGTGGATATCCAGGACGGAAGCAGCCCGCTGACAGCAGTTCCTTCTTCTGCAACTTCTTCTGTACCTTCTGCACAGGCCAATCAGAGCAGAACCTATATTTCTTTCGGTAACGATCCGTTTACCCCCAACAACCTGTTGAATACAGATACCTGGCAGTTCAGCAACAACCTGACTGCTTACCTGGGTAAACACACATTAACTGCAGGTGTATCTTATGAAAGCTTCACCTTCACCAATGGATTTACTGCATTGATCAACGGTATCTACACTTTCAACAGCCTGGACGATTTCTATACTGCAGCGAATGCATTCATTGCAAATCCCAGCCAAACTTACAGCCCGGTATTCATGAGAAACTACCGTGCAAGCTTCAGTAACTTACCTGGTGGTGGTCCATGGCTGGTAACAACCAAGGCCCGCAACGTAGCTGCATACATTCAGGATGAACTGAACCTGGAGTCTAACTTCAACCTTACTTATGGTGTTCGTTTTGAAGTTCCTTATTTCAGCGGTTCCGGTTATACCAATACCGAAATTGATGGTATGAGCTTCATCGATAACGATGGCCAGAGCACAAAACTGAGCACTTCCAAATTACCAAGTGCCAAGTTGATGATCAGCCCACGTATCGGTTTCAACTACGATATCAAAGGAGACAAAACCACTCAGATCCGAGGTGGTGTAGGTCTGTTCACCGGCCGTCCTCCATTTGTATACATCAGCAACCAAATGGGTAACAACGGTGTACTGAACGGTTCTGTAAGCTTCAACAACACTGCAGCTTATCCATTCAGCACCAACGCTCCGGCCAACTATGCAAGTTTTGCTCCAAATCCGGGTGTACCTGCTTCTTCTTATAACATCGCTGCTACAGAAGAAGGATTCCGTTTCCCTAAAGTTCTCCGTGCAAACCTGGCTGTTGACCACAAAATTTTCCAGGACATCATCCTTACAGGAGAATTCATTTACACACAGAGTCTGAACAACATCAACTACTACAATGCCAACCTGAAGCCTGCAACTACATTCTTTGCAGGTCCTGATACAAGACCTCGTTTTGCAGGTCTTGGTTTGTCTGGTAGTGCACAGGCAAATGCAATCCGCGTAAATCCGAAGATCACAGATGCTACTGTACTGGAAAGCGGTCCTTTGGGCGGTTCTATTGCTGCAACTGTGAAAATCGAAAAACCAACCAAGTCTAAAGGTTTGGGCTGGATGGCTGCTTACACTTTCACCAGAGCGCGTGATTTCATGACCGGTGGTTCTATTGCATTCAGCTCATGGACTGCTATTCAGAGTGTTCGTGGTAACAACAGCACCGATATCGCTTACAGCGACAACGAAGTCCGTAACCGCGTAATCGGTAACGTAAACTACCGCATTGAGTTGGGCAAGAATGCTGCATTGCAGTTCTCTCTGTTCGGTCAGTCTCAGAACCAGGGCCGTCATTCTTACACCTACAGCGGTGACATGAACGGTGATGGATTAAGCAACAACGACCTGATCTATGTACCTCGCGACCAGTCTGAAATGAACTTCCTGGCATTATCTGCTTCAGGTTCTGCTCCTGCTGCCAGCGTACAACAGCAAAAAGACGCGTTCGATGCATTCATCAACCAGGACCCTTACCTGAGCAAAATGCGTGGTAAAGTAGCTGAAAGAAATGGTTCTTTAATGCCTTATATCGTTCGTTTCGACTTCTCTACTCAGTTAGAACTGTTCAGAAACGTTGGTAAAAACAGGCACACCATCCAGCTGAGAGCTGATATCTTCAACGTGGGTAACATGCTGAATTCTGCATGGGGTGTAGGTAATTTTGTGAACACTTTCAACCCGCTGACTGCAGCAGGTGTTAATGCACAAGGTGTACCTCAGTTCAGAATGACCCGTGTGAACAACAGCATCGACTACAGCACATACAGAAAGAGCACCAGCTTCTTGGACGTATGGCAGGCACAATTCGGTATCCGTTACATTTTCTAATCGAATACCTTACAATACCAAAAAGGCCCGGATCAATGATCCGGGCCTTTTTATTTGCGCAACCCCCAACCCCATTTCAGAAAATCCGGCAATACGGAGGCCCAGGTTGCAACATCGTGCTTTCCGCCTTCCAATTGCAGGTACCGGATATGTTCATCTGTATATCCCTTTGCTTTCAGGGCTACAATCAGGTCCAGTGCATCATCAATGGTATCAATAATGCCATTGTTGTTCCGGTCGGCAGTTTCTTCTGCGGTACCACATTGTATAAAAAACTGCAGCCAGGGACTGAAATTGCCTTTGCGCACCTGCAGGTGCATCAGGCGATCCCGCTCATCGTCGTATCCATCGTCGTAGGCTTTCTTTCTCCACCAGAGCGAAGCGCTGAACAATCCGATCT
Source organism: Sediminibacterium sp. (assembly GCA_028687975.1). Lineage (GTDB taxonomy): Bacteria > Bacteroidota > Bacteroidia > Chitinophagales > Chitinophagaceae > Sediminibacterium. The sequence continues at coordinate 12,073 of JAQTZD010000034.1, forward strand.
TTCTGAATTCACTGGCATGATTCCAGCAGATATCCAGTGCGCTCAATGCACCCAGTGAAAAACCCGCAAACGACTTGTCTTTAAAAGAGGGTGTATGGTATTGCTTCCGGATAAATGGAAGCAACTCGTCCAATACAAATTTGTTGTACAAGCCGGCTCTGGCTCCCCTGCCCATATAATCTGCAGCAAAAGCAGTACCATATTCCATCTTACGGTCGGTACCGCAATGTATCCCAATGCACATCATTGGTTCTATTTCCCCCTGGCCGATCATTCTGCCCAGTATGTTTTCAAAATGCATGGTGCGCAGGTCCTGGCCATCATTCAGCAGCAGCAGGCTCATGTTGTCGAAGGCCGGTGTTGCCACTTCTGGCAGGTATACATCTACTGTTACATTTCGTTCCAGGTATTCCGATTCAATCAGGTATTGTGCTGCCCGAACATGAGCAGCAGGTATTGCAGGTTTGGCCATGATTTCAAAAATAATACTTTGGCTACAAACGCAGGCAGTTGTATCTATCCGGAAATTGCGTATATTCCTATTCAAATTCATCTGTATGAAAAAAATAGGCATCCTGTTTGGTCAGGAAAGAAGTTTTCCGATGGCATTTATAGAGCGGATCAACAGCAAAAACATAGCGGGAATGGTGGCCGAGCCCGTAAAAATAGACAAAGTGGTCCAGGGCGAAAGCAGCGGCTACGCCGTTATTATAGACCGCATCAGCCAGGATGTTCCTTTTTACAGAGCCTATTTAAAAAATGCTGCGCTTTGCGGAACGGCAGTCATCAACAATCCATTTTGGTGGAGTGCAGATGAAAAGTTTTTCAACAATTGTTTGTCCACTAAAATTGATGTAACGGTTCCAAAGACCGTGATACTACCTTCCAGAGAACTCCCCACCGACACTGCGGAACTTTCTTTCAGCAACCTGACCTATCCACTGAACTGGGAAGCTATCTTCAGTTATGTAGGATTTCCTGCCTATATGAAACCATTTGCCGGTGGCGGATGGAAAAATGTGTACCGGCTGAACAGTGTGGATGATTTTTTCGAAAAGCATGCAGAAACCGGACAGCTGGTAATGCTCTTGCAGGAAGAAATTGTTTTTGAGGAATATTATCGCTGTTACTGCATCGGCGGCAAACATGTACGCATCATGCCTTATGAGCCACGTAATCCGCATCATTTACGATACCTGGCCAACTTCTCTCCCTCCAAAGAAAGACTGAAGCAATTAACGGATATCGTATTGCGGATCAACCAATACCTCGGATACGATTTCAATACGGTAGAACTGGCCATCCGGGATGGCATTCCTTATGCCATTGATTTTTGCAACCCGGCCCCTGATGCCGACGTGAAAAGTGTTGGGCCGGAAAATTTTGAATGGGTGGTAGAAACTGCGGCCAGCTATGCCATAGAAAGGGCGCAGCAGCAGACAGACAACAAGGACAATCTTACCTGGGGTGAATACATCAAACGCAGCACTGCCGGCAAAGCTTTATACTAATCTGATCAATCGGTTTATGTCTAGTAATATCAGTTATCATCATTTTACACTGGGGGTCGAAGAAGAATACATGGTAATCGACCCGCAAACCAGGGAACTCAAAAGCCATGAACAAAAAATTGTACAGCTGGGCCAGGCCGTGCTGAAAGACAAAGTGAAGGCAGAAATGCACCAGGCCGTAGTGGAAGTAGGTACGGATATCTGCAAAAATATAGATGAGGTATTCAAAGACGTGGCCAGCCTCCGGGGAAATATTGCGCAAATTGCCGGAGACCTTGGTTTATGGGTTGGTGCATCGGGAACCCACCCTTTCAGCCACTGGGAAACCCAACTGATCACCGACCATGTGCGTTACAACCAGATTGTAAATGAATTGCAGGAAGCAGCCCGGAGCAACCTCATCTTCGGACTACATGTGCATGTAGGCATGGAAGACCGGAAAATGGCCATTCATATTGCCAATACTGCCCGTTATTTCCTGCCCCATGTATATGCACTCAGCACCAACTCTCCTTTCTGGGAATCGAGGGATACAGGCTATAAATCTTTCCGGACCAAGGTCTTCGACAAGTTTCCCAGAACGGGTATTCCGGATTACTTCGAAAACTTCGAAGCCTATGAAAATTATGTGGAGCTGCTGATCAAAACCAATTGCATAGACAATGCCAAGAAAATCTGGTGGGATCTCCGGGTACACCCCTTCTTTAATACGGTGGAATTCCGGATCTGCGATGTACCCATGACCATCAACGAAACAATGACCATTGCTGCCCTGTTTCAGGCAATTTGCGCCAAGATCTACAAGTTGCGGCACCAGAACCTCAATTTCATGGTATACCAGCGCTCTCTCATCAACGAAAACAAATGGAGGGCCAGCAGGTATGGCATCGATGGTAAACTGATCGACTTCGGAAAGGAAATTGAAGTGGATACCAAATCGCTGATTTATGAACTCCTCGATTTTGTAGACGATGTAGTGGATGAACTCGGAAGCCGGCACATCATCAATAATGTTTCCCGGATATTCGAAACAGGCACCGGCGCCGACCGGCAACTGGCTGTTTACCGCCAAACGGGCAGCCTGGTATCTGTGGTAGATTATATCCACGACCAGTTTTTATCAATTTAAGGTATTTTTCAGGGGAAACTGAAGGCAGGTCAATGCACCCGACTGCTAATTTGGATATTTTTGCCACGGACAAGGCATGCAGGCAACAGAACTGCAACTTACCGCGTCTTCTTAATGATCAACTAAAAAGAGCCCTTCGTGACAGAACACGAACTGATTAAAGGCTGTATAAGACAGGAATCATCCTGCCAGCGTGCGTTGTTTGAACGATACGCCGGAAAGATGATGGGGGTTGCCATGCGGTATGCCCAGGACAGTATGGAAGCGGAAGACATGCTCCAGGACGCGTTTATTAAAGTTTTTCAATATATCGGTCAGTTCAAATTTGAAGGATCTTTTGAAGGATGGATCAGGCGCATAGTAGTGAATACCGCCATCCGCCATCTGGAAAGAAAGAAAATGAGTTTCCGGGAAATTGAAGAGCACAGCCCCCACAATCCGAAAATAGACCCGCATGCCTTTATGCACCTGGGTGAGGCCGACCTGCTCAAACTGATCAGCCAGTTGCCGGAAGGTTACAGGCTGGTATTTAACCTGAGCGTGGTAGAGGGATACAGCCACGAAGAAATTGCAGAAATGCTCCATATACAGCCCGGTACCAGCAGAAGTCAGCTGGTGAAGGCAAGGAAAATGTTACAGAACCAGATTATGCAGTTACAAAAGATTGCCGTTTAAATGACCAATGAACAATTTGACCATATCACCCGGGAAAAGTTGAAAGACTATTCTGCAGCCATACCGGCCGGTTTGTGGGAGAAGATTCATGTGCCTGCCATCAATCCACCGCAGGAAGCATTCGACGCATTCATCAAAGAAAAGCTGACGGACCTGAGTATGCCTGTTTCTCCGGAGCTCTGGAACCGCATACAGCCCGAAGAAGAAAAGAAAAGAAGGATTTTCTTCCTGCCCCGCAGAACCTCCATGATGGCAGCCTCATTGCTGATGCTGTTCATTGCAGGTACGGTATCTGCCTA
>JAQTZD010000034.1:15786-29253 GCA_028687975.1 Sediminibacterium sp.
GCTTCAGGGGAAAGAGATATATCCTACCGCAATCATACCGGAAATATCAAGAATATCATTCTTTGTCCTTCGGATAAAAACCTGCGCAATACCGACTGGGACCTGGAAGTATATGCTTCTCCGGATCTTGCATTTAAAAGCGTGAGCAGTAATACCGCCAGCCAGCAGTTCATGAGCCGCAAAGACAGCAGTGAATCTGCCAGAGTAGGTTTTACTGCGGGATTGCGTATTGTAAAACCCCTCAATGATCATTTCCAGGTTAAAGTAGGATTACAGTATTCACAGATCAACGAAAGCTTTACGTACAAAACATCCGACGAAATCAAAACCACTACAGTAATCACTGTAAGGAACATCACCCTGGCCAATGGCACCGTGGTTACGGTGAGCGACACCAGCATATTGCAGCAGGCCGTTAATAAATACAATACCGTACACAACAGGTATAAACACATTGATGTTCCTGTACTGATGGGCTATCAGTTTGGCAACGATAACCTGAAAATCGGCATCAACGCGGGAGTAATTGTGAACCTCAGCTCTTCTTATAAAGGGGTGATGTTAGACAGTACCCTATCGCCGCAGCCCATCGACAAGAACAGCAGCGTGGGATACAAAACCAATGTAGGACTGGGACTGTATACAGGCATCAGCATCACCAAGCGAATCAATTACAATACATCTGTATTTGCAGAACCATATCTGCGATACAATCTCTCCGATATCACTACCCCGGAATCTGTGTACAAGCAGCGCTTTTCGGTAGGTGGCTTATCGCTGGGACTAAGAATTAACCTGAATAAACAATAAAGCAGCAAACATCACCCAAGCAGTATCTACCTTATAACATGCAACGCATCAACAAACATATCATCGCAGTATTTATCCTATTCACAGGATTCAGTTCCTGTAAAAAAGAACTGTCGAATAATGCAACACTGAACATGGCCAATGCGTTGAACGATACCACCTGGACGCGTATGCTGCCCGCCAATGCTCCGGTGAAAGCCTTGTTCGATTCCATTTCGCCCAAAACTTCCACTGCCAACTTCACCAACGAATACGGAGGCACGCTCCATTTCGGAGGCAATGTGGATCTGATTTTTCAACCGGGCAGTTTTGTTGCACAAAACGGGGCAGCGGTAACCGGTAACGTAAAAATTGAACTGATCAAAATTCTTACCAAGGGAGAAATGGTCAAAGCCATGCACTCCACACTGTATAACAACAACCTGCTGGAATCTGCGGGCGCATTCTTTATAAAAGCCTTCCAAAACGAGCAGGAACTGGTGCTTGCACCGGATGTTGCTTACCAGATTCAATACATTGATCCGGACAACGACCCCAAAACATCCATGCAGGTATACCATGGAAAAGAAGGAATTCCTGCACCTGCAGGAGTAGATCCGGAATTTACCTGGATCAAGACTACCGACGGATCACTGGTGCGTTCTTTTGTAAGAAGCGGTCAGGGAGGTCAGGATAAAGAAGGTTATGAAATTCTTTCCAGGAAACTGAATTGGATTTGTGCAGCAAAACTAGCCTACTATAATTCAGGCACCAGTCATCTCACTGCCATACTACCGTTGAACTTCACCAATAAAAATACGGTTGTTTTTGCAGTATTTGATGAGTATAAAACAATCGTACCCTTATACTCCGATTTTGCCATCAGGGCATTCAGGGCCCCCAACCTCCCCCGCCAGCAGAAAATGACCCTGATCTCTATTACCAAGATCAATAAGGATTTTTATTACGACGAAAAAGACATCAGTGATATCGGCGCTACCGGAATCTTCAAACTCCGCCCCGAAAAGAAATCGCTTGAGGACATTCTGGAACACCTCTCTTCTTTATAAGGATTGTTTTTTTGCCCTTATATGCAATGCCCAGTATGCACCGGCAACACTCAGCATCATCAGCAATGCACCCAGAAAAAAAGGAGCCCCGGGAAAATAAAAAGGTGCAGAAGGGCCGGTAAAATAAGCAAACAGATTGGTCATCATCAGCGGCCCTGCAATAGAAGTAGCACTGATTAAACTGGTTAATGCACCCTGCAGTTCACCCTGTTCATTGGCCGGCACATTACCAGAAATAATGGACTGGAGTGCAGGTCCGGCAATACCTCCCAAACAGTAGGGCACCAGGAAAACAAACATCATCCACGATTCGGTGGCAAAGGCAAACAGGAACAACCCAATGGAATACAGTGCCAGTCCGAAGTATACGCTTTTCTCATTGCCGATTTTAGGATTCACAATACGGATAAGTCCACCCTGTACCACCCCAACCAGCAATCCCACCAGTCCGAGGGAAATCCCGATCATTTTAGGCGACCATTTAAACTTTTCGATATTAAAAAAACTCCAGTTGCTCTGAACAGCATGCGAAGCCAGGTAAACCAGTACAAGGGCAATGACCAGACCCGACACAGAAGGATACCGGCGCAATTGCAACAAGGAACCCAATGGATTGGCTCTTCTCCATTCAAAGGGTCTTCTGAGTTTTTTATCCAGCGATTCGGGCAATACAAAATATCCGTAGAGCCAGTTGGTTAAAGCAAGTCCGGCAGCAGCATAAAAAGGCACCCGGGAACCAAACTCTCCCAGCAAACCACCCAGCATCGGGCCAATGATAAAGCCCACACCAAATGCCGCCCCGATCATACCAAAATTCTGCGCACGGTTTTCTGCTGTACTGATGTCCGCAATATAGGCTGTTGCAGTGGTGAAGCTTGCACCGGTAATACCGGCAATGCATCTGCCAACAAAAAGCCACCAGATAGAAGGGGCAAAACAAAGGAAGATATAGTCGAGACCAAATCCGAAAAGCGAAAACAGGAGTACCGGCCTGCGACCGTATTTATCGCTGAGGTTTCCGAGAATGGGTGCAAATAAAAATTGCATGATGGCATAGGCAAATCCCAGCCATCCCCCGTACTTGGAAGCAAGGCTCACGCTTTTAGAACCCAGCAATTCTTCAATCAGGTTGGGCATTACGGGAATGATCAGTCCAAACCCAATCACATCGATGAGGATGGTAATAAAGATGAATCCGATTGCTGCTTTTTTGCCTGAGGCCATGTGGTAGTGGTATTATCGAGGCGCAAAGATTCATTTTTTCATACAGAATCTTACAGCAATTCCCGATGAACGCCCGGTATTTCCAGAACCAGATCGGCTCCATAGCAGGCTGCAGGCGTCTGATAGCCCGGCTTAAAGTTTCCTGAAATTATTTTAGCGGTAATGATCAGGCTGCTGTGGGCCGTTAGCGTATACCCTTCCGGACCGGAAAGCCTTGCAGCTTTTTTTTGACCGGATGCATTTTCCACTTCTCCCCATACCATCGATTTGGCCCTGGCTCTTGCGGCATCATCCGGACCCGCAGGTTGGCTGTTGATTTTTTTCCGGTAAAAGTTGCGTGCAAAATCGGTTCTGAGCAGCCAGTTAAACATGCCCTGCCATTTCAGCCATTTAAACACTTTCGGAGACACAACAGTATAAGTTTCAATATTCGGAATGCCGGTGGTGGTATATGCCGTGGAAATATCCCCCCAGGGAATGGTCATCACAAACAATTCCTTATTGCCAAAATTCACCCGCATGCCCTTATGCCCCAACGGCTTTTTCACAATCCTGCCCTCCTCGCGAACAGCGCCGCTCTCCCCCATTCCTTCTGCCATGGTCATGGCCGTACCATGCGATAATTTTCCGCCAACAGTGCCGAAAGCCAGTTTCAGGAAACGAGCATCGGGCATTTGCTGCTTCAGGAACAACGCCATGCAATCTGTAGGTACCACATCAAAGCCAGTTCCCGACATCAGCATAATGCCTGCAGCTTTTGCAGCGGCATCCATCGATTTGGCCATTTCAAATACGGCAATTTCTCCGGTAATATCCAGGTAATGTGCTTTGGCCGCAATACAGGCCTGCATCATCTTTTGAGCAGTATGAGCAAAAGGCCCTGCGGCGTGCAGTACCAAACCATATGTTCGGAGGGTGGTTACCAGGAGTTCGGTCTGATCCAGATCAATCACCTGGTATGGCAATTGCAAGGTTGCAGCCGTTTGATGTAAAGCAGCTTCATTTCTTCCGGCTAAAACAGGAGTAAGTCCGTAATCGGCGGCCATTTTCGCAATCAGTCTACCGGTGAAGCCGTTGGCACCATATAACAGGAATTGGTTTTTTTGCATGTGGAAAAATACAAAAAAGGGGCGGTAAAAACCGCCCCTGTAATCAACTATGTAATCAACTATAAAAAACCGCTATTTAACCAGGGTAATTGGCCCCAGCTCTGTTTCCTTTGGTTTGGCAACCACCACACCGGTAATTGTTTTTCCGATATAGCCGTTGTGGCCTTTAATTTCTACAGAATAGGTGCCGTCTTTCAGGCCGCGCAACTTGAAGCGACCATCCGGATTAGGAATTGCATAAGCAGTATCACCTTCGCCGTAAACAGTCACCAGCGGGCTTGCATCGAAAGGAATGATTTTACCGGAAATGCTCGCAGACTGTTTCTCCACAAAATATTTGAAGAAAGGTTTCAGGTAATACGCCCCATTTTTTTCTTTCACAATGGAACGGCCCAAATCGAAGTCGAGCCAGAGTCTGTGCTTGCGGGGCAGGTATTCTTCCATCTCATGTCCTTTCAGTTTAATCAGCACATAGCCTTCTGCATTTACAGGAATGTTTAACGGATAACTTACGCTGTCGATTACAACCGAATTGCTGGTACCAAATTCAATTTTAATCAAACGCACTTTCCCGTTGATCACAGTTTTGTTGGCCAGCAACGTATCTACCCCGTTTCTGAGTTTCAGGATATCATATACGCCTGCACTCACATTCAGGTCTTGCCAGATCAGCATAGAATCACCGGGAGGTTTCGGACGGCCTCTGTGGTCATCGTCTCCCATTCTGTTGAAATCACAACTATCGCTGTTGCGGGTGTTTTTACTGGTATCTACCAGCACTTTAACCGACCTGATGTCGATGAGCACCTGGTCATAGGCCACCGGAGCATCGGTCAGATACAAAGAAACTGTTTGTTGTCCGAGCGGACTCTCGGCAGACCCGTTTTTAGAACAGGAGCTTACAATAAAGGTTACAAACGCAAGCAGTGCGCTAACCAATAAAAGGTTGTTTGTTTTTTTCATGGTTTTGTGGTTTAAGCGTAGCGATCTACTCATTCAATTCTTTTAATTTACAGCATGGGTATATCCTTCCCCTTTTGGGGCAATATCTGCCATGCTATAGTTTTGGGAATCCGCACCTTTTTGTGGTGCATTTGAATAGAAGATGCAAGCCCTATGCCATGCGTTGCCTGTTAAGTATTTTTTAACAAAAAAATCTACGCTTCTTCATTTCTGAAAACAACCACCCCATCAAAAACATCTATCAGCACCGACTTGTTTCTGTCGATTTCACCGGAAAGTATTTTTTTACTTAATGTATTAACTAATTGTTTTTGAATCAATCTTTTCAGCGGCCTTGCGCCCAGTTGCGGATCGTATCCCTGTTCAATCAGGAAATCTACCAGGTAGTCGCTGAAATGAATCTGAATACCATTTTCGGCAACCAGTTGCTGCAATCCGTTTAACTGAATCTGTACAATGCCTCTTAACTGCGATTTGTTCAAAGGACTGAACATGATGATTTCATCTACCCTGTTCAGGAATTCCGGACGAATGGTCTGGCGCAGGAGGTTCATCACATCAGTTTTTGCTTTTTCCGCAGCATCTTCCAGACCGGATTCGGCCACGCCTTCAAAAGCATCCTGAATCAGGTGACTTCCGAGGTTGCTGGTCATGATGATGATGGTGTTCTTGAAGTTCACCACACGACCCTTGTTATCGGTTAAGCGACCATCGTCGAGTACCTGGAGCAATACGTTCCAAACATCCGGATGGGCTTTCTCAATTTCATCGAGCAATACCACGCTGTACGGTTTCCGGCGAACTGCTTCGGTGAGTTGTCCGCCTTCATCGTAACCCACATATCCGGGAGGCGCACCTACCAAACGGGATACGGTGTGTTTTTCCTGGTATTCACTCATATCGATCCGGGTCATCATCGACTCGTCGTCGAATAAATATTCTGCAAGGGCTTTGGCCAGTTCGGTTTTGCCCACACCGGTTGTACCCAGGAAAATGAAGGAACCAATGGGCTTCTTCGGATCCTGCAAACCGGCACGGCTTCTGCGGATGGCATCCGCCACAGCTGTAATGGCTTCTTCCTGACCTACTACGCGCTGGTGCAGTTCATCTTCGAGGTTCAGTAATTTCTCCCGCTCACTCTGCAGCATTTTAGCAACCGGAATACCGGTAGCTTTGGCCACATTCTCAGCAATATCTTCTCCGTCTACTTCTTCTTTCAACAGTCTTTTTTCGGTGCTTTCGAGCAACTGGGCAGTTACATCTGTAATGATGTTTTCCTGCTCTTTAACCTTACCATAACGGATCTCGGCCACTTTACCATACTCCCCGTTTCTTTCGGCCTGTTCCGCCTGTAATTTCAATTGTTCAATTTCCGCTTTGGCCGTCTGCACTTTCTCCACCAGTTCTTTCTCCTGCTTCCACTTAGCTTTTAAGGTATCGCGTTCCACAGCCAGGTTGCTGATTTCGATGTTCAGTTCTTTCAGTTTCTCTTCGTCGTTTTCGCGCTTGATGGCTTCCCGCTCAATTTCGAGCTGACGAATCTGGCGTTCCAGCCGATCCAGTTCTTCGGGCATGGAGTTCATTTCCAAACGGAGTTTGGCAGCGCTTTCGTCGATGAGGTCAATGGCTTTGTCGGGAAGGAAACGATCGGTGATATAACGGTTGGATAATTCCACCGCAGCAATAATGGCTTCGTCTTTAATCCGAACATGGTGGTGTGTTTCGTACCGGTCTTTCAAACCACGCAGAATGGAAATCGCATCTTCCACAGAAGGTTCATCGATGATGACTTTCTGGAAACGGCGTTCCAATGCTTTGTCTTTTTCAAAATATTTCTGGTATTCGCTCAACGTAGTAGCACCAATAGCCCGGAGTTCACCCCTTGCCAGAGCAGGCTTTAAAATATTGGCGGCATCCATGGCACCTTCACCACCACCTGCACCAATCAGTGTATGAATTTCGTCGATGAACAGGATGATCTCCCCATCACTCTCCGTTACTTCTTTCACTACCCCTTTCAGTCGTTCTTCAAATTCACCCTTGTACTTGGCGCCAGCAATCAGCTGACCCATGTCGAGGGCAAAAATCACTTTGGATTTCAGGTTCTCGGGAACATCCCCATTTACTATACGCATGGCCAGGCCTTCCACAATGGCGGTTTTACCCACCCCGGGCTCACCCACCAGGATCGGGTTGTTCTTAGACCTTCTGGTTAAAATATGCAGGGTTCTGCGAATTTCTTCGTCGCGTCCGATCACCGGATCCAGTTTACCGTCGCGGGCCATCTGGTTCAGGTTCTTGGCGTATTTATTCAGTACATTCAGTTGTGTTTCCTGAGCCTGCGACTGAATGGTATCGCCTTTCCGCAGTTCGCGGATGGCAGCCACCAGTCCTTTTTCTGTAAGGCCTGCAGCTTTCAGCAATTGGGCCGTAGAGTCGGACAGTTGAACCAGTGCAATCAACAGGTGTTCCGGAGTTACAAACTCGTCTTTGAATGTTTTAATAATGGTATTGGCTTTCAGCAAAGCATTGCTGAATTCTCTGCCGGCAGACTGCGCCGGTTCGCCACTTTGTATCTTGGGTAATTTATTCAGGAGTTCATCCAGCTTTGTTTCTACAAAAACGGGATTTACATTGTTTTTCTTCAATAAGAAAACAATGGCAGAATCCTTATCGGAAAGCAGGGCTTTCAGGAGGTGTTCTGTTTCAATGGAAGGATTGTTATTGCTGTAGGCAACCTGCTGTGCAGCCTGAATCACTTCCTGCGCTTTAATCGTATAATTGTTTAAATTCATAACGGGGTATGTTGATCGTTTTATAAAAAATATACAATGACCTAACTTTATTCTTCGATCAAATCACAATCCAACCCGTAAATTCGGTAAATATGTCGCTAAAATTCAAGCTTTTCTGCGTAAACGTCAGTCTGCTGATGCTTTCCCTGCTAAACTTTCAGCCCGTACAGGCACAGTACAACTTCACCGAACTGGATCAAAAAATTGAAACGGTCAAAAAAGAATTGGGCGGGGCATTTGTGGTACAGATTTACCACAAGGGACAAGTGGTGTACAATAAGTCGGAAGGTGGATTTACCCCCAAAACGCAGGCACCGGTAGCCAGTTGCAGCAAATGGCTTACGGCTGCATTGATCCTGGTACTGGCCGATGAAGGAAAGCTGTCGCTCAACGACCCGGTGAGCAAATACCTTCCCCTTTACAGCAAGTACAGCAAAGGCTATATTACCATCCGGCAATGTCTGGCACATTTAACCGGGCTGGAATCGGAACCCATCCGGCTGGCGACCATCCTGAAGCGGGGTAAGTACAACAGCCTGGAAGAAGAAGTGGCCGAATTTGCAACAGACAAAGAAATTGTTTCCAATCCCGGACTGGAATTCCGGTACAGCAATATTGGGTTAAACATCGCCGGCCGGATTGCCGAGATAGTGAGCAGAAAGGGATTTGAACAGGTGATGCAGGAAAAACTGCTGCGCCCCCTGCAAATGCGGAACACCAGTTTTTCGAGCCTGAATGCAGTGAACCCGTCGGGTGGTGCGGTATCCACTCCCAACGACTACATGAATTTCATGAGCATGCTCTTGAACAAAGGCATGTTCAATGGAAGAAGAATTATGAGTGAAAGCGCCGTAGCGCTGATGCACACTCCGCAAACCACCACGCCAATCATCAAATATGCGCCCAAAGCCGCCGAAGGTTTTAATTACGGAATGGGCGAATGGATACAGGAAACCGATGAAAACGGAAATGCAACAGTAGTATCCTGCCCGGGTTTGTTCGGCACCTGGCCCATGCTGGATTTATGCCGGGGATATGCCTCCATCGTATTTGTAAAATCGTTGCTGACCGAAGAAAAAAGAGCCGTGTACCTGGATCTCAAAAAAGTAATCGATCGCCAGATCGTGGCCAATTGTAAATAGATTTCTTTAAACTGAAAGCACTAAAGATCTTTTTTTACAAAGACAACTCTACTTTTATCTGCACGATATACCTTATCATAGTATGTAACCACTTGCTGGTACTCATTAGCCGGTAAAACAACCGCATTTCTGCTTTCGGATCTGATAAACAATATTTGATTGGATTGAACCACAAAAGAAGCGTTGTATTCTGCAAAATTTGTTTTTAAATGCACATTTGCAGGTATAGACTCTGGCTTATATCCCTCAGGAATGGCAATTTTAACAGTATCTACATCTCTATAAGCCAGAGGAAAAACAATTGCATTTTTTCTATCTGTATCCTTAGAAAAACGCTCTGTTGACTGATTAAAGATATTACATGAAATAAAAAGCCGCTTCCCCGAAACACTTGCATAATCAGGGGCGGATATCCTTAATTGCTCTTCAACAATCGGGATGCTGCTACTGACTTCTTTATAATTAACAAATTCTACCTGATAGGTTGGGAGATTGAAAATTGAATTCAGGTATTTGTTTCTTTGCTCTTTAGTTGCTGAATGAATCAGGGAATGTGGCGTTTCCTGCTGTATACCCGTATAGCGCGTTAAGGTTTCTGCCAAAAGAGTCCCCTTTTCATCAATTGAGGCGTTGGTTTTTCTAATTTGGAGGTTATCCTCTACGCCATACACTGGCGTACTTACAACATGTCCACCATCCTCGTCTATCAGCAATGCTTTTCTACCACCTGTGAATGAACCGAGATAGCCAGGTGCCTGGTTTTGACTGGTACATTCCAGCCATATACTGTCTTTCCCGTTGGGAACACATACAATAACATGATTAAAATAGGGTGCAGGAAAATCTTCAGACAGTCCCTTCTTATTAGCGCCGGCTGTTACCAATACATAATTAGACTTAATACCGGCTTCTTTTAAAAGGCCAACCATAAAATTTGACAGGGCTTTACAATCTCCATACTTATTTGTAGCTACGTATTCGGCATCAAAAGGTTGCCAGCCACCTATCCCAAGTTGCACACTTATATACCGGGTATTCCCCTGTAAATAGCGGTAAAGGGCTGCAACCTTATCTTGCTTGTTATGAAGCGTATCTGCTAGCTGGTGAACCTTCTCTTTTACAGGCTGCGGCAATACATCTTTTCCTCTATTCAGCGCCACATTTAACTTTCCCAGATTGTTCCAGGTGCTCATGTCTCCTGCGAAGTCTCCAAGATTGAACTTTACAGGACCAATATAAACTATAGGAAGTGTCTCCTTTAGTGGGGGTTGAAGTCGTTCAATCACAAAAGCAGCTTTATTGCTGAGTTCCCAGGAATGGGACCGAACTTTATCAACTTCCGAAATTATAGCAGCAACATGATTAATCGGTTTGACCCTTAGCTCATAATCCACAGGAGTTTCAACAACAAAACGACTTTGCTGAACAGAATAACGAGGTCCCTCAACGGGAAACCAGAAAGGCAAAAAATAGGCCGATTTCAGTTCCTGCTCATCTTCATACATTACGGTGTATGGATATTGCTTATGATAAAAATTGTGGCGTTTAAACCGATCCTCCCGCATGAGACTGAACCCATCTTCCATAGGAGCATCAGCAATATCTCTCTTCTTAATTGTTTTAATCTGCCTACCCGATGAATCATACAATGCACCTTCAATACTACTAAGACGCTCCAGGCTACTATAAGAATTTGAATATTCTGCATAATCATCTCCATCACTGTTTAAGATGGTTATTGCATATTTATGCTTTACAACTATTTTATCATTGGATTTAACAACCACCTTCAATTCCTCCATCCTCTTTACCACATCTGAATTCCGGATAAGAGAGTCAGGGATCTGGGATACACTGAAATTCTGGGCCGTTCCGCCCAATGTTAAAAAACAAAATACAATAAGAGTTACCCTTTTCATTTAAACAGTCTTTTTCTTAAATACAATCTGCTCTGCCTGCTTTCTAATTACATGTCCATAAAATTCCCGCAAAAATTCATACTCTTCTTTTGCAAAGTTAGCTTTCATAATCACTAAACGACTTCGAAGCTGTATGCCAAAATCGGACTTTACACACAAATACTCAAACACCCCTCCATCATCATTTAATTTAAGTCGAAGAGATTTAGGCAACTCATCAACATCATACCCTTCAGGGATTTCCAGGTTAATTGTGTAAACTTCATTCTGGGCAAATGGCATTTCAACGGGATAAAGTCTTTCTCCCGGCTTGAAAGGGTTTTCCTTTTTGGCGCGTCCGAGCAAAGGATTGAAATAAATAATATCCTCTGTAAATTCTGTCTCCAGGTCACATTTTAAAGACACCGGGAAGTCCTTTTTTGAAAAAGAGTCAACATTTAACTTTGAAACATCAACCTCATTTGGAAATATCTTTTTAAAATTCTTCAGCATTTCTTCAGAAGTGAGATTTGCATTTTGTTCCCGGAATTGTGCAGACGCATTGTCTCCTAATTTAGAAGAATAAGAACCTGTATATTTCCCCTTCCCTGCATTAGTAAAAACCACAAGCGTGTTACTCTGCTCCAACAATGAATCTGCCGGAAGATTAATACTATATGGTTTTTTTTCTATAACCCAAGCCACCCCATTATAACAAGACTTGTCTAATTTCCCAAAGCCAATTGCAGCCCTGGATGCATCCAGGTATGCTTTCTTTCCACCTAAATAAGCCTCACAGATTACATAATTGAATTTATTAAGCATAGGATAAATAGCATTCACCAATCCCCTCTCCCTTAAACTCAGCAAAACCGGGTTACACTTAATATCGGCTTTTCGAAGCATTGCCAATAGAAGCAGATTTAGCTCTGCAGCAGTTCCATTCCGGTTTTTAAAAACGTCCCTCAGGCTAACCAAATCTCCCATATAAATTCCGGATCGGCTCTTGCAAACAAAGTTGTCTCTCACAAAAGAATAGATATTCCTAGCCTTATCTTCTTCATTGGCGGTATTTTTAGTCAGATTATCTACTTCATCTTCTAAAAAATTATTAGCAGCATTAAAAACTCTCCCAAACTCATCGCTATTTAATAAATGGGTAGCAGCAGATTGCCATGTTCCCATAACATCTTTAACAGTATTATCCGGGTATCTTAATTGAGAAAGCTGGAACTCAACTTTTGAAATATGATTATCGATGGTAGTTGTAAAATTTTCCTCTTTCATCGGTTGAACATCTTTCATAGCCCACTTTTTCTCGTGTACTGTGCAGTTATATCTCTCAAAACCACCACCAGTAGGCCCAACCTCATTGGGAGGCGCAATTACAAATGAGAATGTATAGTCCTTTGAAGAGTTTACATCGAACATCTTGTATCGCTGACCAAGAAACACATAGTTGAACAAATCCGGAATACCTACCGTATATTCACTCCACAGGCAAGGATATTCACTTTGAAATGTCCAGGGCTGAAGATTAAACAAAAAATCAGACTTAATTGAATAGCTGATATCTATTACAGATCCAGCTTTAACCCCAGGACAAGTGAATTTTTTAAGCACCAGATTTTTGGATTTTTTCTCTTCAAAAACATCCTTACTCTCCAGTTTTTGTGTAACTACCGTCCCATTTTCCAGGTTATAAGTAAACACTTTCAGTTCTAACAGCTTTTCTTTATCCGATCCCTGAAAATAGAGCGGAATAGAAATAGATGCCAGATCAAATCCTTTATCGTTGAGAATTTTAATTCGTTGCTGTCTGTTAAAAATGAGGCTAAACCACCCCCTGCTATTCCCGGTAAACTCAGATTTGCCAACATCTGAAATAATAATAGCATTTGTATTTGAATCAATTAGCGCAGACTGGACAGAAAAATCCTCGGGCTTAATTTTACCAATTTTAACCTCAGGGTGATCTTGAGCAGAAATAATTGAAACAAATACAAAAACTAAGCATATTGCAGTTAGAGCCCTCCTCATAAAAAACTGTTTTATTATAAAAAAGCGCAATGTAACATCTTATTAGGAATTTTTAAAATTCATGCTACTATGATCTCACAAAATGCACACTCCCAATACCTGAAACAATTGGCCCAACAGCTGGGATTTGACCATTGCGGTATTGCCAAAGCAGTGCAGCTGGATGAGGATGCAAGGCGGCTGGAAAACTGGCTGGCAAAAGGGATGCAGGGAAAGATGCAGTACATGGAGAACCATTTTGATCTGCGCATTGACCCGCAGAAACTGGTACCGGGGGCCCGGTCGGTGATTACCTTGTTAAAAAATTATTATCCCGCAACAACACAGCAACCCGGCACGCCCAATATTGCCAAATACGCCTGGGGAAAGGACTATCATGAATTGATCCGGGACCAGTTGCGGCAGTTCATGCACGAAGCACAAACCGAGATCGGGCA